>JBDSXV010000212.1:0-16784 GCA_039926025.1 Dokdonella sp.
CGCAAGAACGACAATATCGACCGCGCGATCGTCGGCAACGAGGTGATCCTGCGTGGCGACATCGGTGTCACCGCATTGATCTCCTATCTCGATCGCGCGCGAGCGCAACTGAAGATTCCGGTCTCGACCGCCGAACCGCTGGACACTTGGCAGCGCCATCCCGAACTGGCGCAGCACGTCGACTTCATCACGGTGCACATCCTGCCGTACTGGGAAAGAGTTGCACGCAAGAACGCGGTGGGCTTCGTGCTCGGCCAATACCGCGAGCTGCAGAAACTTTTCCCGGACAAACCCATTGTCATCGGCGAGGTCGGCTGGCCATCGAACGGCGATCGCAAGGAGTATGCGCAGGCTTCGCTCGCCGACGAAGCGCATTTCCTGCGCGACTGGTTCAACGTCGCGGCCGGCAACAAGATCGACTATTACGTGATGGAGGCGATCGACCAGCCGTGGAAGGAAGTGCTCGCCGGCCGCGTCGAAGCGTACTGGGGCGTGTTCAATGCGGCCCGCGAGCCGAAGTTCGCGTTCACGGGCACCGTGATCGAGGATCCGATCTGGCCTTGGAAAGCGGGCCTTGCGTCCCTGCTCGCACTGCTCCCGATGTTCTGGTTTGCGCGCTACTTCATCCGCTTCCGCGCGATGGGCCTCGCGTTTTTCCTGACGCTGATCCAGTTGTCCGCATCGATCCTGGTGTGGATGGCGACCCTGCCCTACGACTTCTACCTCGATCCGTTCGACTGGGCGATGCTGGTGCTGCTGTTCCCGGCACAGCTCGCGATCATCCTGATCCTGCTCATCAACGGCTTCGAGTTCACCGAAGTGCTGTGGCGCCCTCACTGGCTGCGGGAGTTCAAACTGCTGTCGCCGGCGGACGGCGATCCGCAGCCGTTCGTGTCGATCCATCTCGCCTGCTACAACGAGCCGCCCGAGATGGTGATGCTCACGCTCGATTCGCTCGCGGCGCTCGACTACGAGAACTACGAAGTACTCGTGCTCGACAACAACACCAGGAACCCGGACGTGTGGAAGCCGGTAGAAGCGTATTGCGCGAAGCTCGGCGCGAGGTTCCGCTTCTATCACCTCGAGCCATGGCCGGGCTTCAAGGCCGGTGCGTTGAACTTCGGTCTCAAGGAAACCGATCCGCGTGCCGAGGTCGTCGCCGTCGTCGATGCCGACTACGAAGTGCGCAGCGACTGGCTGCGCGCACTGACCGGCTATTTCGTCGATCCCAAGGTCGCGGTGGTGCAGTGTCCGCAGGCACATCGCGACTGGGAGCACAACGCGTTTCGGCGCATGACGAACTGGGAATACGACGGCTTCTTCCGCATCGGCATGCATCATCGCAACGAGCGCAACGCGATCATCCAGCACGGCACCATGACGATGGTGCGCAAGGACGTGCTGGAAAACACCGGCGCATGGTCGGAGTGGACGATCTGCGAAGACGCCGAACTCGGCCTGCGCCTGATGAAGGCCGGCTACGAACTCGTCTATGTCGACGAACTGATGGGCAAAGGCCTGACTCCTGCCGACTTCAAGGCGTACAAATCTCAGCGCTACCGCTGGGCCTTCGGCGCGATGCAGATCATGAAGGCGCGCCTGGGCTGGATGGTCTCCAAGACCTCCACACTGACCCGCGGCCAGCGCTTTCACTTCCTCACCGGCTGGTTTTCCTGGTTCGGCGACGCACTGCATCTCGTGTTCACGCTGATGGCGATGCTGTGGACGCTCGGCATGGTGCTCGCACCGAAGTACTTCACCTTGCCGATGTACCTGTTCCTGGTGCCGCTGATCGGCTTCTTCGTCTTCAAGGCCGCTTTCGGCATCATCTTGTATCGCGTGCGCGTGCCGTGTTCGTGGAAGGACACGATTTCCGCGTCAGTCGCGAGCATGGGCCTGTCGCACGCGATCGCGCGCGGCATCTTCGAAGGCCTGTCGCGCAAGAAAGGCGAATTCATCCGCACCGCGAAGAGTCGCCGCATCGGCGCCAAGCCAAACCCGTTCACTGCGGTGAGCGAGGAACTGCTGCTCTTCCTCGCCCTCGTCGCCTGCGTCGTCGGCATGATCAATTCCAGCGGCATCAACTACATGGAAGGCCGGCTGTGGATCACGATCCTTGCCGCGCAGGCGATTCCGTACGCATCGGCGCTGATCGGCGCGTGGATTGCGCATCGCTCAGGCGATGCAGTGGGATAAGTGAGAGACTGGATTTCATCTCGCTTCGCAACCGACTGGCAATGGTTGCGGATGACATGAATCTGCGCGCACTGTTCAGCTCGAAGCCAGGGCGGTATTGGTTTGAAACACTTTTGGCGTTGGCAGCGGTCTGCCCACTTTTTTGTTTGGGCTACCTTCGCCACACCTATCGGCGAGACATGCCCATTGAAGCAAGGCCAGAGTTGGGCCGCACTATCGCCATGACCGTCAATCACGGAAGAATCGTTTACGTAACAGCGGCGGAGCAAATCGCACTGATTCGCGCGTATGTTTTCACCGCGGTCGGATTCGGCGTAGCCGGGGTCTATGCAATCATTCGCGCAAGTTGGCCTTGGCTGTCGCAATCCGGGTAATCACAGTCATTTCCAACAAGGGCGGCGGATTCCACGGGCGCGCCCGCGTCGGGACCATCGGGTCCGTCCGTCTCTCTCCGCCGTGAACTGGTCCGTTGTCGAACGGTGCACATTGACGATGAAATGAAACGGCAATGCCATGCTGCGTGGCTGACGCAGGCTTGTCGATGAATCAGAAGCTGCAAGCAGGCCAGTGCAGGATCCGGCAACCAGCTCGGAAACTTGTCCACGATCTGGTATGACGCCGTCACCCGGTTCCTTGCTTGTCTCGTGTCTTGCGAGCAAGATCGGGCCAGCTATTCCACAGCCTCATCGGGTTTCAGCACAAACCTTTTTCTCACTCAGCAAAGGCCAGGGCACGACATGCGCAATTCAGGTAAGGCTCCGACCATGATGGTGTGGGTCATCTCGCTTGTGCTCTACGTGCTTGCACTTGCTTCTCAATTCGGTGTCATTGCCATTGGCGCAGCTGCGCCGTGGCTATGGATTATCGGATTCGGCCTGGTCCTCGCAGCCTGCCGCATTCGCGGGTTGTAGCCAGTTGCCAGCACTCGCGATCGAGGCTGCAACCTTCCGATTCACGTGTCGCTATTTTGCTCGCAGCCTCCCGCGAGATGCATGGGAACGTCTGCGCGGTGGCATCGCGCGCGTGCCCGAAGAAATTTTCGATCGTGATGAAATGCGCTTGGGATAGCCGATCAAGGCGATGAAGGGCACGCTATCGCGGGACGCGCGTTTCATAGTGCGCGGAACTGACCATGCGTTGCGAACAGGCCGGCAGCGCGGGCTGAGGAGCATTGCCGGCGCTTGCACCAAGGTGGCATTGTCGGCTCATTGGGATAGCGCGCATCGAACAGGTACAGGGCAGCGCATCCATCACAAAACCGATTGCATGCTCGAACAAGACAGGCACCCGCCGCGCTTGCCGCTCAACCGGCGGCAATCGCGTAGTCATTTCCACCACCTCGTATCAAGCCCTCTTCGGCTCCCTTGATCGCCTCGCTTCTTGCGAGCATGATCGCGGCCATTCTTTTTCGGGCTTGTTTGCACGCGTGAGAAGTGTCGAGCTGCTCGATGAACGAATGCACGACGGCTCTCGCCACTTCGCGCTGCTGCCCCAAACGCAATCGCCGTTGCGACTTCTGTTCTCGGTATTCACCCTGGTTGGCGCCATTCCCAGGGGATATCTGCCCGGCCTCATCGCTGGCTCCTGGCTCGATTTTCGATACAAGGGCTACAAATTCAGCGTCAACCATCAATACGGTGATTTCTGGTTTTTTGTCGACGATCCCGACTGCCCGGACAGCCTTCTGACCAAGGTCGCCTCACACTTTGCGAAGCTCCTGCAGCCGCAAAATGCGCTCTAATTTTTCAATCGAGCTGACATGTCCTGACAAGCCGGGTTACCCAGCCCCTGTCAAACTTCAGTGCGCCCAAGCAGCCACTTCACACATCGCGCCGCTTTAACGATCAGTCACCGCCCCGGAGTTTCTTGCCCATGATCGCCTTCCTGAATCCGCCCACTGTGCACGCCCCGGGTGGCGCCTACAGTCACTCAGCCGTCGTATCCGCCGGCACCGAGCTCATCTTTCTTTCCGGCCAGGTGGGCGTACGTCCAGACGGCTCACTTGCGGCCTCCATTTCCGAGCAGGCCGAGCAGATCTTCGCAAATATCCAAGCGCTGCTTGCCGCTCATGGGCTGGAGGTCAGCGCGCTGGTCAAGCTGACCCTGTTTGTCGTCGCGGGGCAGGACTTTGGGGCGGTTCGCGCCGCCAGAGCCCGTTTCTTCGGCGCTCATCGGCCTGCGTCTACGGCAGTGTTCGTGTCGCAGCTCGCTGATCCCGCGTGGCATGTCGAGGTCGAGGCCATTGCCGCCAAAACAATCGGCTGACCATCGATGAGCGTGCTGTCCAATCCTTCCATCGAGCTCAGTCACACCGACAAGGCGCTTCGGATCCAGCCTGCGTGAAATCCTGCGGATTTCCGTCAAGTCTCTTTTCCACCCGCTTGTCAGGCCTCTCCCACGCCTATGCTCAACCCTGGTGCTCAAGCTCTGGTTATCGGCGCGTCGCTGAGCGCTGCCGCTGCGTGCGCTCACCTTGCATGCATTGCCTTCGGAGCACCGGCGTATCGGTTCATGGGCGCCGGCGAGCGTATGGCTCGGGCCGCCGAAGCAGGCAAGGCTCAACCTGCGTTGATGACGCTGGCGATTTCGGGTGTGCTTTTGCTGTGGGCTGCCTACGCGCTCGGCGCGGCAGGCGTCATCGGCCGCTTGCCCCTCAGCCGCCTTGTGCTGCCCGCCATCTGCGCCGTGTATCTTTGCCGCGCCATCGCGTTTCCCCTGCTGAAACCAGCGTTCCCGGAGAACTCACTGAAGTTCTGGCTGGTGTCGTCGAGCATCTGCCTGGTCATTGGCTTGATCCACCTCTACGGCGTCGTCATCCTCTGGCACACGCTGTGAGGTGGGGCCCCTCGCTGGAGCCGACCCGCTACGTTGCACGGGTGAATGCAGGGTGCGGCGGATCCCCCGAGGTCTGGAACGCAGACGACGTCGGTTCCACCGCTGACTGAGCTGGAGGTGCGCTCGTCGTGTTGCCGGCCCCGGCCACCCGCGCACTCGCCTCTTCCCCTGATTGACATTGACAGAGCAGGAAGCCGCGCGCGTGGTAGGTCAAGGTCGTCATCACGCGAGCAGTCAATGCCGGCCAGCGCAATGACGCCTGCTCC
The DNA here is from genome assembly GCA_039926025.1 of Dokdonella sp. Lineage (GTDB taxonomy): Bacteria > Pseudomonadota > Gammaproteobacteria > Xanthomonadales > Rhodanobacteraceae > Dokdonella_A. The sequence goes on from JBDSXV010000212.1 coordinate 5,298, forward strand.
GATCAATCAAAGCCGTTCTTGAAAATCGTGTCGGACATTTCATAAGCGCCAATGTCGCAGTTGCCGCCAAACCCGCGACCGATGCCGCGCTGATCGACGCCGCCAACCGCGGGACTGTCGCAGCCAGCCGCGAGACCTGCATCGATCGCGGGGCTGCCTGAAAGCAAGGCATGGGTCAACGTATTGCCACCGTTGTCGGCGAGTACATCGAGCAGCACGTTGATGCCGGTGTGATCGCCCGGCTGGTCGAGTCCGATGCACGAGGTGTCATCGGACAGGTTGTGTCCGAATGAAACGATAGCCGGGTTGTCCAGCGCGGCGACGCAGTTGTCCTGGCCGGGTGTGCTGATGATGCTGTTCTGCAAAGTCAGATCGCCGTATTTGTACAGGTCCTTGCCGTTTGGATTGTTGGCCAGCGTGACGTTCGTTGCGATCATGTTGCCCAATGCCTCGAGGTACAGACCGCCGCCCGCGCCAGCGGTGTTGTCGCTGATCGTGACGTCGCCCATCGTCGTGGTGCCGGGGCCGGTGACCCACAATCCGCCGCCCTGATTAGTGGCGTTGTTGTTGGTGAACAGCGTGCGCGTGATGGTCGAATCGCCGGAGCTGTGCAGCCAGAGGCCTGCACCGTCCGCGTTCGCCGTGCCGTTCTCGATGCGGCTGCGGTCGATCTTCGCGTAGTTGGTGACGTATGCGCCGCCTCCTTTCAAAGTGGCGTTGTTGCTCATCATGCGGACGCTGTCCAGAGTGAGGAGCTGCGTATGGATGGCACCGCCGCTGGCGGCCGAGTTGGATACGAAGGCGCTGTTGGACACGTTGGCGAAATTGACAGTGAAGATGGCGCCACCTTGCGTAGCCATGTTCGACGCGAACGATGCCTGCGCTATCTCGACCGACTTTGCGCTGATGGCACCACCGTCATTCGTTGCGGTATTGAGATTGAACGCGCCACCGGTGACATGCGGTACGGCCGTGCTGCCGACGCAAATCGCACCGCCACTGGCGGCCGTGTTGAGCATGAAGACCGACTGGAAGATCGCCAGCGACGTACTGGATGAGCTGAAAATCGCGCCGCCCTGACCGGGGCTTTGGTCGTTGGAGAATTCCGAGTCGTTGATGATCAGAATGCCGCTGCCTGCATTGTAAACGCCGCCACCATCGCCTGTGGACGCGTTCGAACTGATCTTGCTGTTGTTCCCGATATGGACGCCGCCGTCAACGTTGTAGATGCCACCGCCGCTCGGTGCAATGTTCGCCATCAGGCTTGAATGGTCGAGCGAGATCGAGTGGTTGGCATCGGTGAACAACGCGCCGCCACCGATCAGTGTGGCGAGATTGTTGGTGAAGTCACTGTCGATGATCGAGAGGTCGCCGCCGTTGTAGATGCCGCCGCCGGCATTGGCGGAATTGCCGGTGACGACCATGCCCTTGAGCGCAAGCGAGCCCTGATCGTTGAGGATGCCGCCACCCGCGCCGTCAACGTTTCCACCAGAGACCACGAAGCCGACAAGGTCGACAATGGGGCCGTGCAATTCGATCACGCGCTCGCCCGCCACCTGCTGGTGGATAACCGGGGCCGTTCCATTGCCGCCAGCCGGACGGATTCGCAGGCCAACGATGTCATTCATGGGTTGGGCGAGCATGTCGAGATCGCCTTGGTTGTCTCCGCTGCCGGCGATGCTCAGGTTATACGTCGCGGACATGGCGAGCACGATGACATCGGTCATGCTGGCTGAGCCCGCGGCGCATTCGCCGACAGCGGGACTGAAGAGCGCATTGGTGTTCGCGTTCGACAGCGCCTCGCGCAGCGAACAGAGGTGATCCAACCCATCCATGACATCCGCGGTCGTGGTCAGCGTAATGATGTTTTCCGGCTCGCCCGCGCTCGCATGAGGGGCCGCAGCGCAAAGGGCTGCCAGCAACACGCCGCTGACGAGGGAATGGCTACGCTTCATGACCTTCTCCGCTGGCAGGCGGTGGGCAAATTGCCGCGACCGCGAGGTGCTGTTGTCGGCACCCTGCCTACACTTACGCAACGGAGCGGGCTCAGGGATCAAATCAATCTGCAGGGAGCTGCCTGTCGCGGACGCAATGCCGATCCGGCTCTGGACGGCTTCCGGCAACCTCCTCTGCGCGAGCGGTCATGCGCCACGATCGCTCGATGATGCGATTGCTGCGGCAGCGCTATCGCCGCCCAGGCTCGGCCCCTGCCGGGAAGAAGGGCGGGGCGAGCAGGCGATGGGAGAGCATCGCTCTGCACTCCCCTCACCCGCCGCGCTGCGCGTTTCAACCTCTACCCAGCGGAAGAGGCAATGACGATCGTCACGCTGGCATGTAAATCGCGTGCGCCTGCGCTTGAAGCGCCTGCATTGCCTGCGCATACGGTCCTGGGCCATGGCTCACGCGTGCAACGCCACAGCGTGCGAGCACATCGAGGGGCGGCGTCGCCGAGCCGGCCATGATATTGACCGGTAGTGGCGATGCATTGGCCAGCCGCTCGATCAGCGCCGCGTCAACGAGCCCCGGCACGAACAAACCGTCGGCACCCGCATCGGCGTACGCACGTGCGCGTTCGAGCGCGTGATCGACTGCCGCTTCGTCATGCGGCACCCCCTTCTGGAAGAACACATCCGTGCGCAGATTGATGAAGAAGCGCACGCCGTGTGCATCGGCGGCTTCGCGTGCGGCGCGCAGGCGTGTGACCTGCTCGGCGATGTCGCGCAGCGATCCGTCGCTCAGGCTGTCTTCGATATTGCAGCCGATGGCGCCTGCCTCGATCGCGCGAACAAGGGTGGATGCGACACCTGCGGCATCCGCGCCATAACCGCGTTCGAGGTCGATGCTGACGGGCACCGCCACCGCAGCCACGATGCGACGCAAGTTTTCGATGGCGAACTCGAGCGGCAGCTGTTCGCCGTCGGGGTAACCGTTGGCCGCGGCAACTGACCAGCTGCCGGTCGCGATCGCGGGCGCACCGCCGTTCGCGATGGCTGTGGCGCTGCCCGCATCCCACGCGTTGAGCAGCACGAGCGGGCGTCCGCGCACGTGCAATGCAGGGAAGGTTTCAGCTTTCTGCAAATTCTTCGGCATCGTCCTGTCTCCAGACCATTTTGCAAAGTGCATGCGGTTCGCGATTGAAATGGAGCCAGCGTTGTTCGGAAAGAAGAGCGCGCGCGGGCAAACCTCAACGAGATGACGCGTGCCGGGAATGTTGAAGGCGAGCCAGGTCGATCAGGCGACATTGAACCAGATTTCGGCGTTTCCCCACGGGCGTTGGGTGAGGACGGTGCCCACCCTCAGGAGACCATCGCGTCTGAAGTCGCTCCGACACATTCGTTCCTTCGCCGCGACGGATTGTCGCACCTTGTCTCGGCGCCGACTCAATGAGTCATCGCGCGAGGTCCCCGCATGCCACAGGGCGGGACGCCTGTCTGTGCCATCGGCGCAGGCAAGCCCCAAAAATGACAACGTTTTCATTGGCGATGCCATGCGGTCTGGCGGCCGTTGCGGGTGGCACGGCCCCCCGCAGGCGTGTCGCACCCCGCCTTGCATGCTCGCTGGGGCGCGGCTACCGTGCCTTCATCCTCCCTTTTCCTTGCGGGCGTTCGCGCCCGGAAATCATGACCAGCCAGCTCAAAAGCCTCAATGACTGGGTCGACGACGTCGCCCGGTTGACCCAACCCGACAAGATCCACTGGTGCGACGGCTCCGAAGCAGAAAGCGCAGCGCTGACCGCGAAGATGCTTGCCGATGGCACCTTGCTGCCGCTCAATCCACAGACGCACCCGAACTGCTACCTGCATCGCTCGCATCCGTCGGATGTCGCGCGTGTCGAGCACCTGACCCTGGTCTGCACGAAGAAGGAAGAAGACGCAGGTCCGAACAACCACTGGATGGAGCCGGCCCAGGCGCACGAAAAGATCGACGCGCTGTTCGCCGGCTGCATGAAGGGCCGCACGCTCTATGTGATCCCGTATTGCATGGGCCCGATCGATTCGCCGATCTCGCGCTGCGGCGTCGAGATCACCGATTCGCCGTATGTGGTCGCCAACATGCGCATCATGACGCGCATGGGTGCGCCCGCCCTTGCACGCATCGAGCGCGAGGGCAGCTTCGTGAAGGGCCTGCATTCGGTCGGCGAACTGGACCCGAACAAACGCTACATCATGCATTTCCCGGAAGAACTTGCGATCAAGTCGATCGGCTCGGGCTACGGCGGCAATGCGCTGCTCGGCAAGAAATGTCACGCACTTCGCATCGGCAGCTTCCAGGCAAAGAGCGAAGGCTGGCTCGCCGAGCACATGCTCATCGTCGGCGTCGAGAATCCGAAGGGCGAGACGCACTACATCGCCGCAGCGTTCCCCTCGGCGTGCGGCAAGACAAATCTGTCGATGCTGATTCCGCCCGAGGGTTATCGCGAGCTCGGCTGGAAGGTGTGGACCGTCGGCGACGACATCTGCTGGATGAAACCCGGCGCAGACGGACGCCTATACGCGATCAATCCGGAAGCGGGTTATTTCGGCGTCGCACCCGGCACCAGCGAGGCGACCAATCCGAATGCGCTGGCGACGATCCAGCACGACACGATCTTCACCAACGTCGCGGTCACCGCAGACAACCAGCCGTGGTGGGAAGGTCTGCCCGGCGTGCCGGTGACGGATTGGCAGGGTCGTCCGTACGATCCGGAGAATGGTCCCGCCGCGCATCCCAATTCGCGCTTCACCGTATCCGCGAAGCAGTGCCCGAGCTGGTCGACGCATGCTGAAGACGCGCAAGGCGTGCCGATCTCGGCGATCGTGTTCGGTGGTCGTCGCCCGTCGCTGGTGCCGCTCGTGTTCGAAGCGCGCGATTGGACGCACGGCGTTCTGGTGGGTGCTGCGATGGGTTCGGAAACGACCGCTGCAGCAACCGGCGCCGTCGGCGTGCTGCGTCGCGATTCAATGGCGATGAAGCCGTTCTGCGGTTACAACTACGGCGACTATTTCGCGCACTGGCTGTCGTTCGACAAGGCCGGCGCCAAGCTGCCGAAAATCTTCCACGTGAACTGGTTCCGCAAGGGCGCCGACGGCAAGTTCCTCTGGCCCGGATTCGGCGACAACCTGCGCGTGCTCGAATGGATTATCGACCGCTGCAAGGGAACCGCGAATGCGGTCGAGACGCCGATCGGCTTCCTGCCGGTCCGACGCGAACTGGATCTCGAAGGCCTCGATCTCGATGCCGCTGCGTTGGATGCCCTGCTCGAAGTCGACATGCACGCCTGGGCCGACGAAGTCGCGGATATCGGCCACTACCTCGACACGTTCGGTGCGCGCATGCCGGCAAAACTGCGCACGGAGCAGCAGCGCGTCGCGCAAGCACTGGCCCAGACCGCTGCGCCAGTACGCAAACTGGCTGCGGTCTGAACCGTTGGTCTGAGAAGCCCCGGCAGCGCAGCCGCTCTAAACCCTGCGCTGCCTTCGGGCATCCAAGCTGGCAAGATGAGTACCTGCCTTGCCATGCCCCTGACGATGAGCGATGTGCCCCGGGCCGAAGTCGTCACCGAATCGGCCGACAACGATCTGGTCCGCAACGCGGCCGGCGGCGACATGCGCGCATTCGAAATCCTTTATCGCCGCCATGCGGGCCGCGTGCACGGCGCCGTCTGGCGCCTAAGCGGCATGAATCAGGCGCGCGCCGAAGAACTGACCCAGGAAGCCTTCGTGCGCGCGTGGCAGAAACTCGGCAGTTTCCGTTTCGAGAGTGCGTTTTCGACCTGGCTGCACCGGCTTGCAGTGAATGTGGCCCTGATGGACCTGCGCTCACGCGATCCGGAAGAGACCGTGGAAAACGATGTGCTCGAAGCCGCATTCGAACCGCTCACGCCTTTCTGCGCCGGCGAGCGCGCGGACCTCGAACAGGCGGTATCCAAGTTGCCGCCACGCGCACGAGCGGTGCTCGTGTTGCATGATGTGGAAGGTTGGAAGCACGAGGAGATCGGCCGCGAACTTGGCATGGCGGTCGGGTCGTCGAAAGCACAGTTACATAGGGCGCGCGGTCTGCTGCGCAAGATGCTCGGAGAAGCCGCATGACCGATTTCGAAATCCATCGTCGCCTGCGTGAGATGAACACGCCACATCCGCCGCAGAATGACCTGTGGTCGGGCATCGCCGCGCGCATCGCCGCCGAGGAAGCCCTCGCGCACACGACACGCCGACGCCGGAACTGGCTGCCGCTCGCCGCTGCTGCTGCGTTGCTGTTGGCGGTCGTCACCGGCTCGGTCATGCTCGGCACGCGCAGTTCGGAACAGAACCTCGCGATGCAGGCAGGCAACAGCGCAGCGGGTGGCGATGACACAGCGACGATTTCGGCGCAGAAACTGCGCGAATTCGCCCGCGGCACGCGCAACTCGTCGCGCGCACCCGGCGGCGATCCGCGTCTTGTGGGTGCCGCCGTCGTGCTCGACGCCGCACATGCCGAGCTCGAGCAGGCGCTGGAACAGCGTCCCGACGCGGTCTTCCTGGTCAGCTTGTTGAACCGCACGAATGCGCGGCGCATGAAACTCGATCATTTCGGCGCGAACGCCGGCTAGTTCTTGGAGTACGCACGATGAAAACCCCATCGCCGGAGCACCGATCGATTCAGGCGTTCGCCGCATGGCTGCTGATGGCCGGCCATGTCGTCGCCGGCACGCCGATCAACGAAAGTCGCGCCGTGAGCGCCGACGCGCGCATCGACGTTTCAAACATCAAGGGCAGCGTCACGGTCAGTGGCTGGGATAAATCCGAAGTCGCGATCAGCGGCACGCTTGGCGACGGCGCGAAGGCGCTTGCGGTCGAAGGCGGCGGCGATCACCTCACGATCAAGGTGCAGACGCCGGACAAGCAGGGCTGGTTCAGCTGGAGCGCGGACACGCGCATGGGCGATACCGTGCTCGAGATCAAGGTGCCCAAATCCGCCGAGATGAAGATCGAAGTCGTGAGCGCGGACGTGAACCTGTCCGGCGTTGCGGGACGCTCGCTCAAGGTCGACGGTGTCAGCGGCAAGCAGCATCTGGACAGCGGAGCGAAGGAGGTCGAACTCGGCAGCGTCAGCGGCAATGTCGACCTCGTCGGCAGCAGCACGCGCACGCATGTGGAAACGGTCTCCGGCAACATCCACGCACACGGCCTCAATGGCCAGATCAAGCTCGAGACGGTCTCCGGCGACATCGACGCGGAAAACAGCGGCTATCGCGACATCAACGCGGGCACGGTGTCTGGCGACATCACCTTGCGCGGCAAACCCGACAGCGGCGTGCGCGTCGATGTGGAGACGATGAGCGGCGACGTGCATCTGTTCCTGCCCGGCGACGCATCCGCGCGATTGCGCGCGTCGAGCTTCAGCGGCAGCATCCGCAGCGATTTCGGTGCGGTCAAGGAACCCGAACACGGCCCCGGCAGCAGCCTCGAAGCCACCAACGGCAGCGGCGACGGCCAGGTAAAGATCGAGACCTTCAGCGGCGACATCGAGATTCGCAAGCCGTAGCGGTTGTTGAGGCGGTTGCGGTCGTTACCCTGTGGGAGCGGCTTCAGCCGCGATGCTTTCGCTTCAAGGCACACCATCCCCGCCTAAAGACCGCGTCCCTCAGGCACAGCCTTCGGGCGTTCATCGGCGCGCGGACCGGTGGTCAGCAAGCGCGCCTCTTCACCCCTTGAAGAGGAGGGCTTCAAAGCAGCGCGCTTTAACCCTCACCTTCAAGCAAAGCGATGTAGAACCCCTCCCCTTCAAGGAGAGGGTTGGGTGGGGATGGTGTTGTTCGGTGTCAGTCCACGCAAGAGCATCGCGGCTGAAGCCGCTCCCACAGGCAGAGGCTCCCGCAATCAAGCTTCCACCATCACTGTCCAGCAATCACGCAAGCGATCGCAGCGACAGCAAATCCCCAAGCAACGCCTGTGCCGTAACTTCCGGTCCCGCACCCGGCCCCTGGATCACCAGCGGTTGCGCGCGATAGCGTTGCGTGGTCAATGCGAACAGATTGTCGGTTCCGGCAAGACGCGCGGAGGGATGGGTCAACTCGACCTCAGCGAGACCGACGCGCGCGCAACCGTGCTCGTCGAGGCGGGCGAGAAAGCGCAGCACCTGCCCCTTCTTTCCGGCGCGCGCGCGCCGCGCTTCGAGCCCGGCGTCAAGTTCTTCGAGTTGCGCAAGAAATGCCGATACGCTCACGTCGCGGAGGTTTGCAGGCACCAGGCTTTCCACCTCGACCTGCACTGCGTCGATCGAGTGGCCGGCAGCGCGCGCGAGGATCAGCAATTTGCGCGCGACATCGGCGCCGCCAAGATCGATGCGCGGGTCGGGCTCGGTGTAGCCGAACGCGCGCGCTTCTCGCACCAGTGATGAAAACGGCGCGCTGCCATCAAACTGGTTGAAAAGCCACGATAGGGAACCGGAGAACACGCCTTCGAGCGTGAGCAGGCGATCACCGCATTCGCGCAGCCGGCGCAGCGTCGACAATACGGGGAGACCCGCGCCGACGGTCGCCGCATCGCCGTATTCCACACCGGCACGCGCGCTTGCCTGATGCACCGCGCGCCAGCTCGCGAGGCCTTCGCCGATCGCCGCCTTGTTTGCGCTGACGACGTGATAACCCGCATCGAGCCACACCGGGTGTCGCGCCGCGGTTTCGTCCGACGCGGTTGCATCGACGATCACTCGATGTGCCGCGCCGCTCGCATCGAGCGCGGCCAACAGGCTGGCTTCATTGCGGCCCACAGCCGCCGCCTGCAATACCGTGGACACCTGGATCGGCACGATGCCGCGTGCGTTGACCACCTGTCGCGTCGAATTCGCCGCGCCGACCAGATACACGGCCGACGCCGACGGCGTTGCAAGCAAGCGCAGCAACGCGCCACCGACGACGCCGGTCCCGAGCAGCACGACCGCCGTGTCGTTCGCCGCGGCGACATATTTCGGCAGCGCTCTCATGCACGAACCTTGCGTTTGGATTTTAATGCCTGCGCACGCGCAAGAGCGGCTTCGATATCCGCACACAGATCCGCGCCATCTTCGATGCCGACTGACACGCGCAGCAATGCATCGCTGATGCCGGCGGTGCGACGCGCTTCTGGCGTCATTGCCGCATGCGTCATCGTCGCCGGATGCGCGATCAGGCTTTCGACACCGCCGAGCGACTCGGCCAGAGAGAAATACTGCAGGCCATCGAGGAAGGCCTCGATCGCATCAAGACCGCCTTCGAGTTCGAAACTCAGCATCGCTCCGAAACCGCTTTGCTGTTGCGCTGCGAGCGCGTGACCAGGATGCCTCGGCAGGCCGGGCCAGTACACGTTCGTTACTGCCGGATGATCCTGCAGCAAGTGGGCGATACAGCCTGCGTTTTCCTCATGTGCACGCAGGCGTGGACCGAGCGTTCGCAAACCGCGCAAGGTGAGGAAGCTGTCGAAAGGTGCGCCGGTGAGGCCGAGGCAATTCGCCCACCAGGTCAATTGCTGCGCGGTATCGGCGTCCTTCGCAATCACCGCGCCACCGACGACGTCGCTATGGCCGTTGATGTACTTGGTCGTCGAATGCACAACGATGTCGGCACCGAGCGTGAGCGGACGCTGCAATGCCGGCGATAGAAAGGTGTTGTCGACCACGCAACGCGCACCGACGGCGCGGGCGGCTTGCGCAACCCGGCGCACATCAGTGATTCGCAGCAGCGGGTTGGACGGCGTTTCGACCCAGACCAGATCGGGTTTGTGCGCGAGCGCCTCGGCCAGCTTCGCATGATCAGTGAGGTCGGCGAAGAGCACGCGGAAGCGCCCCTTCTTCGACCATGCATCAAGCAAACGCCAGGTGCCGCCGTAGCAGTCGTGCGCGGCGAGCACGAGACCACCGGCGGGAACGAGTTCGAGCACGAGCGCGACCGCCGCCATGCCGCTCGCGGTGACGACAGCACCGGCGCCCTCTTCCAGATCGGCGAGCGCCGAGCCCAATTGATCGCGCGTCGGATTGCCGCTGCGCGAATAGTCGTATTGGCGCTTGCGGCCGAAGCCCTCGAATGTGTAGTTCGTGCTCAGGTGCAGCGGAGGCACGACGGCGCCGTGCTGCGTGTCGGACTCGATGCCGGCGCGCACGGCGCGGGTACAGGACGATGAACTCATGTCAGGCTCCAAAATTCGTTCAGGCTCAAAGGGGATTCAGGACTTCGTGCAGCAGCGCGCCGATCTGCACGTCTTCCTTCAGGAATGCGTCATGCCCGTAGCGCGAATCGATCACGTGCAAGGTCGCGGCCGCGCCGCAGCGACGCTGCAGGTCGCACAGGTCCGCGAGTGGAACGACACGATCGGAAGCGATGCCGATCAGGGTGGTCGGCAGACGCACCTCTTCTGGTGCGACGGCATGCAGATCAATCGATTCGGACAGGGCGAGGAAGCGCTGCGCACTGAATCGCTGCACGAAACGCGCGCCGGCGGCCTTGAGCCAACCTTCCTCGGCGAAATGGTGGCGCCCCTCTTCGGCGTCGAATACGGGAGCCGCGGTGCAGCGTTCGGCAAATTCGCGCTCGCCGCGGTAGGTGGTCATCGCGAGTCGGCGCGCGAGATCGAGCCCCGCAGCAGCGTCACCGAAGCGTTCGCCCAGACGCACGATCTCGCGCTGCACGTTGCGCAGGGCGACGCTGAGCGGATGGGCGCGATGCGCGCCGGCAATCGCGACGAGCCGGCTGGCATGTCGGGGATGACGCGCCGCAAACGCGAGCCCGACCATCGCACCATAGGATGCGCCGATGAAGGCGTGAATGCGGCCGATATCGAGCGCAGCCAGCAACGCCGCAAGCGCATCCGCCTGGTCAGCGGTCGACACGGCGCTCGCATCGCCGAGATCGGCGCGCTCAAGCCAGTCGATCGACAGCACGCGAAAACGGTTCGTGTCGATCGCGCGGCCGGCGCCGACCAACGCATCCCACCAGCCCGCGTGCTCCGGATCGGACACAACGTGCCGGTCGGCCGAGATGCCGCCCTGCACAACGATGACCGGCGCGTCGACCGCACCGTGCAGGGCCCAGCGCACGCGCACGTCGCGTGCGCCGTCTGCATATTTCGGAGTGAGGTGCAAAACCTGCTCGCCGTCGCGTCGATCGAAGGCAATAGCGGTGGTCGGAGTGAATGATGTCGAAACGAAATCGGCCGCGATCGCGACTTGCGCTGAATGACAGTCGGGTTCGAGTGCGAGGGAGGCAGCTTGCAAGCTCATCACGGATCTCCGGTTCGCCCATCGACCGCGGGAAACCGGAAACGGATTGCAGCACCGGACAGCCACCTGCGCGGCCGACGCTGCAACTCATCTCTCGGCGGACGCAACGACGCGTCCCCGCGGGAGTTGGCACCACGACGAAGACTTGCGTCTTCGCAGGTTGCCCCGGCGTCAAAGGGCCTGTCCCTCAGCCGGTCTTGATGAGCAGTTCGCGCACTCTAGCGACGATATTCCTTGCAGTCAATGGCCGTATAGACGTCTATACGTCCGTATAAC
>JBDSXV010000213.1:0-14208 GCA_039926025.1 Dokdonella sp.
CGGGCACGGACAGGTTCGCCTGCGTCGTGAACGTGTAGGCAAAGTTGCTGTTCGTGATCAGGCTGCTGGCGAGCACGATGAGTTCCGTGACGGGCGCTCCGGCGTTGATCCTGTAGGAGGCGTTGAACGCGGTGCCCGCAGGCAGTGTGATTCCGTAGTTGAACACGCGGATCGCCACGTTCTCGATGCCGACTGTCGTACAGGCCGATTGCGGCGATGTGATCGCGACGACGGAAAGATCCTGCGCGCTCGCGTCAGCAACGACGACACACGCGAGCATGAACGTCACGGCGACACTGCGCATGGGAAGTCGTTCTCCTCTCGTACGATACGATGCCAGCGAATGGGAGCGCGCGTGCACCGAGCAAACGACACGTCGGCGAGCCGCGCACTGTCGCGGCGGATATCGCTAGGCCCTTGCGATTCAGTCTACACCGGTGCGTAGGCCAAAATAAGGGCGGCCGAAACAGGCGGCACGTTGCGCTTGCCGCAGTGATCGATTGCTTTCCGATCAGGCGCCTTCGGTCTGCGCGCAAAGCGCATGCCGAGGGTATGGCGCAGGCTTTCCAGGCCCTGGTTGCGGCCGGAAACCTTGAGCACCGCATAGCCCTGAAGTGCCTTCTGCAGGATGCCGGCACCGGCTCCCATGTCAGTGTCCGAGATGCGTTCGCTCAGGCGCTGCAGACGTTGCATGCGCGGGCGCATTTCATCCAGTGCATCGAAGGTCTGCTGCACCTCCGCCACGGGCAAGCTCAATGGCACCCGCTGCGGATTTTGCCCGAGCAGGCACATCGTCTGGCAGCAGAACGCTTCGGACTTGTTGCCCACCTTCATCAGCGATTTGCGTTGGTCGATGGTCATGCCGACGAGTCCGGAGAATTGTGTCTCCAATTCGTTCAGTGCGGCATCGATGGCGGTGAGCTGGGCATCGGTGAAGGACAGCGAAACAGTAGCGAGCATCCTGATTTTCTTCTCCACTTGATGGCCCGACCACCCGGTAGCGGTCGGACCCATACCTGTCGGCATGGAAGGGTTGGAACAGGGACGTGCTGCAAAAGATGAGATGGGGAAAAAGGAATTTCGCGGCAGTGGCGCTGGAGGTTGTTCGGCGCATGCGCGGAATATGTTTGATCGTGAGGGGTGGTGCGCTTGGCGGGCTTGAGCCCGCCCTACGTCCACTCCAAGCGTTGCGTAGGGTGGGCTTGAGCCCACCGTCCCATCGCATCCTTCGCATGAGATCGCCACGGACGTGGGCAATTGGCTGCGAGGATCCGCCGCGGCGCAATCTTTCCTCAGCCAGATCGAATGCCATTCATGGCGTCGCCTGGATCTGTTCCAGCCGCTGCTTCGCCTTGACGGTAAGTTCATGCGGCTCACCGAGTTTGCCGCGCAGACGCTCGTAGGCGTCGCGCGCGATCCTTTCTCCGGCCGCGACATCACCCGCCTGCGCCGTGGCGAGGCCGAGCAGGCTTTCGGTGTTCGCGATCAGGGGATGATCCGGCGGCAGTTGCTTCTTGCGTTGCGCGAGCGCTTGCTCGATCAGCGGTAATGCCTCGCTTGCACGTCGGGCTGCACACAGGGCTTGTGCGTACATGACAGCCGCGTAGGCGGTGAGCGGATGATCGGGCACCAGGTTCTGCGCGGCTTTCCATGCGCGCGCGCCGTCGCGCAGCGCTGATTCGATATCGCCACGACGCAGGCTCAGATTGGCCATCGAGCTCAGCGTCTGCACGACATCGGGATGGCTGTCGCCGAGCAGTTCGATCTGCATCGGCAACGCCTCGGCATAGGCCGCTGCGGCTTGCTCGAATGCATTCGCGCTTTCCAGCGCGCCGGCGAGATTGGCCAGCGCCTTGGCTAGATCCGGATGTCCGTGCGGATAGGCCTTGCGGAACAGGTCCACTACCTGCCGATGCATGGCCAGCGCGCCGGCCGTGTCGCCTTGCATGTCCTTGACGATCGCGAGGTTGTTGAGCAGCTCGCCACGGGTTGCAACGTCATTCGCGGGCAACTCGCGCAATGCAGTCTCGAACCATTGCCGCGCCGACTCAGGATTGTCGCGCCGACTGTCGAGCGATCCCAGTGCAATCGCCGCTTGCGCGCGTTGGCGCGAATTGCTCCGGTCCAGCGTGAGCGCGCGCGCCTGCGCGAGGATGTTTGCCGACGCGTCAAAATCGCCGCGTTCGGTCAGGATGTCACCGAGCTTGATCTGCACGGCGGAAATCTGCGCCGCATCGCCGCTGCGGTTTGCGGCGGCGAGTGCTGCTTCGGCACTGTGCCGCGCGGCGTCGGATTCACCCAATGCGTGATAGGTACTCGCGAGCGTCAGCAAGGTCGTCGCGCCGGATTGCGGATTGTCGATGGCATCGCGCTCGGCGAGCCGCTGCGCACGATCGAGTACATCGCGCAGGGTCGCCTTGCGACCGAGGTCGGAGGGATTGGCTGCCGAGAGCATGTCAGTGAGAAAACGATTGACGTGTTCGGCGCGATCGCGTTCCAGTCCGGCGACATGCGCTTGCCACAACGCCAGGACACTGCCGACCATCAGCGCCAGTGCGGCGGCGCCGACGATCGCCATCGCCGCCTGATGTCGGCGCACGAAGCGCAGGCTGCGTTCCGGCCACGACGGTTCGCGCGCGAGCACCTGCTGGCCGTCCAGCCAGTGCCGCAGGTCGTCGGCAAACGCCGCACACGACGCGTAGCGTTGACGCGCATTCTTTTCCAGCGCCTTGAGCAGGATCGCGTCAAGATCGCGTCGGCTTCCGGGCAGGCCCTTGCCCGGCAAGTGCGTGCTCGGGCGCGCCGGCTCGGTCATGCAGACGATGCGTTCGATCTCGCTCGGGCGCGTGTCGTCGGCGATGTGATACGGCCGCTGGCCGGTCAGCAACTCGTACAGCAGCACGCCGAGCGAATAGATGTCCGAACCGATACCGATCGGTTCGCCGCGCACCTGCTCGGGACTTGCGTAGTCCGGCGTGAGCGGGCCGAGTCCGGTGCGCGTCATGGACGGCGCCTGATCGCCGCTGAGTTTGGCGATGCCGAAATCGAGCAGCTTCGGTTCGCCATAGGCATCGACCAGCACATTGCCGGGCTTGATGTCGCGATGGATCACGAGCTGGCTGTGCGCGGTCTGCACGGCGTCGAGTATCTTGAGGAACAGTTCAACCCGCTCGCGCGCATCGAGCGCGCGATTGCGCATGTAGTCCGTCAGCAATTGTCCTTCGACGAACTCCATGACCAGGAACGGCGCGCCATTCGCATCGCTGCCGACGTCGAGCAGGCGCGCGATGTTCGGATGATCGAGCGCGCCGAGAATGCGTTGCTCGCGCGCGAATCGCTGGCGCAGGTCACCCGCTTCGAACAACAGCAACTTGATCGCTACCGGTCGCGAGTACACGCCATCGCTGCGTTCGGCACGGTAGACGCTGCCCATGCCGCCACTGCCGACGAGGTGCTGCAAGCGGTAAGCGCCGACCTGATCGCCACTGCGATCAAGCCGCGCGGCAATCGGCATGGCCAGGAAATCGCCGGCGTCGCCATCGGCGCGCAGCAAGGCATCGACTTGCGCACGCAGTTCGACATCGCCCGCGCACTCGCGGTCGAAGAAGGCGACGTGCTCGGGCGCTTCCAGCAGCAATGCGCGCTTGAATATGTCCAGCGCATCGCGGGTTCGCGTCACGATGTCGATTCCCCCGGCGGATGCATGTTCAGCGCGTTGTACAGCCATGCGCGGGCGGCGCGGAAATCGCGCGCCACGGTCGCGCGCGAGAGGCCGGTGAACGCGGCGATCTCGTCGAAATCCAGACCGGCGAACGCGCGCAATTCGATCACTTGGGCGAGCCGCTCATCGACCGCTTCCAGCCCCTGCAATGCCTCGTCGAGCGCAAGCAGATCGAAATTCTGTTGCGGGTCGGCGAGATCGAGTGACGACAGCGATACGCGCTGACCGCCGTCGCGCTTGTTTGCCTGGCGTCGACGTTCGTGTGCAACCAGCACCTGACGCATCGCCCGCGCCGCGATCGCGAAGAAATGCCGGCGATCCTGCGAATCGGGTGTGCTGATGCCGAGCCGCATGTAGGCCTCGTGCACCAGCTCGGTGGGAACCAGACTGGCCTGGCCGCGACCACCCGCCAACTGGCGCCGCGCGATCGCGCGCAACTGTTGATACACCAGAGGCATCAACGCGTTCGCCGCGTCGCCGTCGCCAGCGCGCCAGCGTTTGAGCAAATCGGTGATCGGCGCAGATTCCGGCTCGGTCACGGACGAACGTCCCCGCTGGTTCGATAAACCGCTGTCGCCCCGATCCTACGCTGGCGCGGAGCCGGCTGCACGGAGCATGAGACGGATTCGCCCTCTTTTGCCTATTACCAGATACGCCAGCAGGAGATGTGCAATGCGTACCCCGTTCTGTTCCGTTTTTCTATCCCGTGCGCGCGCAGTTGCCGTGCTTCAACGCGGCGTCGTCCTGTCGCGTATTGGCGGAGGTTGCGTCACATGGCTGGCGCTGGTGTTCGGCGTCGCCCACGCGCAGGTCATTGTCACCCTGCCGGGTGGCGCGTTTTCCGCCAATGGCGTGGCGGTCGATGCGGGCGGCGACCTGTTTGTCGCCGATTCTATCAACAAGAGCATCAAGAAGATCGCGTTCGTCGGTGGCACTTACCAGGCGCCGATTGCGTTGCCGGTTCCCGGCGGCGGCTTCGGACAGCAGTTGGCGGTTGCAGTGGACAGCAGCGGGAATGTCTTCGTTGCCGACTTCTACAAGAGTCAGGTGTGGGAAATCCCTTTTGCCGGCGGCAGCTATCAGGCGGTGATTGCGCTGCCGTCGACGGGCGCGAACGGTTACACCGGCGTCATGGGCGTTGCTGCCGATGGCCAGGGCAACGTTTTTGTGGCGGATCAGGGTAGCCACAGTGTCTACGAGCTGCAGCGGGTCGGCAGTTCGTTCCAGGGGCCGTTCGTCCAGCCAGAACCTGCGGGCGGCTATGCCGGACCCAATGGAGTCGCCACCGACAGCAACGGCAATGTGTTCATTGCCGACTACAACGGCGGCAACGCGTATCGCATGGGATCTGTTTCTGGCGCCTACCAGACCCCGACGCTGTTGCCGGCACCAGCGGGCGGATTTGCAGGGCCGAGAAGCATCGCAACGGACGGTGCCGGCAACGTGTATGTCGGCGACGATGCGAAGGTCGATCGCATTGCCCTGAGCAGCGGCGTGTACCAGAGCCCGGTCGCGTTGCCGGTCCCCGCAGACGGATTCAACCCGAGCGGCGTTGCCGTGGATGGCCAGGGCAATGTCTATGTCGCCACCGGGTCGGGACTCGACGAAATTGCGCGCAGCGGTGCGGTCTACCAGACTCCGGTCGTGCTGTTGCGCGGCTTCAACACGCAAACCGGCGTGGCGGTGGATCACGCAGGCAATGTCTTTGTCAGCGATTTCGGTCCCGATCTGTACAAGGTCCCGTTGCTCGGCGGTGTCTACCAGAATCCGGATGTGATAGCGGTGGCACCTGCGGGTGGTTTCGCACTTCCGTACGCGATCGCGGTGGACTCCGTCGGCAATCTCTACGTTGCCGACAATCATCGTGGAAAAGCGTTCCGCATCGCGCTGACCGGTGGCGTCTATCAGACGCCCATCGAGTTGACGGCACCCGCGGGTGGATGGGTCGCGCCGAGCGGCGTCGCCGTGGACGCCAATGACAATGTGTATGTCGTGGATACCTACGCGCAAAACAGCAAGGTCGTGCGCCTCGCTCTCGTCGGCGGGGTCCTGCAAGCCCCCACGGATCTGCCGGCACCGGCAGGTGGCTACACATCTCCATGGGGTATCACCGTCGACAGCAGCGGCAATGTCTATGTGACCGATGCAGGCGGCCCACCGCCGCCAGCAGCGATCTACAAGATTCCGCTGGTTGGCGGCGTCTATCAAACACCGGTGACAGTCGCGACAGGTTACTTCACGTTTCCCAGCGGGATTGCCGTCGATGACGCGGGCACCGTGTACGTCGCCGATACCGGAAACATTGCGCGCATCGCCGTGGTCGATGGCGTCTACCAGACACCCGACTATTTCGTGCATCTGGGTGGCGGCTTCTATTTTTCCTTTGGCCTCGCGATCGATTCGCACGGCGATCTCTTTGTCGCCGATCCCAATCACAACGTCATCAAGGAAATTCTGCCGGACGAGATTTTCCACAACGGTTTCGAATAGGCATGTAGGGTGGGCTTTAGCTCGCCGCTTCCACCGCGCGACGCGGCGGGCTCAACCCCGCCCTACATGACGTGATCGGTGTGCTGCCATGCACTTCCACCGCGCCGCCGCCGCTTGCGATCGCGTTGCGTGCGAACGTGCATTCATCGACAAGGACCGAGCCGTCGTCAGGCGCTTGCAGGATCGCACTCGCCCCGAGCTGGTTGTCGGTGTACCGGCATTGCGACACCTCGACGTCGTCGCCGAAATCATCCGATACCGATCGAATCAGATGGAGCGCGACATGATGGTGCATGCGGAAACGTATCCCCGGGAAAGTCCCGTTCGTCTGCATGAGAATGATCGAGCCGTTCGAATGGCCCTCCGTATCCTCGGCGACGTCGTAGGCCAGTTTGTTGCAGGGGACATCGACGGCGCAGGGAACCGCGCCGAGACTCTCCACGCGTTCGGGATCCACGCAAACAAGATTGAATACGGCCGAGTGATTGAACACGATCCGCGACGGCATCGATTCGCCAAGAAAGTCCGTGTCGACATCGCCGTAGATGGCAGCACCTTCCTGCGCGATGTTGCCGTTGCTGCGGAAATCATGGGCACAAACATTTGCCTCGCGATAGCCGCCTGTTGTGGATGAACAAGGATTCATCCAGATGCCGCCGCCGGTGCTGTAACCGGTGTTTTTTGGGATCTGCACGGGATTGCATCGATCGCGGCCTGAATGGTCGTGTGGGTGCACGCGGGGTCGCTGCCCACCTTGAATATATGGGTCGCAGGGCTCATCGGAGCCACAACGAGCCCGACGGCCAAACCGAAACCGCGCAAGACGTTGTTCGTGACCGTTCCTCCGAGTGACGACCCGTCCCGGGTAACGCCGTTCGGTGATAGCGACTGCCATCTGATCCTGAAAGTCTTGGACGCAGGGCGGGCTCAAGGCCGCCGTTTCGACCGCGAGTGGCGGCGTGCCTAAGCCCGCCCTAAGGTCCGACCCGCATTTGTCGATCCGGGCTACGCTCGTTCGTCAAAATGAAAAAGGCAGCCACCGCGGCTGCGTAGCTGCGAGGCATGACATGAGCAAGTACATCATCTACTTCAATCAGGCGTGGGTCGGCGAGCACACCGAGGCGTGGTTCGCGTCGCGCGGTCCGCTCGCAAAGGCGGTCGTGGGCGAGATGAAGGCGGCTGGCGTCTATGTGTTCGCCGGAGGACTGGTGGAGGACCCGGATGCGGCGTTCTCAGCGGATGCCACCGGCGGCACGCTGACATTCACCGACGGACCCTACGTCCGCAATCCCCAGTTCCTCGGCGGATTCACGGTGATCGAAGTGTCCGACCAACAAGCGGCGAGACTCTGGGCCGGCAAGCTCGCGGAAGCCTGCGGTTGGCCGCAGGAAGTCCGCGAAATCAAGTAGTGGTCCAATCCAGGATTGCGAAGTTGCGTAGGGTGGGCTCAAGCCCACCATACCCATCGCACGAGGCGGCGGGTTTTAGCCCGCCCTACGGCGGAATAGGCGAGGATCGCACGCGCGGCCAACATATGTCCGCGTCACGGAGAGAAGCGGTCGGCCATGGCTGCGAGCTTTGAACGCATTCCTGCGTTAGCGGACCCGCGTGGTCAACGAACGTGGTCCCGTTCACGGACAAATCCCTCCGGCGCGCCGCATGATCGCCGCCATGCCGTGCGGGGACGGCCATTCTCACAGCGGGGAAAACACGGTGTCAGCCTTTCTGAAAATCAGCCGCCTGGTGCTGTTCGCGCTCGGCTTGAGCGTTGCCGCGCCCGCGCAAGCGGCGAATCTGACCATTCCGACCACGCATCCGCGTTTGTGGTTCGGCGCGCCGGGACGCGTGAGTCAGGCACAGAGCTATTTCGCGACGCATTCGTTCGCAGCACCGGCCCTGGATCCGCCACCGAACACCAGTCCGGACGACGTGCGCTTGCATGCGCTGCACTACCTGATGACGGGCACCGCTGCCGATTGCACTGCGCCGGTCACCTGGCTTATGGACTACGTGCCGCGTCTGCTCAACGGCGATGGCACGCCGATCACCGCCAGCGACGAGGCGCGCTGGTTCGGCGAAGACGCGATGCTGATGTACGACTGGTGCAACGGCTTTTTCACACCAAGCCAGAAGGCGACGCTGATTGCGCGCTGGAACGAATTCATCGGCGCGCTGAATGCCAAGTCCTGGGGTGGTCAGGGGATGGAGGCGAACAACTACTTCTGGGGCTATCTGCGCCTCGGATTGATGTGGGGCATCGCAAGTTTTCATGACAACGCGCAGGCGCAGAGCTTTATCAATCACGCGCTCGATGTACGCAACGATCAGTGGTTCGCGGCTTGGAACCTGCGTTGGGGCATGGGGGGTGTTGCCGCGGAGGGCACCCAGTACGGGAACTATGTGATCGACTATCCGACCATTGCATTCCGCTCCGCGCTGGATTTCGGCGGAACGCCATTTGCGTCGTCGAATTTCTTCCGCGACGAGTTGTACAACCAGATCTATTCCACACTGCCCGCACCGACTTATCTGCGCGACACCAGCCAGACGTCCTTCGAGAGGTTCCCGTTCAACGACGACGAATTCTTCGTCGACGGCGGATCGGCGGGGTATCAAAACGAAAGCGCCGACTACCTGCAAGCCGGAATCGACCGCGGCCCTTCCACGCCCTGGGCGGGCTACGCGCGTGCACTGCTTCAGGAAACGGGGCTGACGCCGGAATGGCACGTGCGCGCGACCGCGAGCGCGCCGGGTGCGATGGGTTCGTTTTCCACACTGCCCTTGGACTATTACGCGCCCGGTGCGGGCTGGATGTACATGCGCTCGGACTGGTCCGCGAATGCGACCGTCATGGCCTTTCAGCTAGGGCTTCCTTTCGGCACCGGTCATGCTCATCTGGATATCGGCAGCTTCCAGCTGTGGCGCAAGGGTCGATGGCTGAGCCGCGAGACAACCGGATATGTCGACAACCTTCTGGGTTTCGACAATGTGATCAAGGGTACCGATCAGCCGGAAGCGCACAACACTCTGCTGTTTGAAGGGCGCTCCGAGCTGAACTGGGAATCGCTGCCGCCGCGCCAGCCCGGCAGCGACAATCCGGACGGTCTGCCGCAGGTGATACGCATGCAGACCCGCCCGGATTTTTCATTTGCTGCGGTCGACCTGAGTCAGGCCTACCGCGCGCGCTTCGCGACACAGCCGGCGCGCTACGACTGGCCTTACGCCGAGGTGGCGATCCGCGAATTTTTTTTCCTGCGCGGGTTGCGCGCGCTGGTGATCGTCGACCGTACACGCGCGAGCAGCGATTCGTTGCAGCCGGTCTACACGAATCCGGACTATCCGCTCGCGCATCTGAGCGCGGCCCAGGTGCGCAAGACGTTCATCACGCATTTTTTCAATGCACCGACGTTGAGTGCAGGCATGGCGGTCGGCAGCTACGGCGACCAGGCGCTGCAACTGCGCACGCTGTTGCCGGCGTCTCCGGTCTATCGAGTGGTCAACGAGAAACAGGTGCCGTCGGGCGACACACGCATCGGTCAGTCGCGTCTGGAAATCGACAGCAGCGGCAGCGCGGACAGCTACTTCATCAATGTCCTGCATCCGCGCGATGGCAGCGAGGCCAACCTCACCGCCAGCCTGGTTGATGGTGGTACCTATTGGGATATCGTGCTGACGGACCCGCAGCTCGGCAGCGCCACGGTGCGCATCAACAAGGGCATGACCTCGGCGGGCGGCAGCGTGAAGATCGGCGGCGGCGTGAGCCAGCCACTGATCGACGCGGTGCAAGGCATCAGCATTACCGACACCGGACCCGTCTGGGCCGGCTCGGGTGATGCGATCTTCGCCAACGGTTTCGAGTAGTGGCCGGATTGGGGCCAGGTTTATTTGTCCAGTTTTGTGCAAACCAACCCGGCTCCGTTGTTGCTCCATCCAACGTAGGGCGGGCTTAAGCCCGCCATCTCCACCGCGTGACGCGGCGGGCTAAAGCCCGCCCTACGTTCTGGTTGAGCCGCGCGATTTTTCGGGTGCGCGAGGCGGCGGGCTTAAGCCCGCCCTGCCTTCAGTCCGATTCGAATCCGCTGCAGAAAATGGAATCGGCGACGTGGCATCCGAGTTGCGTCTCGAGCGCGCCGAGATCTTGACTGCCGAACGCATTCGGGTTGGACAGATCGACATTTCGTGTATACCCGTCAAGATCCACGACGTGCCCGCTGTCCGAGGCATAGTCGATGCCGGGCGAGTCGCGGCGCAGGTGATAGTTGCCATGAGCCGGGTCGACGAACGATGGCGTGGCCTGCACGTTGTTCGTCGAAGGCGGCAAGGTCGTCAGGCTCTGCGACATTACCTCGCTCGCCGTTGCGTGGCTCAAACCCGAGCTGGACAGGATGGGCACGCCGGGTTGATCGAAGATCGAGCGGCTGAAGGTGGTGGCAGTGTTGCCATTGACTTCCACGGTGGTGCCGCTTGCGATTGAGTTGCGTGCGAACGTGCATTCGTCGACGGCGATGTTGCCATGGTCAGGGATTTGCAGAATCGCACTCGCCGTGAGCTGGTTGTCGGTGAACAGGCATCGCGACAACTCCGTAAGGTTCCATCCGAAGTTGTCATCATTCGCCACCGATCGAATCAGATTGCGCGCGATATTGTGGTGCATGCGAAACCGGATCGCCGACAAATCCGAGTCCGTCTGCAGAAGAATTATCGCTCCGCTGGGAGCGCCTGCCGAATCTTCGGCGACGTTGTATGCCAACTCGTTGCAGGGAACATCGGCCTCGCAGGCGACGGCGCCGAGAGCCTCCACCGGCTCAGGGGTCTGACAAGAGTCATTGAAAGCGGCTGTGCGATTCAGTAGTACGTCGCCGCCTGTCGAAAAACCATCCGCGCTCGTGTCGAGATCGGAGTAGATCGCGGCGCCATTCTGAGCGATGTTGTCGTTGATTCGGAAGTCCTGCGCGCACAGCCACGTGTGGCCGAAGCCGCCTATCAGAGCTGAATAAGGGTTCATCCAGATGCCGCCGCCGGTGGAACGCGCCGTATTGTTGGAAATCTGCACGGGGTTGTGCGCGTCGGTCGAAAAAAGCCGGACGTATACATCGCTGTCGGTATTGGTATTCACCGCGATCCCGCCGCCGTAGTCGGCATTGTTAAATTGCAGGACCGCGCCGCCGTTGTAACCCGGCGATCCGATATCGGCACGCGCGGGCGACAGGACCTCGATGCCGCCGCCGTTTCCGTCGGTCGAGTTGAACGCGATCAGTGTTTGCGGCTCCAGCACGAACAGGCGCGCGCTGCCCTCGACGCGGATGCCACCACCGGAGGCGCCCGCTGTGTTGCTGAGGATCAGCGTGTCGTGGCTGATGCGCAGCTCGGCGTTCCCGCTGCCGTGAAAATTGATGCCCGCGCCATAGTCCGCCTTGTTGAGCGAAACAGTCGTAAAGGTGAGCTGCAGGCTGCCGCCGCCATCGAAGTCGATGCCGCCGCCGGAGCCGTCGCCGCCGATGGCGGTGTTGCCGCGGCGATCGGCGTCGCGGATCCACAGATTCGACAGGGACACATGGCCGGTGCCGGTGACCGAAACCACCGCGCGTTTGCCGTTGCCGCTGCCGCTGACAGTCGTCGTCGCGTTCGCGCTCGCGGGAGCATTGTCACTGCAACTGGCGAAGCCGCCTTTGACGTCCACGTCCTGGTTATGGATGGTGACGTGCTGGCCGCTGTAGCTCTGGTTGGATGCGATCCAGACGTAGTCCTCGTCCGGACTGGCGGCGGCCGCGTCGATCGCTGCCTGAATCGTCGTGTGTGTGCAGGCGGCGTCAGCGCCGACTCTGAATATGTCGAAATGCGTTGCATGACTCATCGGAGCCACGACGAGCGCGATGATCAGACCAAGACCGCGAACAACGCTTTTCATGACCGTTCCCCGGAGTGATGACATGTTCCGGGTAACGCCGTTCGATGGGATCGACTGCCATCCGCTACTGCAGGACTTGCAGGTAGGGCGGGCTTTAGCCCGCCGTCTCCCGACAAAGGAGTTGATTGGCCACCGTGATTTTTCCACCGCGTAAGGCGGCGGGCTTTAGCCCGCACTACGTTCTGATGGAGCCTCCGCGATTTTTCGAATGCGTGAAGGCGGCGGGCTAAAGCCCGCCCTACGTGCTGCTGCGCAATCCGGCAGCAAAAACTACAACCGCAGAGAAAGTACGGCGATCGCAGGCGCCATCGGGTGCGCGCTGCCGCGTCAATCGAACCCGTTGTAGAAAATCGAATCCGTGTCGACGCCCTCGAACGCGCCGATGTCGGCGAAGGGGCCGACGACACGTGGGAAGCCCGCGCCGCGCTGGTCGGTCGTGTAGTTGCTGACAATGTTGCCAGCGTTCTGTGCTGGGCTGCCAGCGCCGAGCGCATGGGTTTTCGTCGGACCGCCGTTGTCGTGCAGCGGAAGCAGCCTCGGGTCGCCGCCGATCGTGCCGGATGGCAGCGTCACCGACGGCGACGGACCGATCAGGTTGTTCGCGCCGGAGAGCGAGGCCGTGATGTCGACCTCGACGTTCTGGGCAGTGCCGCCGGCGCTGGTGTTGGCGGCGATGATCGTGCTTTCAAGGTCGGCGACACCGGAGGAGATACTCAGGCCGCCGCCGATGTTCGCGCCGGCTTCGACGTTGAACGCGATCGTCGAGTTCATGATCGCCGTCGAACCGAACGTACGCAGGCCGCCGATGCCGAGGCCGGCCGTGTTGCCGGAGATGGTGCTGTCGACGATCCTGTTCGGCGTGGTATCCGATGCAGAGAGCCAGGCCCCGCCGACGGCGCCGTTGGAGCTGTTGCCGGAGATCGTCGACTGCGTGATCGTCGCACCGGCGTTGGCCATGACGCCGCCGATGACGCCAGCCAACGCCACCGCGCCCTGGACGTGGTTGTTGGAGAGGGTCGAATACATCATCGTCAAGGCACCGTTGACCTCGATGCCGCCGGCGAATGCGGGGTAGTTTGTGCCAGTGGAGACGACGTTGCCGCTGATGATGCTGTGATCGAGAACAGCGAGGCCGTCAACGAACGCCCCGCCGCCATACGCGTTGCCGAGCGCCGAGTAGTTTTCGTTGTCGACGATCGCGCTGTTGATCGCGGTGAGCGCGCCGTGCACGAGCACGCCGCCACCCTTGGTCGCCGCGCTGCTGCCGATGTCGGCGACGCGGCAGTTCCTGATCACCGTGTCATTGAGCTGGAGTGTGCCCGCCGCGTAGACGCAGCCGCCGCCGAACGAATCGGTGTGGCCGTTCTGGATGGTCATGCCGTAGAGCGCGAGGGGTTGCGTCGAACTCTGCGTGAAGACGCGGTCGAGGCCGGCGCCGTCGATCGTGAGCGCGGCCGGGCCGGCTGCATGGATCAGCAGTGCGCGCTGCACGTTGATGCTCCCGGTCGTCAGCGTGATCCCGCTGCAAGTCAGCTGCGTGAGGTCGATCGGCACGCTGGAGGTGTCGTCGATGACGGCCTGGCGCAAGCTGCCGGCCCCGTGATCGAGACAGTTCTGCACGACGACCGCTGCGTGCGGCGGAACTGCGCCGGCATCGGGCGCGCTGAACACGAGCGCGAGGCACGCGGCGAGCGGATGCAGCAACAACGCATGGCGCTGGGTATTCATGAACAGGTCTCCTGAGCAACGGGCGGCCGCGTGCAGCGGCTTCGTTCCAGGAAACGCCGAATCGTGCCGGGGAATGCCATGGCCACCGCGAAATCGCGGCGGTGGTAGGCCCTGTCAACGTGGTAGGGCGGGCTTCAGCCCGCCGGCGTGGCTCGACGAGTTGCGGCTGCGGCTGCAGCAGCGCCGCGCCAACGCAACCGCTGCGCTAGACTCCGCCACGGCGGGGGAAATGCGATGCAACACGACGGATCACCAGCGGGGATCGAGGCCGATGCGATGTTCGAGCAGGTCTACGATCGCCTCAAGGCGATGGCCGGGCGGCAGCTCGGGGCGGGCACGCACACGCTCGACGCGACCGCGC
>JBDSXV010000214.1:0-6370 GCA_039926025.1 Dokdonella sp.
TTCTGTCGCCGGAGCCCGCAAGATCCAGCGCGAGTGCCGCGATGCCTGCATCCTTCCGCACGCGCTTCGGGTCGAAGCGCGGCACCTTGAGCGTCGCCGTCCAGGGAAAGTCGCGCGACTGGGTCAGGGTGGTTGCCAGCGTCGCGACCGCGGGTTCGCTCAACGCCAGATCCAGCCGTGCGAATTTTCCGTCGCCGTGCGCGCTGAGCGTGCCGACATAGCGGACCTCATCGACGTTCCAGTGGAACTGAAGCGCACCATCACCGGGATAGCCGGCGAGTGCGGACACCGTGCCGTGCAGATCGGCATCGCCGTCCGGCGAGCGCAAAGCGAGCGAGGTCAGCGCCACGCCATCGCGCGTCCAGCGACCGATAATGTCGAGGGCATCGAGCGCGAACAGCGGCTGGCCGTCGCTGACAATCTTCGCCTGCGTCAGCGTGAGTCGATCGAGCACCACATCGAGTGGGGCGGCGAGCGAGAACTCGCCCGACGTCTTCTGCTCCGGCGGCGCCGGCACGCTGGTCAATGCGACGTCGAGGCCGTCCAGCTGGAGGCGCGTCAGGTGCAAACGCGAGGACAGCAGCTCCAGCGGCGAAAACGCAATCGTCGTGTGGCGCGCGTGCACGTCGAGGCCGGCGGCGGGGTCGTGATATCGAAGATCCTCGATCGTCGAAGACCCGGCGAGATTGCCTGACGACTTGCCGATGGTGAGCTTGCCGTCGGTGGCGCCGATTGCGCGAGCGAGCACGAATTGCAGGCCCGATTCGGTACGCAGCAGCCAGAACGACAGCAAGCCGACTAGCGCCAGCAAGATCGCAAGTGCGATACCGATACGCTTGAGGAGACGCGGTAGCGCAAAGCCTGCTGAAGCCCTCCACTTCAAGGGGAGGGTTTGGGTGGGGATGGTTTTGCAGTGAAGCCTGTCCGCCAGTGGAGAACACCATCCCCACCCAAGCCCTCCCCTTGAAGGGGAGGGAGCAGGCAGCGATCGAATTGAATCGGGACGAGGATCGCTCATAGATCCGGTCCGATCACGATATGCAGTTCGACCGTGCTATCGGTCTCGCTCTTGTTCACCGGAAAGCCAAGATCCGCGCGCACCATGCCGACCGGTGAACGCCAGCGCAGACCGAAACCCGTTCCGATTTTCTGGCGATAGTCGCCGAAACTCGAAAACGCATCACCCGTGTCGATGAAGGTCGCGATGCCCCAGTTCGGCTTGAAGTAGTACTCGTATTCGGCGCTGGCGACGGCGAGGTTCTTGCCGCCGATAACCAAGGTCTGACAGGTGCGCTTTGGAAACGCCGCACACCGCGCTTGCGCCTGCGCGATCTGGTCGTCGGGCAACGGTGCGCCAATCGTCTGGAACGAGTAGCCGCGAATCGAGCGATCGCCGCCGGCGAAAAAGCGCAATTCCGGCGGCAGCTTTTCGAAATCGCCGACCTTGGTTGCGCCGAACGAGCCGCGCGCGATGAAGCGCGCGTGGTCGCCGATGCCGCGGATCCATTTCGCATCCGCGCTGATCTGGGCGAAGCTGGTATCGGAGAGCACGCCCTCGAGTCCCGACCGTGCGGCCAGGGTCAGCGACCAGCCGCGTCGCACGAAGATCGGATCGTCGGCTCTCTTGCGTGAAAGCGAAATCTCGGGATACAGCATCGTGGTGCTGCCCTCGATGTTGGCGACTTCGAAGTCGCCGGTCAGGAACTTCAGTCCAAGCGTGCGCGTCCAGCCGCGCCAGAGGCTCGCATCGGTGGCTGCGAGTCCAAGCGTCCTCGATGTGCTGGTATCGGTATTTTCGTCGCGGAAGTTCGCGCCGAAATTGAGGCTGTGGTTGTTCGGGCCCGGCAGCGGGATCTGGTAAAGCGCGGATGCGGTCTTCAGGCGCTCGGCGACGATCGCCTCTAGCTTGAGCTTGTGTCCGCGCAGATTGATCCAGCGCCGCTCAATGCCGCCGCGCACGCCGGGGCCGGTGTCGGTGCCGATGAAAACACCGCCGGTGTAGATCGTGCGTTTGGCCGGCGCGAGCACGACTTTGATCGGCACGATGCCGTCATGCGCATTTTCGGTGTCGGGCTGCACCTGCGCGATCGAGAAATAGTCAGCGTCGATGAGGCGCTGCTGGAAAGACAGCAACTGCTCCTGCGTATAAAAGTCGCCGACATGCCAGGGGACGTAGCGCTGCATGAACTCGTCCGGAAACTGGCCGCCTTCGAACGTCGTTGCGCCGAGCCGGTAGCGCGGACCCACCTTCCAGGCCAGATGCACGTCGGCTACGTTGGCCGAACGCGTGACCTCGACCTGGTGCGTGACCAATTCCGCATCCAGATAGCCGCTGCCGAACAATGCAGCCTGCACCGTCGCCTTGCTCTTCTCGTACGCGGCATGGTCGAGTGGCTGACCCTTCGCGGGCAAGAAGGAGGCTACCGCCTTCTGCACCGCGAACTGGCCGTCGGCATCGCCATCGAGCTTGATGTCCAGCGTGTTGATCTTGACCGCGTCGCCCGGAACCACGTGCAGGACCGCGATGTAGTTGTCGCCGGCTTCCTTGAGTTCACCCTGCACCTGCACCGAGTAGTAGCCGTACGGTTCGAGCGCCGAACGCGACTGTTGCTCCGCGTGTTCGTAAAGACGCCGGGCTTGCGCAGAGGTGACGTCACGCTGACCGTACTGCGCAACTTCGAGACCGGCGACGACGGCATCCTTGAGCGGCCCCTCGACGCCGTCGACCTCCGCACTGATATGCGCGGCCACAGCCGGCATGACCGACATCGACAGGCACGCGAACACCAGCGCGCGACAGCGCTGTGCGCGCGCATGGCGAGCCGTGGGTTGGTGCGTGCTCACGTCCATGATGATGCAGGTGTTTGTGGCTGCCACGACCGATCGGGTGGCGGGCAGCGATGCGCGCATCGGTGACCCGATCTTTCTCGCGTCATTCGTATCGATCAGGAGATATGCATGAGCGGCAGCAATCCGAGCAGGCCGACCACGATCAGGTAGATCGCGACGACATAGTTGAGCAGCCGTGGCACCATCAGGATCAGAATGCCCGCGATCAACGCAATGAGTGGCTGCAGGGCGACATGGAGATTCATAGGGACTTCCTCGCGAGTGGGTACCAGAGGCCCGCAAGGTAGCAGTTTTTCATGAACGCTAGCTGCAGCTCGGCGAGGCGATGCAGAGTTCAGCGCACGAACACCGTCGCCGCGAGCAGGCGGCGCGATTTCTTCGCCGAGCGACGGCGCTGACCGCTCGGCGTGGCCGGGGTGTCGTACACCGGCTGCCGCTTGCATTCCATCAAGCCAAGCGCATCGTACGCATTGACGACATCGAACACGTCGGCCATCTTTGCCTTCGCCGACGCCGCGATCCGGTGCAAGGGTGCTCCTCGCAGCATGGTCATCGCGATGCGATGCTGCTTGCGGTAGTCCGCGTCGAGCGGAAACCAGCTGCGCAGCTTGTAGTCGGCACTCGGATCGAGGTGGGGTGCAAGCCAGCCATTGGATCGGAGCAGCGCATTCAGCCAGCGCAGCCGTTGCAGCGGCCGTCCGGGAACAGCCTTGCGGAACGCGGCGAGTTTCTGTCCGCCGATGCGCTTGCGTTCGCTGCCGCTGACGACATCGAGGAAATACGGCTCAAGGTCGACCAGGCGCGCTGTGGTATGGAACGTATCGGTCACCGGATCGATCAACAGCGGCGGGATGCCGTGCCGTTCGATGAGCACAGCGCCGCGCTGGATCAGTGCATCGAGATTGGTGCAGATGCGTTCGCGACGGATGTCGAGGAACGACGCGCGCGTTGAGGTCGAATCGTCGCTGGCGTCCGCCTTGGTCGCAGCCGACAAAGGGCGGATTTCGCGCGTGGCGCTGAAATCGATGAGCTGGCGTGGCGGCGGCGGAGCGGCATGCCCGACATGGTTGAGCAGGCCGACAAGCGCTTTCGCGCTCAACGGTCGCAGCAGGGTGAGTTCGGCGCCGAGTACGTCGTCGCCAGGGTTGGCCAGCACCGCCAGATGCTTGCCCTCATCGAGCGCACGCACGCGCGCGCAGCGGCCGCCAAAATCGCCAAGGTCGGCGATGACGAAATCGATCGTATTGTCGTTGGCGTTGAGCTGCCACGCATGGTCCAGCCACGATTGAGACGCGCGCACGAAGGTGGCCACTTCGGCCACTTCCGCGGCCGTTGCGCCGGCCATGACCAGATGTTTGCAAGCTTTCATGGCTCGGACAGCCCCTCTGGAGGGCACGCAGGGTGAGCGCCCGGCGGGATTATCCGCAGGCATGGCGTTGGAAATTGTGACACGCCACGCCGATTGCCCAACCTGCCGGCTGTCGGTGACAGGCGGCGCTTTCGATCATTCGGCCGCGCGGTTAATACGGTGATCGCTGCGGGCGGCTCAGCGCTGGCTCTCAGGCGCCCGCAAGCGCGCGCACCCTGGCCCGCGTCAGCGGGCCGAAGCACAGGCGTTCAAACAGATTTTCAATGGCAGCTTCGTCGTGGTTGCGCCGCAGATAAGCATCCGGCTGCGCTGGCACGGGCGCATCCAGTGCGATGCCGGTCAGCGAGCGCGACAGACGCGCGATCGCCGCGTGTTCGCGCAGGCGCAGCGCTGCGGCGGCTGCGCCGCGCGTACGCAGAAAAGCGACTTCATCGGCGCGTTCGAGCAGCGCCTCCAGCGTGCCGAAATGGTGAAGCAGGATCGCTGCCGTCTTCGCTCCGATTCCCGGCACCCCCGGAATATTGTCGACCGCATCACCCGTCAATGCGAGGTAGTCGGCGACCTGGTGCGGCATGACGCCTAGTCGCGCCTTGATCCCGGCACCGTCCCAGCGCAGGTTGCGCGGCGGGTCCCATTGCTCGTCGTCGTCCTCGATCAGCTGGCCGAAATCCTTGTCGGCCGAAACGATCACGCTGCGGTATCCGGCGCGACGCATGGTCGTTACGGCACTGCCGATCAGGTCATCGGCTTCGTAGGTTGCATCGGCGAGCACGGTTGCGCCGAGCGCGGCCGCCATCGCCTTGCATCCGGCGAACTGGCGCAGCAGATCGGGCGGAGCGGGTGGACGATTCGCCTTGTATTCGGGGTAGATCGCGTTGCGAAACGACGTTGTCAGCGATTCGTCGAAGGCTACCGCCACATGAGTCGGTCGCGCGCGCTCAAACAGGTCAAGCAGGAAGCGGGTGAAACCATGCACGGCATGTACCGGCGCGCCGTCCGCATCGTTGGCGTCGGGTGCTTGCGAGAACCAGGCGCGGCAAACGTAAAGGCTGCCGTCGACCAGATGCACGGTCGGTTTCAACGCCATTCCGACACCACGTCGGCGACGACCGGGCGAACGCGCTCCGGTGCCGCGTCTTTCGCCGTTCCGATGTGCACGAAGGCAATCACATGTTCGTTCGCGGCAAGGCCAAGCAAGGCGGCGACATCGGCGTCGTAAGCCGCCCACCCGGTCAGCCATTGTGCGCCGAAGCCGAGTGCCTGCGCGCCGAACAGCAGGTTGTAGGCGACGCAGCCGGCCGAAAGCAGCTGTTCCTGCGCGGGAATCTTCGGATGCTCCTGCTCGATCCGCGCAATCACCGCGACGATCAGGGGCGCGTGATTGAAGCGTTCGCGGTCCTTGTCCAGCGAGCTCGGCGAAATATCGGGTTCGTTGCGTCGGTGGATATCGACCAACGCCGCGCCGAGACGTGCGCGTGCCTCGCCGCGGATCGTGAGCAGGCGGAACGGCACCAGCTTGCCGTGGTCGGGCGCGCGTATGGCCGCCTGCAGCAGCTGATCGAGCTGGTCCGCATCGGGGCCGGGTTCGCCAAGCTGGCGCGAAGGAACGGAACGGCGCTGGTTGAGCGTATCGAGTGGCGTCACGATGGGTTTCGGCACGTCAGCGAAGGGTAGGGGCACAAGGATAACCGGCACGCGTTGCGCGTGGCTCGCCAGCATCGTACCAACTGAGCTAGCATCGAGGCTTCCACTGGGTGCAAGAGGCTGGCATGGCGACGACCGTCGTAGTTGCAGTGCGCGAGACAGTTCCAGGCGAGCGCAGAGTCGCGCTGACACCCGAGATCGCGAAGAAGCTGAAGGCGCTTGGCGCGCGCATCGTCGTGCAGGACGGCACCGGTGCGTCGGCGTATTTCGCCGATGGCGCGTACATCGACTGCGAAGTGGCCGACAACGCGATGGCGCTGAGCCAGGCCGACGTGCTGCTCAAGGTGCAGCCGCCGTCGCTTCACGAAATTGCGCAACTAAAGGAAGGCGCGGTCGTCATCGGCCATCTGCAACCGCACCTCGCGCCCGAGCGCACCAAGGCCTTGCGCGATCGCAAGATCACCGCCTTCGCGATGGAGTTGCTGCCGCGCACGACGCGTGCGCAGG
>JBDSXV010000215.1:0-5747 GCA_039926025.1 Dokdonella sp.
TCGCCAATCCCGGCGGCGGCCCCCCGCAACCCACGGTCAACCTGCTGCTCCGCCACGGCATTCGTTCGGCGCTGGAATACGCAAGCAGCGGTGACCTGGCGAAGGCACACGCGCTCAGCAATCCGGAACTTGCCCCGCATCTGTCCTTCGTCGACATGGGCGGCCACGGCTACGCCACCGTCCGCGTGGACGCCAGCGCGATGGTGACCGATTTCGTCTGCATCCCGCGCCCGATCACGCGCAGCCCCGGCGTGGACGGCGGACCGCTGCGCTATCGCGTCCGCCACGAGGTGCCGCTCTGGCGCGTTGGTGAACGGCCACAGATGCGGACGACGGTTGTGGAGGGTGATGCTGGACTGGCTGTGTGACGGGCCAAGCGAAATGGGGAAAAGGTGACGGATAAATTTATTTGTTTGAATCGCGGTGCTTTCCTAATGCCTACCGCTGACTGTCTTCCACTGAACATTCCGACGTCCGTCAGCAAGCTGTTCTGACCTTATTTTTCCGGAGCGCCATGGTGCCGGCCGCCCGCGCTTGGCGCTTGCCGGTGTCCCGCTGCAAAACACGCTGCGTGGGGAAAATGGAGCCTGACCCCATCCGTCAGCCAAGGTCTGCAGCCTGGCTGCGCAGTTCCCAATCGCCTGCGAACGCGACCACCAGCGCTGCGCGGGCATGTGGCGAATCTGAGCTCTTCCGGAGTCCACGCAAACGGGGCGCGGCGGCTCCCATGGCTCGCGCGGGGCCGAAACGCCATCGTTGTCTGCAACTGTCTACGCATGATGCGGAGAATACAGCCGTCAGATTTCACGCTCGGCACATACTTCGTGCCTGCACGCTGCAGCGGAATGGGCGTCAGATTTTCCTGTCCCGGTGAGAGGGCGCTCATTTGCACTATCCACGACCACTATGGCGCAAGCGATTCGGCCGTCCTGTACCGATATCGCCTCTGGCGAGTCAACGTACGGTGCCGAACAGACCTGCGCCTACGGTCGGGTCAGTATTGGATTGATCCCATCACGAAGGCGGTAGCCGATGAATCTCGACTCGCAGTTGCAGGCAGACGTTCTTGACGAACTCCAGTGGCGCGCCAGCGTGAATGCCGCGCACATCGGCGTCACAGCAAAAGATGGCATCGTCACGCTGACTGGGCAGGTCACGCACTATGCGGAAAAGTCCGCAGCCGAAGAAGCTGCTAAGGGTGTCTACGGCGTCAAGGGACTCGCCAACGACATATTCGTCGAGACATTTGGCTCAGGCAAACGCAGCGATCAGGATGTGGCCCAGGCGGCTGTCAACGCGCTGGAGTGGGACTTTGAAGTTCCGAATGACAAGATCAAGGTCGTCGTGAAAGACGGTAACCTCACGCTCGATGGGACAGTCGACTGGCAGTACCAAAAAGATGCCGCGGTACGTAGTGTGCGCAATCTGATGGGCGTCGGTGCGGTAGTCAATCAGATCGTGATCAAGCCCCTCACGAAGTGGGTCGACGTAAAGGCAAAGATTGAAGACGCATTCCGTCGCAACGCGGATCTGGAAGCGCGCCGTATCGCCATCAGCACCGACGAGGGGACTGTGACGCTGACAGGCAGCGTGGCTTCGTGGGCGGAACGCGATCAGGCAGGATGGGCCGCATGGTCGGCGCCAGGCGTCACATCGGTCAACAACGATCTCGCCATCGTCCCATAGCACCCGGTCTTCCATGGCGATCGTGGCGGAGAATCGATTGCAAGTAACGAAGAGTCCAATGGCATACCTGGTGGACGGCGGCTGCCTTACGCCAGTGCCAACACCGAGCGCACGTGGGTTCGGTTCATCGACGTGTCTTTCGACTAGCCAAGCGGCTGCGTGCACGCCTCGTCGGCATGTTCAATGGCTGCTTCAGCTTCCACATCCGTCCGGGAGAATTGAATGGTAGTCGATCAGACCAAGTGCAATCGCGACAACTGCAACTGCATGGTCAGTCACACGACCGCATTCTGTTCGACGCACTGCGAAATGCTCGGTGGTGCTTCGTCTGGAGCGTCCTGCGCGTGCGGTGATGCAGACTGCGATCTTTCCGCACGAGCAACGAACGACGGCGCCGAGTCGGTTTCCTGCTGCGCATAGTACGTCTGGAAGGCTGTCGCGGACGACGGCCGAACGTTCAGCGCACTCCACCGAGTGAATGGGTGCGCCGCCCTTCCACGCCACCCATCGCAGAATGCTCATGTGGCCGCAAAGACGGGTGCCCGGCTGCATCGCATCGACCCGTCGTCGTCGATCAGGCGAAGTCACTTCCATCGACCGCACCTGAATTTTCAAACCACGAAATATCCCGACGGAAAGTTTTCTGCAGCTTGCGGGCGCGATCGCACGGGCAAATGTTCGTGGTTCGGTTCCGGCATTTTCCCGAATGCATAGATGCTCCCCAACAGGCCGCTTCATGAACCCGATAATTGCCGATCTGAACCACAAGATACGAGCGCTCGAAGAGGAACTCGAGGTACAGCTTGCGCTGGCGAGTGCCGACCTGCACTTGCGAATCGAGGGCGGAAAGATCGAATTCGAGAAAGCGGTATTGCGGCGACACCGGGAAATGAAAACCAGGTTGTCTCACTATGTACTTGGTGCCAAGCCCCTCATTGTCCTCACGGCGCCGCTCATTTACAGCCTGATCGTCCCGCTGGTCTTGCTCGATGTATTCATGACCATCTATCAGGCGGCGTGCTTTCCCGTGTATGACATCCCCAAGGTTCGGCGCAAGGACTATTTTATCTTCGATCGGCGCTATCTGGCGTACTTGAATCTCCTGGAGAAGTTCAATTGCGCTTTCTGTTCCTACGGAAACGGACTCCTTGGCTATGCGCGCGAAATAGCATCTCGCACAGAACGATATTGGTGCCCGATCAAGCACGCACGCAAAGTCCTTGGCGCGCATCCGCGCTATGGCGAATTTTCCGATTTCGGAGATGCGACGGCTTACCGCGATGGCGTTGCCGCGTTGAACGAGCGAGTAAGAGCGGATCGCGATGAAAAGCGGTGACGCATGGAAATGCCCGATTTATTGCCGTGACGTCAGCCCGATCCTTTGTCTGCCACCGCACAGACCCGGCGACCGGCCTGGGCCGATGCTCCTTTTGCACAGCTTGCGCGTGCGACGAACGACTTCCGCACCTCGATGGTCGGTGACTGAAGTGCGGTTTGCGCGAATTGCAAGCCGCATTGACGCCGGCCAGTCGTGATGCAGGTAGTCAACGCGCCTGTATTTGCACGGCGAACCCATTGCACCCACGTCAAAGCCACTATGTATACCCAAGGAGAACCACGATGCCGATCAATGTGCGAAACGCTGTGCTTCCCGGTCTTGGTGCGGCCCTCATGCTTGTCGGCGGCTTGGCTGTGGCCGCCCCGGCGCCAGAATCGGCCGTGAATGTGAGCGCGCGCCTGGATGCCGCGCGGCGCGAGTCGCAAATCCTGACGGGATTCCAATTGAGCCCCCATCTCCGCGACATCGGCCTGTCGGTGCACGTCGACGGCAACAAGGCCGTGCTCGACGGAGTTGTCGACAGCAGCGTTGCAAAAGAGCTGGCCGACCAGATCGCGCATGGCGCCGATGGCATCAAATTCGTGGACGACCGGATCGTAGTCAACGAAATGCTCGTAACGCCCGAGCGGGTTCACAGCGAGCGCACCTTCGCCGAAGTCCTCGACGACGCGACCATCTCCGCATCGGTGAAGTACAAATTGATCTGGAACGCCAA
Source organism: Dokdonella sp. (assembly GCA_039926025.1). Taxonomy (GTDB): domain Bacteria; phylum Pseudomonadota; class Gammaproteobacteria; order Xanthomonadales; family Rhodanobacteraceae; genus Dokdonella_A. Next base: position 3,741 of record JBDSXV010000215.1, read on the forward strand.
GACGGATGCGCTCGGAATCCACGTCGAAACCGGCAATGGCGAGGTGACGTTGGCGGGAGCAGCGCAGACATCCGAAGAAAAGGCGCTGGCCGGTCGCATCGCACGAAACACCGAGGGCGTGCTTGGCGTTACGAACAACATCAAGGTGGCCGGCGCAACCGGAGAGGCTGGGCTGTCCAAGCCTGCGGTCGTCGCCGCGGCCCCCGCAAAAGCGTCGGACGCGTGGATCACGACGAAGGTGAAGTCATCCCTCATGTTCACTCGAGGGACGGACGTCTTCCGCATCACGGTCAGCACACTCAACGGCGTTGTCTCACTGGCCGGCATAGTCGACACGGTTGCGGAACGAGATCTCGTGGTTGAAGTGGCTGGCGATGTTCGTGGTGTCAAGCGTGTCGATTCAACCGGGCTGAAAGCAGGATGAGCGCGCATATGCCAGGCTCGGCAAACTCCGGCGATCACAGTCGCGCCGCGCTCGCATCGGTCGAGACCTCCAGCTCGTTGACTGAGCTCCAGGACGCCCTGACCCATGCGAATCAACCCTGCGGTTTCGAATGGGTGCGCCGTGAAGTCGCGCCCGGAGCAGTTCCGCTCTACGAACTCCATGTCGACTCGACAGATTCGACGGCAGCGTCGTCCACCGGCAGGTCGTTGCTCGCACAACTGCTCGATGCGGCGGACAGGGGCATGCTGAGCCGCTTCCGGATCGTGCGTGGCGCAGACCTCCTGCTTCACCATCGATGGAACGACAGAGCGACGTTTCCGCCGCTTCAGGGCACTCCGACCTGCGACGAGACATCGCGCGCGGCGCAACCTGACATCGCCACCGGTCGTTGACCCTCGTCACAGCCCAGATACGTCGGAAGGCGAAAGGGGTCGGGTTCATTTGCTGGCGCAGAAAATGAACCTGACCCATTTTCCGCGGACTCCAACAAGCGCGCGCGCTGGGAAGCCCGCGCTTTCAGACCATGGTCGCCAAGACCCTCAATCGTCCTGTCGCATTACGACTGCGCGGAAAGCCACGCAAGCTCGCCTGTGCGACGGATGATGGGACGACCCGAGCAGGAACTGCAAACGGATAATTCCTCCGTTCCCTTCTCGCGTCCCCTGATCGCATCACTGAAAATTGCTCGATGAGACCTCAAACCCGTTGAAGAAGATTTCACCGCGCAGCAAGTGGAACAGGCGTGCGAACTCGCCGCCGTCCGTCGTGATGGTCGCCGATGTACTCCCGCCTCCACCGAACACGATGGCGAAGACGCCGTTGGCCGTGTATTGCGTGGCGTGGGTCAGCATGTAGTGCACATGGTTGTCCCGGAAGTGACCCGGCGTTCCGCCGGGCGTCGTCGAGGGCACACCCATCGGCGTCTGCCAGAACAGAATGGGCAGGTGACCGACGATGCTGCGCACGGTGCTCCATTGCGCGAGGCTCTCACTGTAGTTGGGTGTGCTGACGTTGCTCTCGTCCCAGTAGAACGGTCCGTTGCCACGGCCCGTGCATTCCGCGGGCGGCGACGCGACCTCGAAGCAGCCCGCATCGCGATCGCTCGTCTGCGCGACGATGAAGTCGGCGCTGTCCGCGCCGAGCTTCACCATGAAGTTGCCGACACTGGTCGCATCATTCCCGAAGAACGACGGCGGAAACCCGATCTTGGCCAGAGGCGCATAGGTACGGCCCAGCGTCAACAGGCAGCCGGCAATGCCGACCGCGGTATCGGGTTGGCTGGCGCATTCCGTCGTCATGCTCACGAGCGCCGTGATCTTCGTGGGGTCACCGCCAGGCGCGCTGCCCTGGAGGAAGCCCCAGAAGTCGGGTTCCAGGTTGACCAGCGCCGGTTGGCCCGTCGCGCCGATCTTCTGGTACATCAACTTGACCTGCCCCCAGTAGTTGGTCATGAAGGTCGCATCGTTGAGGCCGCTGAGGTCGCCGCCCCACAGGGATGCCATCTGGTACAGCGTGAACATCGGCATGGCACCAATGGCGCTGTCATTGGCGGAGACGTAGGT
>JBDSXV010000216.1:0-5785 GCA_039926025.1 Dokdonella sp.
GGAATGTAGAGATAGTCGCGCAGCCACGCCGACAGCGTGATGTGCCAGCGTCGCCAGAAATCGGAGAAGCCGATCGCCGCGTACGGAAACCGGAAGTTGTCCGGCATCGCGAAGCCCAGACACATCGCCGCGCCAATCGCAGTGGTCGAGTAACCCGCAAAATCGCAGAAGATCTGTCCACTGAAAGCAAGCGTGCCGGCCCATGCGTCGAGCATGCCAGGCGTCTTGTTGCCGTCGTAAACCAGCTCGGCTGCGCGCGCGAGGAAGCTGTCGGCAAGCACGATTTTCTGGAACAGACCCAGCGTCATCAGCACGAGACCGAAGCGCAACTGGTCCGCCGTCGCGCGGCGTGGCGTCTCGAACTGAGGCACCAGTTCGGTCGGGCGCATGATCGGCCCGGCGACCAGGTGCGGAAAGAAGGTGACGAACAGCGCGTAGTCGAGGAAATTCTTTGCCGGCAACGCGCGGCGCAGGTAGACATCCAGCGTGTAGGCCATCGTCGCGAAGGTGTAGAACGAGATGCCGACCGGCAGCACGATGTCCCACGACGGCGGCTGATAATCGATGCCGAGTGCGGCCATCAACGCCTGGAAGTTGTCGAGCAGGAAATGGCCGTACTTGAAATAGCCGAGCATGCCGAGATTCGCGACCACCGACAGCAGCATCCATGCGTGTCGGCGACGTTGCCCTTCCGATCGCACCAGTTGCTGCGCCGCGTACCAGTCGACCACGGTCGAGATCCACAGCAGGATCACGAACGGCGGATTCCACGCCGCATAGAACAGATAGCTCGCAATGAGCAGGTTGGTCTTGCGCAGCTTCCACGGCAGTGGCAACGCGTGCAGCGCGAGGACGCAAGCGAAGAACACGATGAACGTCAGCGAGTTGAAAACCACGGCGCTCCCCTGGCACGCACCGGCGCAAACGCGCCGCATCGCACGAAACGACTATCAATCCACCAGTAACGGGAAAAGGCGACAGCAGCGGCCACGCATCCCGAACGTCCCCAGGCGGATCATGCACTCGCTGCGGCGAATTTGCATCGCCAGGCGCAACGGCCCGCTTCAAGTGCTCGCCCGAATCACTCCGCCGTCGAAGGGCTGAAGACAGCGAACATCCCCACATACGGCTTGACCATCATGTCCGGCGCACCGAAGAAGCCTTCACGTTCGGTATAGATCCGCGACAGGGTCCCATCGAGATAGAGCGCATCGCGGCAACCCAGTTCATCGCGGAACAGGCGCGCGAACACATGGAATGTGACGGGCACCTCGCTCACCGCAAACACCACCTGCTGCGAAGTCTTCGCACAGACGCCGCTGCGCCATTTTCGGCTGTCCGATTGCGCATCGAAGTTCGCATTGATCTCGCCATCGATGACCAGCATCGGGCCCGATTGCGATGCAATGCGCGCATCGATGCGATGGTCGCGCCACTGCTGGGTGGTCACCACACCGGCGTGACCGCTGCGATCAACATAGAACACACCGTTCGGTTGCATCGAGAAATTGCCCGACCGCGCCGCGCCTTGTGCGGTGTTGAGCGGCCGCAGTACGCGACCATCCTCGACATGCAAACCAAGGGGATGCAATTGACGGTCGTAGATGCCGGCGTTGGCAGCAAACAACAGGCTGCGCCCTTGCGCGTTGCCCCACTGACGCAAGCCGTCGATACCTGCCAGCGGCTGGCCAGCCGAGTCCTTCCAATGCAGCTCCAGGCTATCGTGCGCGAGATCGACGTCGACAACGCGAAATGGCAGGGCGTCGATGTGCGCTTCGCGACTTATCGGGGCTGCGGACGCGAGACTACCCGCGCACACGGAGAGCGCGACAAGCAGGACACAACTTTGTGAACGCGGGGTCATGGCGTCATTGTCGCCGAAAAACAAGCCCACGTTACCGGCCCGCCTTCGCGGATTGTCAGGGCGTCGGGGGACACGCGGTCGCAACGACTTGCGAATGGGTCGAGTCTATGTTCGCCGATGCCACGACGATAGATCTGCCTCCCGCCTCCTTGACCCCAACCTCCTCTCCCAGCGGTCCGAAATCTGGCCCCCACCCATCTACGCTACGGCTCGTCTTTGCACCGCAGATCGGCCATTCTCTTTCGCCAGTAGGAAATCTGCTTGTCATTCTTTTTTGACATTGAAGAATACCTATAGCCAATTTCAATAACCGCCTCGCAGTCACCACTTTCGGCGGCGACCTTTAACCAAAACTCTCCCGCCTCACGGTCGTCTTCATAAATGCTGTAGTACTCCGACAATCGATTCGCGGAAGACGCGTTGCTTCTGAGCGCGAGCTTTCGCATTGCATTTATCTGCGCTGAAGAAAGATAGTACTCACCAGCCGCAAGCATGGGACCGTCTGCCTTTGCCTGAATTGAAAAGGCTACACACAAACCCGCGGTAATCTTAGTGAGATATCTCATAAGCCACTTCTCATTTTGGAAATAGAATCGACGTTCCTTGAGGAGCGTTGCAACTTGGCAAGTAATAAATCGGCGGGTTATTGGCGGCGTAGGTGAAGCTGGCACCGCGCGCGTCGGGGATGCCTGCGAGCGCGGTTACGCCGATCCTACGATGATAGACCTGACCCCAGCCTCGTTTACAAGCGAGAGCAGCATCAAATGTGGAAGAGTTGCACATACGTCCAACCCGTAGCGTTGTGCAATTCGAAATTGAATTCACCCCTCGCTCCACGCATGACAAAAGCCGCCTCGACTTCCCAGACTTTCGCACGAAGTCCACGCTTCAGCGTACAAGTTCATCGGTCTCCTTCAGGAGCGTGCCCGCGCAATTCGAATTGATTCACCAACTGCCATGACTAAACAAAAGCCAAACGGAGCTACAAAGAACATAGCCGCACCAAATACCCTAACACTGTAACTTGCTTGCGGAGCAACAACCGCAATTATGTAATAGGCAAACAATGAGGCTATGCCGCCGCACATAATTCCGACGGCTATTCCGCACAAAATTAGTGTTGCTATAGATTTATTCATAGAGGCGCATTTCCAATCACAGTCCCTACCCAAATGCCAAGAACCGGGCCCCAAGAATAATATGCTGTACCAGCATACGTTATCCCCGGCAGACCCAGTTTTATCTCAGTCGGCAAATTATGCCAGCGCGCGCTTCTGATAGCGGAAGATACGGATTTCCACACAAATGCAGCACCTCTAGCAGCGCCAGAGCCAAATCCGCCGAGCGCTCCATTGACTATGGCCGCTTGAACTGGATCTTTGTACTCGCACGGATAAAGCTCGTTGTTGAGCTTCGCAAGACCTCCACCGATAGCAGCGCTGCCAACAGAGTCAACCAGGAGCCCTCCAGCCAGACCCAGACCCGACGAGAGGGTTCCAAGGCCGCCCCCCAAAAGGCCAGAGGCTGCAGAAAATCCAACTTGATTCCAATGAACTCCGCTCCAACCACTGGTGGATACCTGCATTGCCAAATTTATTCCGCCTCCCACTAGTGCCCCTGCCAGCGGCAGGCACAATGGACATTCACCCGTCGGATCGTTGTACCGAAGCGGGTCACCACCCACATACGCATACAGATCCGCATCACCCGCCGCGAACCCTATCGGGTCTTCCTGCGTGAACCGCTTGAAGTTTTGGCTGTAATACCGCGCACGATAGTAGTACAGACCGTTGCCGTCATTCTCTCGCCCGGTGTACTGGTAAGGATTGGTCGAAGCCGCGCCTTGAATCGTTTCCTGCGTAGTCTCGCCATACGCTTCGTAGCGATAGCGGCTGGTGACCGAACCAGCGCTGTCGGTCAGCGCGACAGTGCTGCCCAGGTGATCGGTGAGGAAGTAGCTTCTGCCATTGCTGTCGTCACGCGCATAGCGCTCGTCCAGACCGAGCCCGCTGAGGATCGTCTTCGTTGCGCCGCTCGTCGTTTCCTCGATCGGGTTCTCGCCATCGTAGCGGTACGTCGTGGTCGCGCCGTCGATGGTTTTACTGAGGCGCCGTCCGAAGCTGTCGTACGCGAACGTGGCCTGGGTCATCGTGCCTTGTTTGATCTCGACCAGTTGATCGCGCGCGTCGTACGCGTAGCTGCGCACTCCGTCGCCGGTCAGGTTGCCGTGAACGTCGTAACTCAGTGTCTGGCCGTTGAACGCTGTCAGGCGATGGTTCGCGTCGACCGTCGCGGATCCACTGGTCGCATTCGGCAGGATCGATGCGTCCCAACTTCCACCCCGACCGATGAGCTGGCCGAGCGTGTCGTAGCTGTAGCTGAAGTCGCCCAGTTGCGTGCCGGCTTTCGTGTAGGCGAGCGCGGTGAGTTGATCGCCATTGTTGAAGCTCGCCGTGGTGGTCACTCCGTTGGGCAGGGTCACGCTGGTACGTCGATCGGCGGTGTCGTAGCCAAAGCCCACGGTCTCGGCCCCTTGCGTCAGCGACGACAGGCGATCACGCGCATCGTAGCCATAGGTCATCGCGGACTGGCCGCTCAGCGTGCGCGTTTCGAGGCGATTGTGGTCGTCGTAGGTGTAGGCAAGATTGCCCGCCGCCCCGCTTTCGCTGAGCAGTTGATCGAGCGCGTTGTACGCGTAGGTCGTGCTTGGCGCGGCGCTGTCAGTCAGCGTCAGCAGGCGATCGCCCAGATCGTAGCCCGGCACGAGCTGGCGTCCGTCACTCTCGGACATTGAACTCAGGCGACCCAGAGTGTCGAAGGCCGCGGATGTTGTGCGCTGACCGCGATCGGTGTGACTGGCGGCATTCTCATCGACCGCGTACGTCCTCGACTCGGACTCCGGGGTCGGCTTGGGCCGGGGTCAGGTCTAGCGTTGTAGCAATCGAAGGACGAAATCTGCCGCCCTGCGGCTGGAAACGATTGCCTGAGTATGCTGACTGGGCGGCACGGACAGCCGTGGAACCCCACACGTCTGACCTGGCGCTAGAATTGCCGCACTCCCCGACAGTGAATACCCATGCCCTCATTCGATGTGATTTCCGAAGTCGACAAGCACGAACTGACCAATGCGGTCGACCAGGCCAATCGTGAGCTTTCCACGCGGTTCGATTTCAAGGGCAGCGATGCGCGCTTCGAACTGGTCGGTTCGGTGATCACGCAATACGCCACCAGCACGTTTCAGCTGAAGCAGATGTTCGAGATACTGCGCGTCCGGCTCGCCACGCGCGGCATCGACAACCGCTGCCTGGATGTCGCCGAGCCCGAGACCAACGTGGCTGCCGCGCGTCAGGCCATCACGGTGAAGCAAGGCATCGAGCAGGCCGTCGCCAAGAAAATTGTTGGCGAGCTCAAGGCCGCGAAGATCAAGGTCGAGGCGCAGATCAATGGCGAAAAATTGCGCGTGACCGGCAAGAAACGTGATGACCTGCAGGTTGCCATGGCGTTGCTGCGCAAGGCCGAATTCGAAGTGCCGCTGCAGTTCGACAACTTCCGCGACTGACCTCCCGCCGGCGTGCTCGGGTCACCCGACGCGAAGAATACGTATCCGTATGGACTGCTGGACGTCCAAACCACGATCGCGCATCGCCATTCTGCAAATTTTCAATAAAGTGTTGACACACCCCGACGCGATGCCTTAGGGTCGGCCACATGTCGCAGCGCACCAACCACCGCCGCATCGCCGAAACGAACCGCCTCTTGGCGGTTTCCGGCTTGCTGCGTGCTCGCGGCAACGTACTTCTCGCTCTTGTACTCGTACTTCTTATTACCAGCGGAGGTGCGGGCTGAGGGCTAGTGTCCAGGTAAATTGAAACCAACCTGAATACCCCAAAGAACCCCGCACCCGGCAACGGATGCGGGGTT
>JBDSXV010000217.1:0-49212 GCA_039926025.1 Dokdonella sp.
AAGGAAGAGCGCGGCAACAAGGGCGCAGCCCTGACCACGTTCATCAGCCTCGCCGGCCGCTACATGGTGTTGATGCCAAACAACCCGAAGGCCGGCGGAGTCTCGCGCCGCATTGAGGGTGAGGACCGCGCGAATATCAAGGAAGCGCTCGATCACCTGCAGGTCCCCGATGACATGGGCCTGATCGTGCGGACTGCCGGCCTCGGCCGTGACGCCGAGGAGTTGCAGTGGGATCTCGACTACCTGCTCCAATTGTGGAAGGCGATTTCAGAAGCCGCCCAGGCGCGCCACGCGCCGTTTCTGATCTACCAGGAATCCAAGCTGATCATTCGCGCGCTGCGTGATTATCTGCGCAACGACATTGGCGAGATCCTCATCGACCACGAGGAGCTCTACAACGATGCCCGCGAATTCGTGCAGCAGGTGATGCCGAACAACTTGCGCAAGCTGAAACTTTACACGGACACCACCCCACTGTTCTCGCGCTTCCAGATCGAGACCCAGATCGAAAACGCTTTCGAGCGCACGGTGCGTCTGCCTTCCGGCGGCTCGATCGTGATAGACCAGACCGAAGCGCTGACCTCGATCGACATCAACTCGTCGAAGGCAACCAAGGGCAGCGATATCGAGGAAACCGCGTTCAACACGAATTGCGAAGCGGCCGTCGAGATTGCGCGCCAGGCACGCATTCGCGACGCCGGCGGCCTGATCGTCATCGACTTCATCGACATGGATTCGCCGCGCCACCAGCGCGATGTCGAAGAAAAGCTGAAGGACGCGCTGAAGCTGGATCGCGCGCGCGTGCAGATTGGGCGCATCTCGCGCTTCGGTCTGCTCGAAATGTCGCGCCAGCGCCTGCGCCCGAGTCTCGGTGAAGCAACCCAGATCGTCTGCCCGCGCTGCGAAGGCCACGGCCGCATCCGCGGCGTCGAGTCGCTGTCGTTGTCCGCACTCCGCCTGGTTGAAGAACATGCGATGAAGGACAGCACCGGCCAGGTGCTGGTGCAAGCACCGCCGACGGTAGCGAATTTCCTGCTCAACGAAAAGCGCCGCCAGCTTACCGAGATCGAAGCGCGCCATGACGTCAACGTAATTGTCGTTGCCGACGAAAAGCTGGAAACGCCACATCTCGAAATCCAGCGTCTGCGCGCAGCCGATATCGGCGAGGAAGTCCGCCCAAGTTATCAACGCACGACGCCCGTTGCGCCGACTGCCCTGCCGCAGATGTTGCGCCCGAGCGAAGAGCCCGAACAACCTGCCGTTTCCGGCGTGGTGCGTTCGACGCCCGCACCGGAACGCCCAGAACCGATCTCACCTGTATCGCCTGCGGTCGCTGCCATGGCGGCTCCGGTTGCGCGTCGTGGCTTGATGGCACGAATCGCCAGCTGGTTCGGCGCCGATCGCGCAGCACCCGCGCAACCGGCCGCGGTCAAAGCCGCGCAGCCCGCGCGCGCGCAGCAGCCGCAACGCGGAACGCAAGGGGGACGCCCGGCCCAAGCAACCAATAACCGGCAGGGTCAGCAACAACGCTCGCGCCAGGAAGCGCCTGCGACACCCCAGGGACAACGCGATGCTCGACGTGGTGACGGGCGCCCCGGCGCCGACCGCGGTGCACAAGGTCAGAAACAGCAGCAACCAGGTCGCGGTGGTCGTCGTGATGAACGCGGACCGGGTCGCAATAATAGTGAGCAACCTGCCGTGGCCGATCTGCGTCAGAACGGCCAGCCACGTGCGAATGCGGAAGCTCGCGTCAGCGTGCCAGCGCCCAAACCTGATGCCGAAGCGGTAACACCTTCAACCGCTGCGGCTGCATCGGAAGCTATCCTCGCTGCCAATGCCGCCAGTGCGCCAGTTGAAAACAAGGCCGAGGGTGATACGCCGCGCGATGAATTGCGCTCGCGTCGCCGCGGCCGCCGTGGTGGCCGCCGTCGCCGCAAGGATGGCCCCGCTGAAGGTGCCGCCGATACGCCGAATGCGACGGATCCGTCGGCGGATTTCGACGATGAGGACGACATCGCAGAGCCGCAGGCAAAACCCAATGCTGGAACGAATGCGCCGACGCCACGTGCACCACTTGCACAGCAATCGGAAGCAGCAGCCGTGGCCGGTTCCGCATCCAGTGCGCAGGCGCCAGCTCCTGTTTCGGAGATGCGCCTTGAGCCAACTCAGCGAGGAACGCAAGCCCCATCGCTGTCTCAGTTTCTGGGTGAACAGCGCATGGAGAGTGCCCCCGAAGAGCCAGCTTCGCGACCCATCGTGGCGCCGCCAAGGCGCGAGGACGTGAACGTTACGCATGCGCCGGAAGCCGCATCTGCTGCACCTGCGTCTGCGCCCGTCGAGGCAGAATTGCCTCAGCTGATGGAGAAGCAACCTGCCTCCAATGTGGCGTCGGCACCTGCGGAACCGCGTCCAAGTCCGATTGCAACGCCAGCAGTGACGCAAACGCCTCCGGTTGCGCCAGGAGCCATCAGGACGGGGATGGAAGCGCCTCCACGGCCCGCAGCGCTTGCGGACCCCATGCCTGCGCACGAGCGCGAGCCTGCGGAAATCAAGCCGCAGGCAACGGTGGTGCATCAGATGCCTGCTAATCCGGCCACGGCGTCGCCAGTGCCGATGGCGCCCGTTCCGGCCATCGTCAGGGATCCGGCGCCTGCGTCTCCACCGCTGTCGCCAGCACCGATGCCGCCAGATCGCGGGCAAACGCTCGATTTGCCACTATCGCGCCCTGCCATGCCCGCACGTTTGCCAGTCGATGATGCTTCCCCGCTGCCGATGCCTATCGAACCACGACCACTTCAAGCCGGCGCAGCACCACCTTCGTCAACAGACGAGTCCAAACGAGAGTAAGCCGCCCCAATAAGCCTGCACGCATCGCGTGCGGGCCTACACCGCGACTGCCACTCGCGCCCGATCGTCAAGGACGCCGTGCATGTGCGCGAGGTGCGACAGTGCGACCGGATTGTCGATGCCAAGTTTGTCGAAAAGGCGATACTTGTAGGTCGCGACAGTCTTCGCACTGAGCTTCAGCTGTCTCGCGATAAATTGCATGTCCTGCCCTTGTGCGAGCATCAGGGCAACGTCCAGCTCGCGAGCAGACAACACCTCGAAGGGTGAATCGCTGCGTCCATCGAGGGCATTCAGCGCGAGTAGCTCGGCCACGGCCGGGGCCAGGTAGCGCCGACCATCTGCGACCTGCCGAACAGCTCGCACCAACTCCTCCGCTGCGCAGCCCTTGGTGAGATAACCGCTCGCACCCGCTTCGATCAGTCGACGCGGAAACGGGGCCTCAGTGACCACGGTCAGGATAACCACACGCGTCTCAAGCTTGTGTTTGCGCACTCGGTCTGTGAGTTCAATTCCGCTCAGATGCGGCATGTGAACGTCGACCAACGCTACATCTGGTTTACAGCGCCGAATCAAGGCGAGCCCCTGCTCGCCATCTGCTGCTTCGCCGACGACTTCGATGCCGGCTTGCTGCGAAAGGATCATGCGGAAGCCGGTCCGCACGAGTTCGTGATCGTCCACCAATACAACACTGATCATGCGCAACCTGTCCCTTGATTGATTCGCGTCAATGCAACAAGACGATAGCGCAGTTTTGCCGCTCGCGCCGCGCCTCGTGTAGTAAAATCCCACGGTGTCAGGGGTCGCTACGTCATCGAACCGGGGCCTGCGCGCGGCAAGACAACAGTCAACGGAGAGATGGCCGAGTGGTTTAAGGCAGCAGTCTTGAAAACTGCCGTAGGTGCAAGCCTACCGTGGGTTCGAATCCCACTCTCTCCGCCATATTGTGTTGATTTTAAAAACATTGTTCCGCCCAGAGCCGCGCTTCCCCCTGCCTCGTGGACGCCTGCATCCACCCTTTTTTCGGAATCGGAAACAAACGCCTGGATATGCGCAGGCCGATCGATCCATCGCAAAGTAGAGACCAGGCTGCATAAAGACGGGCTAACTAATAAGCACGACTAAATGAAAAAACCAAGCCAGCCTAATCAAGAACCCTCGGTGCTGGCTGACCGTATCCGCCTCGCGCGCCAACGCGCCGAGCTCTCCCAGGCCGAGTTGGCCGAGCATGCAAGCGTTACCCCGAGCGCGGTCGCGCAGTGGGAAAATCCACGCGGAACACAACCGGGCCTCACTCATCTGGTCCGTATTGCGGCAGCAATGAATGTCACTTTGGACTGGCTTGCGACTGGCAGCGGCGCACGGCCCGCGAAGAAAGCATCGAAATTTGCTGAATCGCCCGCGGTTGTTCTCGACGTGTTTGCTCAGAACCCCGTCGAAGAGACCGTACTCGCATGCCTTCGTGCGATGCGCCCCCGCACACGCGATCTGCTGGTCGCGCTCGTGCAGGAATTGGCCGCGGCCAGGGGGGCCGGACTCAAGCGACGCTAACAATCCGCGCGCTTGATCATTGCCTCCATCCCTGCGAGAACTGCGGCTGCAAGCGTTCAGGGGAAGGCATGGAACAGGTAGTCGATGCGTCAATCGTGAGGCGGGTGCGGTCTCAAGCAATTGTTGGGAAATTTCCTGAGATTCAATCGAGCGTCTATGCGTATGCAGTAGATACGGCGAGAAGCGCTTAGCCATGTTCAACGCAATTGCGAATATTGAGTTGCTTCAGCTTTGCGAAACGTCGGAACAGCTTGCGACGACCATATCCGGGCTGGCGGGCAAACTCGGCTTCGAACACTGGATGTACGGACTCGATCTGCCGGTCATTGACGATCGCAAACAACAGTACATGTTGGGTGGATACCCCCCGGAATGGGTCGATCACTATTTCGTCAGTGAGTACCTGCGCCTGGATCCGGTCATAGCCCACTGCCAGGCTCATTCAACTCCGCTACTTTGGCCGTCCACCAATACTCCGCCACCGAATACGGACAAGCGTAACCGGGCTGTTTGGCGCATGTTTAACGAGGCTCGAGAGTTCGGTCTGGACTCGGGCATATCGATTCCGGTTCACGGCCTCGGCTGTCGTTGGGGATTGATGTCATTCGCAGCGAAAACGCCCATGTCGTCGCAGGATCTGCAAGATCTTGTTCCGCATTTGCATCTGCTCGCACACTGCATCCATGACGTGGGTCGACGCTACGCACCTGGCGTGGCTCCGCCCGCAACGGCGCATCTCACAGCGCGCGAAATCGAATGTCTGCACTGGGTAGCCGCGGGCAAGACCAGTTGGGAAATCGGTCGTCTCCTCAGTGTCGCGGAACGCACGGTCGTATTCCACTTGCAGAATGCGACGCAGAAGCTGGGCGTGAGTGGCCGTCAAGCAGCGATTGCGCGCGCAATCGTGGCCGGCTTGATTACGCCCTAATCTTCATTTTCCTCTCGGCGTCCCTGTAAGTAATTGCAGCTGTAATTTGTTGCAGTGCGTGCATTTGTTGGCTCGCCGCAATTCCGCGGAGGAGACCGACATGAACCAACTGACAATTGATCGCGCTGGCCAAGGCCAACTCAACGCCGCCCTGCTTGACAGCATGTTTCGCCTGCGTCACGACGTCTTTCACGATCGCCTTGGCTGGCAGGTTCGCAGCGAGCGTGGACGCGAGCACGATTGGTACGACTTGATCGGGCCGCACTATCTGGTAGCGCGCAACGAATTCGGTAGCGATGCAATAGGCTGCTGGCGCCTGTTGCCCACTACCGGTCCATACATGCTTCGCGACGTGTTTCCCATGTTGCTCGACGGCTCGACGGCGCCGACAGACCCGCGCGTATGGGAGATCAGCCGCTTCGCCGTGGCTACGGAACACGCCGGTGGCACCTATGGATTCAGTACGCTGCCGGCAGAGATGTTGCGCGCCATGTTGCGCTTCGGCGTTGAGCAAGGGCTGGATGCCATCATTGGTGTCACGAGCGCCGCGGTCGAACGCATGCTGCGTCAACTTGGATTCAAGGTCGAGCGTCTCGGCCGACCACAGAAGATTGGCAAAGTGATGAGCGTTGCGTTTCGATTGCCTCTGGACGAGCGCACCCAGGAGGCCGTATGTGGCGCCGTGATCAGCGCGCCGATGGAACAGGCAGCTTGATGCAGGTCATTTCTTTCGACGTGCTAATCCAATGAATTGCCATTCGTACTGAATCTCCGGAATGGCAGCGACTTATCTCGTCGCCGCGATGAAATACGGGAGAGACCAGTCCTGGTCTCTCCCGAAATGTTTCGTTGTGCCGGATGAAAACTCTTTGGCATCCGGCTGAGTTCCATTGCACGTCTGATGTGAAAACACGGGGATCACGGGTTTTCATGGCTTGAGGGATTTCGCTGTTGGCGCATGAGGGTGGCGATGCTAGACCTCCGGTAGAAAGGCGTAAAACCTGTCAGGTTTTACAGCCTGCGCCGACCGTTTTCTGGCGGGCAATATGGATTCGTGGGTATGACCACGCTACGACGACATAGCGCCATATCGCGGACTGCCACCCACACCGAGCTTCCGGCGAAAGCCGTGGAGTAAACAAGGGGATCGACGGTTCTCTTGCCCAGGCGAAAAGACTTGCTTGGAAAGAAAACCCGCCGATGGCGGACTTGAAGCTATTCCTTGAATAGCCAGTTGCCTGAATGGGCAAACTCAATAGCAGCGCGGCGAACTATTCGACTGGAAATGGAGTGGGCCATGAACGTATTCAACGCAAGTTTCCGAAATGCGACCGCGATAGAGTGGATCGATGTGAAAAGGATGGTGACTGCCGCGATGTGTGCGACGTGCCTCGCGGCGTCGGTTGCTGCGCAGGCCGGTCCGATCGTCGTGCCGAACGGTGATTTTTCCATCTTGACCAATGCTGGAACGATCGGCGGCGGCGTAGTTGGCGGTGTGGCTGTGGACTTGGGGATTGGTTCGGCCGCGGGCCCCTGGACCGGCAGCTTCCACGGCGCCCTTGGCTTGCTGGTTCCGCCTACGCTCACCATCGATGCCGCCGCACACTCGGCGACCATCAACGGCCTGCTTGGCATCGATGTGGGCGGGATTGTCACCAATGGCGCGTACTTCAGTCAGACGACAGGCGCGTCCTATCTGCCGAACAAGCGCTATACCGTGTCAGCGAATGTCGATACAGGCGGACCGTTGACAATCGCGGCACTTGGAGCAGCCAATGTGGGCATCAGCTTGCGCTCTGGAGGGATAGTGCTCAGCTCCAGCGCAACGGCACCTCTGCCATTGGTCGATTTGTCCTTGCTGAGTGGCACCAACTACCGTCTCAAGCTTGTATACGACACCGGCGCCAGCGTCAGCGGCAATGTCGACGTGCAACTATTCGATCTTCCACAGGGATTGCTGACAGCGAATCTGCTTGCGTCGACTACGTTCGGAGGAATCTCGCTGAATGTCGGTGCGATTACCGACTCGAATACGCAGCTTGCAGTGTCGGGAGTGGGGTCGCAGGGAGCCGAGGTCGACACGCCTTTCGGCGCGCCTCTCGTGGCAAAGGTGACGGATCAGGGCAATAACGGGTTGGAGGGAGTGATCGTCACGGTGACGGCGCCCGCAGCCGGTGCAAGCGCAATTCTCACATCCGGAAACATGACCGGCAGCACAGTGGAAGCGGTGACTGACGCCAACGGCGAGATCACCCTGTCGGCAGCCGCAAATTCGATCGCGGGCTGCTATGCGGTGACAGCGAGCGTCGATGGAACAACTTCGAAAGCAGTGTTCCACCTGAGAAACTGGTCGAATCAGCAGATGATGCGATTCCTGGATGCTGGCAGCGACATGCAGCAGGTCATGCAGGACTCGATCTTCTGTTACGGCTTCGAATGATCCGAACAAACCGTACCTGGGCCTGACGGACAAGGAACGTCCAACAAGCGCGAGGGCCGAAACTTTTGAACGGAGGACGCCAAGCAGGGCGTCCTTTTTTTGGCTGACGCAACCAAAGGGGCCCGACGTCCGCGCCCATAGGCACGAATTTCGCTTATCCCCTCATCGTGCGCGGGGAAATTCCCTCAAACACTCAATTTGACAATATTGCCACTGCGCAAACGTGCTAGTTCTGGGTACGCTAGCCTGAGGCGAGCCAGTTCGCTGTAGGCCATGGGACTGCTACGGAATAGGGGCCGAAGCATATGCTCAAGTACAGGTTCATCGTTGCAGTCGCCCTTTCTTGTGCGATGGCCTGCGCATCGGCGCAGGCGGTTGTCGTCGTCACGGTGGATGGCAACGTCGCGCACGCGGACATTTCTCTCGACAATGGCATCGGTGCAACCTATTCGGCTGAAGTCACCATCACGTTCGATTCAACCCTGAACCTCGACGCGGATAGTCTCAATCTGACGGCGCAACTGGTTGACCCGCACGACAGCGCGTTGACTGCGCGCCTGCCGGGCTGCACCCTCCTGGTCGATCCGCCGAATTGCATGTTCGTGGACCCGGCATTTCCCATGTTGATCACGGTCGAGCCCCCGGATTCCGGCTGGCTGTTCAAGTCGGGTTTCGACAACGCAGAAAGCGGTACGGGCGATCTTTCCTTTCTCAACACGTATGAATTTGAAATTCATACTCATGATCTCGTGTATACCCAAAACAGCCCATACCGGCTGTTCAAGGCCCCTATTGGCGGTCTATTCGGCGATGTCACGGATGACGTTCTGAGTGGCAGCGTACGTACACGCGGTCGCGGCGGCGCCTTTTCGCAATTCCTGATCGTCTCCGATACGCGTCTGACGATGACGGTTGCATTGGGAAAGATAGTGGCGCTCGATACGCGCATTCTGGCGGCTTCTCTGAGCAATTTGCTGCGGGGAGACCTGCTCGGTCTGCTCAACCAGGTCAACGTTCTCGTGCTCGTCGACGTTGGCGCAGCCATCGAGGCCCTCGACAGCTTGATTGCTGAAATCAATTTGCACGCAGGCCTGGATATTGCGAATGTCTGGCGCTCGGAGCACGACGTCGTCAACGATGCCGGCGAAATGCTCAGTCTTGCGCAGACCTTGCGTTTCTCCCTGGTGCGCCTGCAAGGTAGCGCTACGCCTCCCTGAACCAAGCGCCTCATGCCTGCACGCTTCTGCGCGTACCCAACCGACAGCGCTGCCGTTGTTCGCGTTCTCTCGGACGAGCAAAACTACCGTATCGGCCGATCCAGCGACTGCGAAATCCGCCTCGATCATCGCTCGATCTCGCGCATGCATGCCGAGATCAATGGCCAGGGTCAGTCATGGCGCGTCCACGATACCGGCAGCAAGAATGGAATCAGCATCGACGGGCGCCTGACTCAGCGCGCGGACTTGACCAAATCGACGTGGTTCATGATCGGCGATGTGTACTGTTCATTCGACCCCATGGACGCCGCGGAGACCGCCGCCCAACTGGTCAACAGCGAAACTCGCCGCTCAACCTCGAAGGCTCTTTCTTCCCGCCTGCTTCCAAATCTAGGCATCGGCACCTTGATCCCGCAAACACTGGCCATGGTGTTGCAGCTCTCCGGATTGGAGCGTGGTTTCGTGCTGTATGCGCCCGAAGGCGAACCGCTACGGGTGCGCGCCACTCTCGGCCTGCGCGTTGACGATCTCGCTGACAAACACTTTGCCGGCAGTGCAGCGGCCGTCGATCGTGCGCTGGAATCTCGAGAGCACGTGGTTTGTTGCGATACCAATGACTCGCCGTGGCTAGGTGCGCGACCGAGCGTGCGTCTCGGCGGCATTCGCTCCCTGCTCTGCATCCCCCTTGCCCTCAGCGGTCGCTCGATCGGCGTGCTGTACGCCGATAGTCGCCTGCCTGGCCCGCCGATAACCGAACTCGACATCGAGCTGGTCGAGAACGTCACGCGCCAGGCCGCGGTTGCGATCGAAGCTGCGCGGCTGGAGGATCGAATCGTGGATGCCTTGCGCAGCGCAGAGCGCATGGGCGTGCAGGCACCCATCTGGAACGAGTTGAACCCCGCCTCCCGTTGAAGTCGGCGCGAACGCAGCTCTGACCCTGCCCGGCTGTTCGGCGAGCCTGCTTCCGCGCTATGGTGCACGGGTGACTCGAGAAGCCGCCCTCTCCGTCGATCAGGCCTCGACGCTGACCGGGCTCGTCATTGGCAGCGAACTCCATGCCGGCGACGTGCTCGGCGGGCGTTTTCGCATAGAGTCGCTGATCGGCATAGGCGGCATGGGCGTCGTCTACCGCGCGCACGACCTTTCGCTCGGCATCGAAGTTGCCCTCAAACTGTTGCGTCCCGAGCTCGCGCGCAAACCCGAGGCGTTCGAGAGCTTTCGCCGCGAACTGCTGCTGGCGCGACAGGTCTCGAGCCCGCACGTCGTGCGCATTCACGATATCGCCGAAGACAATGGTCGCTGGTTCATCAGCATGGACTACATCGCCGGCGAGTCGCTTGACCAGTCGCTCGATCGAGAGCGCTCTTTGCCCGTTGAACAGGCCATCGCAATCACGCGCTGCCTGCTCGATGGCCTCGCCGCGGCGCATCAACGCGGCGTTGTCCATCGCGACCTGAAACCGGCCAATGTGCTGATCAACGTCGATGGCGACGCTTACATCAGCGATTTCGGGATTGCGCGATCTCTCGGTGCAACCGGACTTACCCAGACCGGCATGATCGTCGGCACGCCGGAATACCTTTCTCCCGAGCAGGCCCGCGGTCGGATCATCGACGCACGCAGCGATCTGTACACCGTCGGTTTGATCCTCTACGAAATGCTGGTCGGTGATCTGCCGTTTGCAGGCGGGACGCCGGCTGAAATCGTGATGCAGCGCATCCTGCGCCCGCCACCTTCCCTTGCGCGCGCGCGGCCGGACTTGCCACGTTGGCTGCACGCATTCAGCGATCGCTTGCTGAAGGTGAATCCAGCGCAGCGTCTTGAATCCGCCAAGATCGCCTTGCAAGCGCTCGACTCTCGCCGTGTGCCACGTCCGCCGCTGAACTTGCGTGCGACCGCTTCTGCGGCCGCAGTCCTGCTGGCACTTGGCACGGCGAGTGTCTCGCTATGGCGCCATCCGGCATTCCTTTCACAACTTGTCACGCCGGCAGTGACAGCTGTCCCGCGCGTTGCACTAGTGCCATTGAACGTTCCGGCTGGTGATGCCGAACTGCAGGCGCTTGCGCGTAGCCTCGATACTCATTTGCATGCATGGCTGCGCGGCGATCCGGCGCTTGCCATCGTTCCGCGTCGGCGCGTGCTCGACGCCCTGCAGCGCGTAGCACCGGATGCTTCCGGCGATGTCCTTGCACGCCAGCTGCCCGAGATTGCCCAGGCCGCCAATGCGACGCGACTCTGGAGCGGCGCACTGGAGCGCGGCAAGGATGGGCAAATCGCGCTCAATCTTGCTGAAGCCGGCGCAAGCAATGCCAAACCGCTGCTTGCTTTGAGCGGCGGAAACGCGAGCAACCTGTTCGATGCCTACGTGAAAGCGATGCCCCTCTTGCTCGCCTCTGAGCATTGGAACGTTGGCCCCGCACCAAGGTTGCCGGCCGATGCCGCGCTTTCGCTGGGTCGCGCAGCGCTCGCGCTCGATGCACGACATCCCGCAGAGGCTGCAATAGAACTCGCCAAGCCTGCAACGCCGCCAGGCGACAGCGCCCTCATCGAAATGACCCGACTTGATGCCGAAGAAGCCGACCACCAGCAAATGCCTGCACAGAACACGCGTCAAGCAATCATCAGACAATTCGCCAATGCGACCAGCCCGCCCGAGCGCGAACTCTACGCGCGCGCTCTCGCCGGCGAGGACAATGGCGACAAGGCCGCACAGACGCTCGTCAGCGCAACGCAGGCATTTCCACACGACACCTCACTTGCACTGCTTGATGTCGAGACACTCGAAGCCAACGGCAGCAACGAACAATCGATGGATCTGCTCAAGCGCATCGTGCGCGTTGACGACCAGGACGCACGAGCGTGGTTCCTGCTCGGACGCGCGGCGATCCAGCAAGGTCTGCCGCGCATCGCGGTGGACGACTACCTGCTGCGCGCACTCGTGCTGTACACGCGCGGAAGCGATGCATCGGCAGAAGCGGAAACGCGCAATGCATTGGGCATCGGCTACGAGCGCCTCGGCCAGCCCGACGCAGCAATCGAGCAATACCAGCGTGCGGCGGCGACGCGAGAGAAGCTTGGCGACCAGATCGGTCTGAGCAGGACCCTGCGAAATCTCGCCATAGTGCATTCCGTGAGCGGCCATCGTGAACTCGCTGAAAAAACGCTGGATCGCGCGCGGGTCATTCTTGAAAAGATCGGCGACCGCGCCAACCTTGCCGATCTCTATAACGACCGTGGCGTCATCGCCGAAGAACGCGGAGATTTCGACGCCGCCATCGATGCCTATCGCGAAGGACTCGCCATGCGCCAGCAACTGGGTGAGCAGAATCTGGTGGCCGAAAGTCTGGACAACGTCGGCTTCGGTTCCTACCAGATGGGACGATTCGACGATGCGCAGGTGTACTGGAAGCAAGCGCTTTCCGCCTACGAGCAACTCGACGATCATGTCCGCATGCTTACAGTCGAGCAGAACATGGGCCTGCTGGACCTCGCACGCGGCCATTTCGCTGCGGCACGCAAGCGCCTCGAATCGACCCTGCCGCGCGCCGAAGACGGCCAGCTCTCGGAACAAGTGTCGGTAACCCTGGTCGATCTTGCAGAACTGGCCTTGGCAGAAGGCCGCTATGCAGAAGCCATATCCCATGCAGAGCGAGCAGCGCAAATCTCGACACGGCGCTCGGACCGGCGCACCGAAGCCGGCGCAAAGCTGCAGCTCGCCCGCAGTGGACTGGCACTCGGCGTGGTCGCCCGGGTCGACAAGGCGTTCGGCTCTATTCAAGCCGATCAGCTCGGCAAAGAGCAACAGGCCGCGCTGCTGCTCGCACGAGCGCAGCGCGTGCAACTCGACGGCGACTACAAAAATGCATTGGCCTTGCTCGATCAAGCGGCGAAATCGTCGGCTACGGCCCACAGCGGTGCACTCGACATGCAGGTCCGTATCGAGCGCGTGCAGCTTTTGCTCGCTTCCGGCGATCGCGCTGGCGCGAGTAGATTTCTCAAGATGTTTGCCGAAGAAACCAGCCGGCTCAATGAAGTGCCATTGCGCCTGCAATGGCTCGAACTGGAGATCGCCACAGCGCTCGGCGACGGCGACCGTGCACGCGCCGTCACGCACTATCGCCGAGCCCTGAAACTCCTTGATGACGTTGGTGACTATGCACACGCGTCAACCATCCACGAACTCGGTGCGCGCGCCCTGCAAGATGGCACCGAGGCCCAGGCAGCACGAAGCGCCGCCAAGACAGCACGTGATCGCCTGCTCGCGGAAGCGCCACCTGACGCACGTGCATCGCTTGCGGAACAACTCGATCGGCGCTTGCGCGAGGAGGCGCCAGCCATCAATGCGCACTGACACACCGATTGAAACCGCACCGCTGCGGGAACAGCTGGACACGTTGTTGCAGGAACATCGCGCGCTGATCCAGCAATTGCAGCAGGGTCAGGACCATTTTCGACAACTCGCACGTTCGGTCTGGCGCGTGCAGGAGGACGAGCGTCGGCGGTTTGCCCACGAACTGCACGACGGTGTCGGCCACAACATCACGGCATTGATTCATTTGATCAGCGAGGCACTTGTGGCGTTGCCGAAGGAAGACGGGAAGAATTTGGCGCGGCAGCATCTTGAACGCGCGCACACGATTGCCGAGTCGACGCTGCAGGACACGCGTACGCTTTCGCGACTGTTGCGCCCGCAGATTCTTGACGACCTCGGCCTCGAACAGGCATTGCGCTGGCTGGCACGGACTTTCATCGAGACGCATAATCTTGAAGTGGAAATGGAAATCGAGGGATTGGTCTCTGAACTGGACAGCGATCGGCGCACCCTGGTCTTCCGCGTTGCGCAGGAAGCGCTTGCAAACGTGGCCAAGCATTCGCAGGCCACACACGTCGATATCGAGCTCCGATGCCGAGATGGCTACGCCAGTCTTTTCGTTCGCGACGACGGCCGCGGCGGCGATCCCGAGAAGGCACTGGCGCGCAGTGGCGAGAGCGCCAGCAGCGGACTGGGCGGAATGCGCGATCGGGTGCGCCTGTTTGGTGGCACCCTGCGCATCGAATCCGCGCCGGATGCAGGATTCAAAGTCACCGCGAAATTTCCGATCCACGACCCTGAGCGACTTCCGTCATGAGCCGACTCCTGATCGCCGACGACCACACCGTGATGCGCGAATGCCTGGTCGCCACCCTTCGCGCGACTGGAGAATGCATCGTCGTTGCCGAGGCCGGAGACGGCATCGCAGCGATCGAATTGGCGCACGCCGCACAGCCGGATGTCGCGATCATCGACATTTCAATGCCACGCTTGAACGGGATCGAGGTCGTGCGTCGCCTCAACGCGGAACTGCCACGCACGCGCGTACTGGTTCTGACCATGCACGAAGAGGATGAATACGTGCTGTCAGCGGTCCGCGCAGGCGCGCGCGGCTACGTCATCAAGCACGCAGCAACCTCGGAGTTGATGCAGGCGATCCGCGCTGTCGCTGGTGGCGGAGTCCACTTCGGGCCGTTTGCGGTGAAGGCACTCGCCAGCCAACTGCACCACCCCGAAACGCCGGAGGATCCGTATGGCGCGTTGTCAGCGCGCGAACGCGAGGTGCTGCATCTCGTCGTCGATGGCCTGACGATCAAGGAAATCGCATTGCGCCTCAATATCACCCCAAAGACGGCCGAGAATCACCGCAGCCGCGTGCTCGCCAAGCTCAACTTGCGCAACAGCGCCGAGCTCGTCCGCTACGCGATGCGCAAGCGACTGGTCAGCTGATTGCGCGCAGGATTTCGTCCTGCTTTCGGCATTGGTGCTGGAACAAGTACCCGACCCCAAGGCGCGAATAGCCCGTCAAATACCTCCTTTGTGCAGTGCGTAACGACCTCGCACAGGGTTAAACGACAAATAGTGCTAAAAAAGCCGGTTTTTTCGCCTCAAAACCGCAGCCATCGCGCCTCAAACCGGATACGCTAGGCGTGTGCGATGCAGGTCCCTGCGTTGCGCAAGACGATAGCCACTACCCCAACTCCAGGAGCCAATTGTTCATGGCCATGAAGAAACCTGCTGCAAAGAGCGCCCCCAAGAAACCGGCTGCTGCCGCCCCGGCCAAGATGAAGCCCCTGACCGAGGCTCTGTCCAAGTCCTCGCTCGTGAGCCACCTGTCGTCGCACAGCGGCGCCGAACCGAAGACGGTGCGTGCCGTGCTCGAAGCGCTCGAACAGACGATCGCGAACTCGGTGCACAAGAAAGGCATCGGTCAGTTCACCCTGCCCGGTCTGCTGAAGATCACGTCCATCGCAGTCGCCGCCAAGCCGAAGCGCAAGGGCGTCGATCCGTTCACCAAGGAAGAACGCTGGTTCGCTGCAAAGCCGGCCTCGGTCAAGGTGAAGGTGCGTCCGCTGAAGAAGCTCAAAGACGCGGCAGCCTGATAGGCAACTTGCGCCGCCGGCCAATGGCCGGTGGCGCATTCGCGCTTGCGGCGCAACGCACGCAAGCTATGGATAGGCGCCAACGCATGGTGCCCGGAGCCGGACTCGAACCGGCATACCCCGAAGGATGAGAGATTTTAAGTCTCTTGCGTCTACCGATTTCGCCATCCGGGCGTCGCGTTTAGGCGTGATCTCACGCCAGCGATGTGATGGTAGCGATTTGGCCGCAGCAGGACCATCGCGCTGCGACGGATCGATGATCCGCTATGGATGGAGGCCTGGGTCGGAATCGAACCGGCGTACGCGGCTTTGCAGGCCGCTGCATGACCACTCTGCCACCAGGCCGGTGACTATTTGCATTGCAGCGCCAAGTCCCTGGCACGTTTGCGATTCGCCTTCCTGGCGAACCTTCAACGATCTGCAGAAAAAACAAAACCTCGGCGGACCGAGGTTTCATCTGCAATCTGGAGCGGGAAACGAGACTCGAACTCGCGACCCCGACCTTGGCAAGGTCGTGCTCTACCAACTGAGCTATTCCCGCGTGGGAGGCGCATATTACGGTTTGTCGCGCAGGTGTCAACCCCGGCCATGCGTTGTTGCGCGAGAAATGCAGTCATGATCCGATCCGTCCCGATCGCCGCGATCGAGCGCAGGCACCGAAAACACTCGCGTGCTCAACGCTGTTGACGCAGAATCGGCCACGCCGCACGCACGTATTGCAGGCCTGACCAGATCGTCAGAACGGCAGCGATTACGAGCAGGGTCTCACCGACATAGAACGGACGCAGGCTCTCCAGGTCGTGCTGATAGAGCAGCACGGCGATCGCTATGATCTGCATGACCGTCTTGACCTTGCCGATGGTGGCAACGCGCACGGTGGCACGCTGGCCGATTTCGGCCATCCACTCGCGTAGTGCCGAAATACTGATTTCGCGCCCAACGATGACCGCACTCGTAACCGCAAGTAGTGGGGTCGGATTTTCCTGCACCAGCAGGAACAGCGTCACCGCGACCATGAGCTTGTCCGCCACCGGGTCGAGGAATGCTCCGAATGCCGATCCCATGTTCCAACGCCGCGCCACCCAGCCATCGAGCCAGTCCGTGATCGCGGCCGCGATGAAGATCGCCGCTGCAGCGATGTTCGCGCCGCGAAATCCCGCATAGAACACGACCACCATCACCGGCAACAACAGGATGCGGAACAGGGTCAGCGCAGTTGGGATCGTGATCGGCATCGGTATCCTCGCGGTTTCATCCGTGCAACGTAGCGTAAATGCGTTCGGCAAGCTCCTTACTGATGCCTTTGACCCGCATGAGTTCCTCGATGCCGGCCTTGGACAGGCCAGCGAGGCCGCCAAAATGCCGCAACAGAGCCGAACGTCGGCGCGCACCGACACCTGCGATCTCTTCGAGGCTGCTCGCCTCGCGTGCCTTTTCGCGACGCCCCCGATGCCCGGTGATTGCGAATCGATGCGCTTCGTCACGCACCGCCTGGATCAGATGCGAGGCCAGCGACTCCGGCCCTGGCCAGAGGGTGCGGCCGGAACGCCCCAGGATCAAGGTTTCATCGCCGGCGCGGCGCGCTTCCCCTTTCGCGACCCCGACGATCGGCACGCCTTCGACACCAAGTTCGTTGAGTACGTCGATCGCCTGCTGAACCTGGCCCTTGCCACCGTCGATCAGGAGCAGGTCCGGCAGCCTGCCCTCGCCTTCCTGGATGCGCTTGTATCTCCGCTCCAGCGCCTGGCGCATGGCGGCGTAGTCATCGCCTCCGGTTATGCCAGTGATATTGAAGCGTCGATACTGCGACTTCTCCGGGCCTTCCGGGCCGAACACGACGCAGGACGCGACCGTGGCCTCACCCATCGTGTGGCTGATGTCGAAGCATTCGATCCGTTGCGGCGTCTCGTCCAGTTCAAGCAGGTCGCGCAACGCATCGAAACGCGCCAGCAAGGTCTGGCGACTGGCCAGCCGAGATGTCAAGGCCGCTTCCGCATTGCGTCGGGTCAGGTCGAGGAAACGCGCGCGGTCGCTGCGAACGCTGGCCTTGATCTCGACCGAGTGCCCGGCATGCGTGCCCAGCGCTTCCGCCAGCGGCACTGCGTCCTCCGGAGCGTGACTCAGGATCAACTCCGCCGGCACCGGTCGCTCAAGGTAGTACTGGGCGATGAACGAGGCCAGGATCGTCCCCTCGTCCGCTTCGACGGCCAGACGCGGAAAGAAGTCACGCGAACCTAGGCTTACACCGTTGCGAAAGAACAGCACGCTGATGCACGCGATGCCGGCGCGAATGGCGCAGGCCACCACGTCCATGTCCGCGTTCGCTCCCTGCACGTAGTGATTCGCCTGCACACGCTTGACCGCGGCTATCTGGTCGCGGATGCGCGCGGCCTTCTCGAATGCGAGATCCGCGCTGGCACGCTCCATCGACCCGACCAGCTCGTCCATCATTGCGCCTCCGCGACCGTCGAGGAACATCTCGGCGTGCCGCACGTCTTCGGCGTAGTCGGCGATCGACACGAGGTCCACGCACGGCGCCGTACAGCGACCGATCTGGTATTGCAGGCATGGTCGCGAACGATTCTTGAAGTAGCTGTCCTCGCAATTGCGAATTCGGAACAGCTTCTGGATCAGATCGAGGCTTTCGCGCACTGCGCCTGCGCTTGGAAAGGGGCCGAAATAGCGCCCGCCGCCAGCGCGTGTTCCACGGTGGAACGCCAGTCGCGGAAAATCGCCTTTGGTCAGATGGATGTAGGGGTAGCTTTTGTCGTCGCGCAGCAGAATGTTGTAGCGCGGCTTCAACGACTTGATCAGCTGCGCTTCAAGCAGCAGTGCTTCCGCTTCGGTGCGCGTTACGGTGGTTTCGATCTGCGCGATCTGCGCGATCATCGCAGCAATGCGCGGTTCCAGCCGCGGCTTCAGGAAATAGCTGCCAACGCGCTTCTTCAGGTTGCCAGCCTTGCCGACGTAAAGCAGATCGCCGCTCGCGCCAAGCATGCGGTAGACGCCGGGGGCGCCTGTCAGAGTGCTGACAAAGACCTTGCCATCGAAGGTTGGTGGGGTATCGCGGGATTCAGGCATGTGCAAATAATACGGGAGCCCGGATCCGGGGAGGACGCGTATTGCCTACCACTCGGCCACCGGCACGCGTTGCGCCTCTCCAGTCGAAACATCGACGCAAACGATTTCGTGTCGATTCGTGTTCGCAATCCAGAGCTTGTCACCGAGCAACGACAGGCCTTGCGGCTCGCTCAGCTGGTACGACATCGACAACGGCTGAGTACTCCCACTTTCCCGATCGATGCGCTTGATCGAGTGGTTGTAGGTGTCGGCGACATGGATGATGCCGCGCCCATCCATTTCGACGGCGAGTGGATTCTGAAGGCGTACTTCACTGCGTGCACCGCTCACGTCGCCAAAGTCGTAAAGACCCTTGCCGACAATGGTCTCGACGCGACCTTCGGCGCCGACCAGCCTCACGGCCGACGCGGCAGCATCTGCCACGACCAGATGACGTTTGCTCGCCGCAAGCCCGCTCGGCTGTGCAAAACACGCGTCTGCGAGCATGCCGTCGGCCAGGCCCAATTCTCCGCTGCCGGCAAACACGGAGACCGTCGCGCTCACGAGGTCGAATCGCCATATCTGGTTCTGGCCAGCGACTGCTACAAACAAACTGTCCGCGATCACGGCAAGATCCACGGGCGAGTTCAGCATGACGCTGCGAGCATCCGCCTTGTCCGGACGAGAACGACCCGCGCGCCCCATGCCCAGCACCGTTTCGACCAACCCCTTGCCGAGGTCAATGCGGCGCACGGAGTGGCTGCCGCGATCCGCGATATACAGACCATCACCCCAGCGAGCCATTCCCTGCGGCTCGTCAAAGCAGGCGTGGTTCGCGCTGCCATCGCTGTGGCCGCGATTGCCGCTGCCGAAGCAGCGTCGAACGCGACCGTCGTGCGTGCATTCGAGGACGCGGTTGTGTCCACTGTCGGCGACGTAGAGGAATTTTTCGTCAACCAGCACCTTGCCGGGAAAAGACAGTGCGCTGCGCGTTTCAGGCCGCAGCGCCGGCGGCGTCGGTTCGTAAACGCGCAGGTCATGCAAGGCGGCCTCATCGAGCAGGAGTCCGATATGCGCATCGATCTCCTCACGCCTGCCCTCACCAGCAAAAATAGCGGCGAGCCGGCCGTCGGCGTCGATCAGTGCAACGCTTGGCCATGCATTGATCCCATACGCCTGCCACAGGCGGAAATCCGCATCATTGACGATCGCATGTCGCAAACCATGCCGGTTGACCGCGCTCAATACACTTTCGTTCGCGCATTGGCGGGGATACTTCGGGCAATGCACGCCGATCACGGTCAGGCCATCGTGGTATTTGTCGCCAAGCCTGTGCAGATCCCGCATCAGGTTCCAGCAATTGACCGAGTCGTAGCTCCAGAACCAGACCAACGCCACTCGGCCGCGCAGGTGCGCCAGGCTCGGCGGGGCGCTCGTGTTGACCCATTCGAGATCGTGCGGAAATTCAGGTGCCGGCTTGCGCGTGTCCATCGCCTGCCCTCCTCGTGTCTGAGCTCAAGCGCTTGATCAGCGCATTGACGCCGCTGCGTGCGAGCGCAACAACCCGTTCGAAATCAACATCGGTGCCATAGTACGGATCAGGCACGTGCACATCGCCGAGGCCAGCCTCAGCGAGAAACAGCCTCGGCGCAACAAGCGTCCACGCCGATCGCCAACGCTCCAGTGCGCGCAGATTGACGTGATCCATCACCAGCAGATGGTCGAATGTTTCGAAGTCCTCGTTGCACACCTGGCGCGCGCGATGCGCTGCGAGCGGGTAGGCATTCGCCTCGGCAATGCGGATCGCCCGTCGATCCGCTGGCTGCCCCACATGGTAGTCCTCGGTACCTGCCGACTCGGCATGTACCGCAACACCGGCGCGCGCAAACTCGACACGTGCGACGGCTTCCACGATCGGCGAGCGGCAGATGTTGCCCATGCAGATGAATAAAATACGTTGATTTTCTTTGTCTATCATGATGTTAAGAAAGATATTGATCATGAAATACATTTGAAAACGTGCGTCTTTAACCCAACAAAATCAAATAGTTGGAATGGCAATGCGGAGGCCCTTCCAATCGACTGTGACCAAGCACTAAGCCCGATTTCTCGCGCGCGCCGACAAGTTTCTACTCATTTCAGACGTTGTTCCCAGTCGACGCTTTCGCAACTGGACTGACGACTTAGGCAGCGGGGCAATCACGCCAAACCATGTACATCTATCCGTCCGGCGGGAAACAACGACTGCCAGTAGTTGTGGCCAGATAGCATTGTTTGATGCTCACCTCCCTCCGGACCCAGCAGCTTGAGCAATACGTCGCGAAGTAAACCTCTCGCTGCTGTGGCCTCCGTCTCCCCGATTTCAGCCTTATGGGATCCATGCGCTAGTGCGTTGCGCTTGCTATAAAGCGCATGCGCTTGCTCCCAGCGTTTCAAACCTTCCGATGGAGCGATCGCTGCGTAGTTGAGCGAAAACTTGAAGATCGGGCCTCCTAGAAGCAACTCTGCTCCAATCATCGAATCCAAGAACGCGTCTTCGGTATCGCTTCTGCCCTCCGCAAATCGCAAACGTCGGCAGGCGCGACGGATTCGATCAAGCGCGGGCGGCTTCGCCGACTGGATGGCGCCAAACAATTGCACCACCTTGGGAATGTCATTGGAAGTCAGGGTCAGCGGCCTGTACCTTGAGGATTCAAAACTCCATTCCCGCCCGCGCGCTCCTAAGTGAGGAAGCGTTCCAGGTAACAAATGAGTTTCCGAATGCTTTGAACGTACGTGCCCTGGAGCCAATACATGCAAAGTATCGAGCACAACCTGACGAACAGCTCTGGCCTGCTGTCTTAGCGAATGAGATGGGACCGCGACTTGTTCAGCGTGAAATTCGAACGTATGTAGAAATTCGATTTCAAGTGCGCATTCGATCCATTGGTGAAGTTCAACGGGACTGCTCTTGGACCAGTCGTCGGACATAGTTCGCGACTGCTCTACCAAATTCAATCTAAAAATTCGCACGCCGCTGGCGACCTGTAGCTCGTCAACGCCATCTGGAAGAATCAAGCCAACGAGCGGCGATCGAACTACAAAGCGGGTGCTTCTCGACCCAAAAGTAGCGCTCGCGCTGCGAAGAAAATCTGCGACGTCGATTTGGCCTATTTCTTCCACGGTACGATTCGCAACAAGTTGCGAAAGCCAAAGGCGAATAAGCCTTTCACCAGTGCAGATCTCATGTAGGCCTCCATCGACTTCGATGTAGCCAACTAGTTCTGGCTGATGCTCGCGCACGATGGCTTCAAATTCGCCAATTTCGGGGTCGGCTGAAGTGCCGATCGCAAGCGTGTGGAACCCAAGTACCCCGAGAACCAATTCCTCATGATGTTGCCAAGCACTCTCGCTGACGCGACGCGCAATTAACCTGGTCTCAACTTTGTCGATGCTAGGTGCTAAGGAGACATATTTACGGAGGATGCTCTCGGCTGCTCGAAGAACAATTGGAGCTATCTCTTTACGGGAATTTGCCATGTAAAGCGGACGCCAAATGGAGAATCGATGGAGGATAAATTAAAAAACTTTACTTATCAGAACGTTGCAAATGATCGTATTTGATACCCATGCAGATGAACAGGATGCGCATTATCGGACGGCCTCGGCGAGCACGCGTTCGACACGCGCAAGATCCTCCGCCGTGTCGACGCCGGCTGGAAAAGGCTCCGGCGCGATACGCACCGTGATCGGGAAACCGTGTTCGAGCGCGCGCAACTGCTCCAGCGATTCGACGCGTTCGAGTCGCGTCGGCGGCAGCGCCGCGAACTTGCGCAGAAACCCTGCGCGATAGGCATAGATACCGATATGGCGCAGGAAGGGCACGTCCGGCGGCAGCGCCGAACGATCGCGCATGAACGCATCGCGCGGCCACGGCAGCGGCGCGCGACTGAAATACATGGCATGGCCAAACTCGTTGCGCACGAGCTTCACACAATTGGGATCGAACAATTCCTCCACCGATGCCAATGGGGTAGCCAGGGTCGCCATCGGCGCATCACTTTCGGCCAGCGCCATCGCGACCGCGCGGATACCGCTACTGGGCGCCAGCGGTTCGTCGCCCTGCAGGTTGACAACGATGGTGTCGTCGGACCAGCCGAGGCGTGTCGCAACTTCGGCGAGTCGATCACTGCCGGATGCGTGGTCAGTGCGCGTCATCTCGACGCGCACATCGCTGGTCGCCAGTGCGACTTCAATGCGCTCGTCATCCGTTGCCACGATGATGTCACTCGCACCGGCGGCACGCGCGCGCATGGCAACGCGCACGATCATGGGCAGCCCCGCAATCTGCCGCAGCGCCTTGCCCGGCAAACGGGTCGAACCATAGCGCGCTGGAATCGCAACGATAAAAGGCGCAGTCGCGTTCATCGAATTCGTGCTCGGCCGGGATTGGAGCAGGGTAGCGGACGCAGCGCCATGACGACAATGGCGGGCGCTCGTCGCCCTGGCCATTGACAGTTTCGGCGCATGCATCGACCAGGAACGGTCGCGGCAGGAAGCAAGGTGGCCGCAGCCATATGCACGCAATTGGACCCGTGGCCGGCGCGACGCCGATGCTAGAATAAGCGGAGCTTGCCTACCGTTGCCGCCACCCCTTTGTGAGCGTTTCCCTTCCCGTGCAGGCCGTTGCGCCTGTGGCGTTGCCGACTCGCGCGATCGCCCTGATGATCGCCAGCGGCTGCTGCTTCGGCGTGATGGCGATCCTGATTCGCTACGCCTCGCACTCGCTGCATGCGTTCGAGATTGCGTTTTTTCGCAGCTTTTTTGGTGCGATTGCGACCCTTCCCTTGTTGATGCGCCACGGTATCGGCAGCCTGCGCACGAGTCGCTTCGCGTTTTACGTCATGCGTTGCGCCATTGGCACGGTCGGCATGTTGGCAGGTTTCTGGGCTATCGCCCATTTGCCGCTGGCGCAGGCAATCGCACTGTCGTATTCGTCGCCGCTGTTCGTCACGATTGGCGCGGTCATTTTCCTCGGCGAAATCGTGCGCGCACGACGCTGGAGCGCTGTCGTTGCCGGCTTCATCGGCGTGCTGGTCATCGTGCGACCCGGCAGCGATGGATTTACCGCGGCGAGCCTGGTCGCACTACTCGCTGCGGCATCGACCGGTACGGTCACGATCAGCATCAAGTTTCTCTCACGCAGTGACCCGCCCGACACAATCGTGTTGTTGACGACCTGGCTATGGGTGCCGCTATCGCTGCCGGCCGCGCTGCTGGTCTGGCAAACGCCACCGACGACCCTGTGGCCGCTACTGATGCTTATCGGCGTGCTTGGCACACTCGGCCAGTATTTCTGGACGCATGCGTTGCGGCTGGGCGAAGCATCCACGCTGGCGCCTTTCAGCTATCTGCAGTTGATCCTCGTGTCACTGCTGGCATGGTGGCTGTTCGACGAGCCGCTGGATCGCTATACCGCACTCGGCGCCACTATCGTGATCGGCGCCAGCCTGTACATTGCTCACCGCGAAGCCGCGGTCGCGCGGCAACGCCCGGTCGAGGTGATTGCAGCCGAGACCGAACCGCAAATCTGAGTGTGGTTGATGGTGGATGCAGTCCGCCTTGAGAAAAATACTCGAACGGCTTCTGCGGGAGCAAAGGTCTGTGGGAGCAGCTCCAGCCGCGATGCTCTGGCGTGGCCCTATGCCGTGCGACCCTGTCCCCACCCGACCCTCCCCTTCAAGCGGAGGGCTTGAGCCTCGCGACAGTGAAGTCGTCCCTTCGGAGTGGCGGGGCGCGCGGGCAGACCATGGGGCCGCTCGCTGGTGAATGCCCGAAGGACGCGCCTGAGGACCTGGGGTTCAAGTGGGGTGGGTGTCCTGGGCCTCGCGCCTGAAACGTTCCTGCCGACCATTGCTGGGACAAAAGCCATCAGGGCGACCGATTCCACTGCCGCGCATCGCGGAACACCAGCGCATACACCGCAAAGGTCCACGCGATTGCGGCAGTCCATCCAGCCAGGATATCCGATGGGTAGTGCACGCCGAGGTAGATGCGCGACAGGCCGACCAAGATGACCATCACGGCCGCCGCGATCGCGACCGGCCAGCGCGCACGCGTCGGCCAGCACAGCAGGACAACGACGCACGCGAGCGTCATCGAGCCCATCGCGTGGCCGCTCGGAAAGCTGTAGTTGCCCTCGGGTGAGATGGATTCCCACAAGCTCGGTCGTTCGCGCGCGAACACGGATTTTGCACCGAGGTTGAGCAGCGCCGAGCCGATGATCGCCAGACCGGCGAACAAGCCTTCGCGCAGACGCCGCTTCCATCCCAGCGTGACGATCAGGGCGACATCGAATGGCACCACGCCATAGAGGTAACCGAGTGCGGCCACAGCGACGAAGAAGCGGTCGAAGCCGTCACGCGCCGCGTCATGCACGAACTCGAGCAGTGGCACGTCGAAGAAAAAGCCTTCGCCCTCCCGCAATTCGTGCGCCAGCGTGCCGAACCCTGCAAGCGGCAGCAGAACTCCGATGAAGACGAGCAGCAGCGGTGCGCCGTAGCGGCGCAGGAAGGCCGCGCCGAAACGCGCAACCTCGCGTAGGACGCCGTCAGCCTCAGCTGGCATGTGTCCTGGACTGGTAGCGCCGCGCGACGTAGTCCTCGATCACGCCCACAAAGTCATTCGCGATGTTCTCACCACGCAACGTCATCGCCTTCGCGCCATCGATGAAGACGGGCGCCGCAGGGGCCTCGCCGGTACCCGGCAACGAGATCCCGATGTCTGCGTGCTTGGACTCGCCAGGTCCGTTGACGACGCAGCCCATGACCGCAAGCGTCAGGTTCTCGACGCCGTCGTACATCAATCGCCATTCCGGCATTTTCGCGCGCACGTGATCCTGCACGGTCTTCGCCAGTTCCTGGAACAAGGTGCTGGTGGTCCGGCCACAGCCGGGACATGCGGTCACGAGTGGCGTGAATGCGCGCAGACCCATCGTCTGCAGCAGTTCCTGCGCGACGATGACTTCACGTGTGCGCGACTCGCCGGGTTCAGGCGTCAGAGAAATACGGATTGTGTCGCCGATGCCTTCCTGCAGCAGCACGCCGAGCGCCGCGGTAGACGCGACGATGCCCTTCGAGCCCATGCCCGCCTCGGTCAGACCCAGGTGCAATGCATAGTCCGAGCGAGCGGCGAGATCGCGATATACGGCGATCAGCTCCTGCACGCCCGAAACCTTGCATGAAACAATGATGCGATCGCGTCCGAGCCCGAGCTCCTCGGCTCGCGCAGCCGAATCGAGCGCCGAACGGATCAGCGCTTCGCGGCCCACGCGCGCGGCCTCCCACGGCTGCGCTCGCGCATGGTTCTCGTCCATCAGGGCCGCAACCATCGATTGATCCAGCGACCCCCAGTTCGCGCCGATGCGTACGGGTTTCGCGTACTTCAATGCGAACTCGATGATCGCGGAAAACTGGGTGTCCTTCTTCTTGCCAAAGCCGACATTGCCGGGATTGATGCGGTACTTCGCCAGCGCCTCTGCGCACGCGGGCTCGCGTTCAAGCAATTGATGCCCGTTGTAGTGAAAGTCGCCAATCAACGGCACAGCGACGCCCATCATGTCCAGGCGCTCCCGGATGCGCGGCACCGCAGCGGCGGCTTCGGGTTTGTCGACCGTGATGCGAACGAGCTCGGACCCAGCACGCGCGAGTTCGGCAATCTGCTTCGCCGTGCCCGCAACGTCAGCCGTGTCGGTGTTCGTCATTGACTGCACGACGATGGGCGCAAGATCGGGCGTGCGGCCGCCGACCCTCACGCTGCCGACGCTGACGGCAACACTGGGACGACGCGCGGCTGTCTCATGCGAAGGCGCGGAAGACATCATCAGGTTTCAGACTCCAAGCGGAATTTCAATCGCGCGCGCGGAAGGCGCGATGGCGGCCATCGCGTCGGCGCGCTCTGGCAATGCAAAATGCTGGTAGATGCCAGTTGCCTCGATCACGCGCAACCCTGTAACGGCCTCGGTGCGCGCGGGCCGCGGCGGCCCCAGAAGGTCTGCTGGCACCGTCAGTTCGATGTCGCTGGCGGCACGTTCGATTTCGGTCGATACCACCAATGAGTGATAGTCGTCATTGCCATTCGTCGCCAGCGGCGCCAACAGCAGGCCGCGCACCGCGGCGCGCTGCTGGGCTCCGCCCAACGCACGCGCTCCCACCGGCAGGACGCGCCGTGCGAGCAATTCGACTCCGGCATCCACGCGTCCCTGGTCGTCGATGCGAATCCAGCGGATCACGCCAGCCATCCAGTCCGGCCTGGCGTCGGCATTCGTCTCCGGCAGCGCAAGTCCCACCAGCTCGCCAACGCGCGCATGCACCTGGCCACCGGCGGCGCCGCGCTCCCACACGATGCGATAACCGCCGAGACTCTGATCGAGTACGCGCGCTGGCAAACGCGTGGCGCGTGCGGAGTCGCCCGCCCCGAGGCGCCACGCTGCGCCCCGATCGCCCTCACTGAGGCTGATCATCTGGCCCGAGACGCGCCGCATGAAACTCTCGAAATCCGTACCGCCAGCGAGCACGAAATGCAGATCTTGCAGGCCGAGGACGGTGTCCAGCATGTAACCGCCTCCGAGGCGCGCGTGAGCACGCTCGCCGTGGGCGTTCCATGTGCCGAGCAGGCGGCGCGCCAACCCGACGTCAACCTGCAGCGATGTTCCACCGCGCTGGCGGAACGCCGTCGTACGCGAATGCGCCGGGGTTCCCATCAACTGCGTATCGATAAAGGCGAACATCGTGTCCAGATGCAAGGCCAGCACATCGCGCTGGCCGGTCACGCGTTCCTCCGGGAGATAGCCTGGTCCTCGATCGGCATCGGCGTGGATCAATATGTCATTCGCCGCACCCATGCCCTGGCGCAATTCGCAATGCGGTGCCAGATTGCGCGTGAGCGCGATGACTTCGGCCTGCTCTCGCTGGGTGCAGCGATACGGATTGGCGAGTGCGAACAGCAGTGCGCGTACGTACGCCTCCCGCGCATTCAGGGATTGCGCTTGCGCTTCATCGATGGCTCGGTCGTCCAGGCGCAGGGAAGCGATGAAGCCGTAAGCATCATGCAGACCTTGCCAGGCGCCCGCCGGTGCCGTGCGGTAAAGCAGATACGCTTTCGCAAGAAGCTCGTCGCCGTGCTGAAGTGCGCGCACGGCCGCGAGCACGACCTGCTTGCCGCGCAGAAACGGTACGTTTCCACCCGGCGCGCACAACTCGACCAGGGCCCTGCGATAGCCGAGCGCGAGTTCGTGCTGGAAGGCCAGCGCGAGCGCACCCAATTCGATCTTGTGCGGCGGCAGCGGAAAACTGGCGCCGATGATCTGTTTGTCCGTACCAGCAGCAAGTTGCGTTACCGCGGGGCGCATGATCTCCAGTGCTTCGAGTCGCCGCACACCGTCGAGGTGCTGTTGATTGAGTGCACGCAGACCATCGCGCAAACGCTGCGCTGCAATCGCGAAATTCGCCATCGGCAGTGCATCGACCCAAGCCCTCAATGCGCGCGGATCGCTCGCGAATGCGCCCGCAACCGGTGCGGCGCGCTCCGGCTGGTTGTTTTTCAATCGGCGATAGGCTTCATTCATTGGCTTGGTAGCGGCGTCGTGCCAGTTTGAACCCGGGGCGTGCATTTCGATTCCGGCAAATTATAGGCCTTGTACCGGCAACTGACCGTACGTCGCCCGATTGCCCGTTGCCGCAGCGTCATCTCCGTACTTGACGCTACCGTTACACTGCATGCATGGCCGCCCTCAACCCACAGTCCCCAGTCAGCACCGCAAACCCGACGCTGCGGCTTCTCGCCGAGCAGGCATTCAGCCGGGCTGCCGGCGCGCCCCTGATAGAAGGCAATGCACTTGAGCTGCTGATCGACGCACGTGCGACATTCGACGCATGGCTGGTGGCGATCCGCGGGGCGCAGCGGGCGATCCTCTTCGAGAACTATATTTTCCGCGACGACGAGCTCGGGCGCGAATTTCGCGACGCGCTGGTCGAGCGCGCAAGTGCAGGCGTACGCATCTGCGTGTTGCGCGACTGGCTCGGTTGCCTGGGCCAATCGAGCGCGGGTTTCTGGCATCCGCTGGTTGCTGCGGGCGGCGAAGTTCGTGTTTACAACCCCCTGCACTGGTCCAGCCCTTTCGGCTGGCTGTCACGCGATCACCGAAAGCTGCTCGTGGTCGACAACACCATCGGATTCGTCGGTGGCATCTGCGTCAGTGGAACCTGGCTCGGCAATGAAAAACGCAAGATTGCTCCCTGGCGCGACACCGCCGTCGCCGTGCGTGGCCCTGCCCTGGCCGACCTTGTGTGTGCATTCGCTGACGCCTGGGCACAGTTCGGCGACTCCTTGCCGGCCGAACTTCTCAAAACTTGCAAGCGCTGCCTGCCGGCGGGACAGACGGACCTGCGCGTCGTTGCGACCGTGCCGAACGTCGCCGGTCTGTATCGACTTGACCAATTGATCGCAGGCATGGCGCGCACCAACTTGTGGCTGACCGACGCCTACTTCGTCGGCGTCGCGCCGTACGTGCAGGCGCTCGCCGCTGCGGCTCGGGATGGCGTCGATGTGCGCCTGCTGGTACCGGGCACGAGCGATATTCCTGCAGTCGGCTCGCTATCGCGCGCCGGTTATCGTCCATTGCTTGAAGCCGGCGTGCGCGTGTTTGAATGGAACGGTTCAATGTTGCACGCAAAGACCGCCGTCGCAGACAGCCGCTGGGCACGGGTCGGGTCAAGCAATCTCAACCTTGCCAGTTGGCTCGGCAACTGCGAAATCGACGTTGCGATCGAAGACGAAGCTTTTGCACGTGTGATGGAAGCGCAATACCGGCAAGACCTCGAAAACTCGACCGAAATCGTGCTCAAGATGGCCCGCCGTTCGCGCAAGACTGACGTCGACGAAAATCGCCAATGGCCACGCGCGCAAGGCGGCAGCTCGGGTCGAGCGGCTGCCGGCACCTTGCGCCTGGTGAACACGATCAGCGCTGCAATCACGAATCGACGCGTACTTGGCGGTGCCGAATCAGGCCCTCTGCTCGGCGCTGGCATCGCCTTGCTCATTGCAACCACGCTTGCGCTGATCTGGCCGCGTATCATCGCTTGGCCGTTGGCCATACTGGGGGCCTGGATAGGTGTCAGCCTGATCGCACGTTACTTCAGCACGCGTGGGCGCGACCGCTGATTGCGGCCAAACTCGCGCGCCTATCCGCGGTGTGCATCGAGCACAGGCGCCAGCGACACGGACCAGATATTTTCATTGCCGTTGTCCCAGTCCTGCATGCGGTCAAGATCTTTCTCCGCCTGCGCCGAACTGCGCGGGAACACGATCGGCAAGGTGCGCGCACTGCTGAAGTACAACGTGCGGTGATCGGGGCCGAGATGCGAGCCCCAAGGATTGTTGCGCGCATTCACGGCATCGCCGAGGTCGACCGGCATACTCCAGTGATCGCGTTCACGAAATGCGATGAACAAACGATCCTGGTCAGGCTTGGCTGGATCGGCCGCATCGAAGACGATGAATGATTCATCCGGTGCGATCGCCGGGTCGAGTTGATGAACGCTCTCGCCAAGTGCCATCTGCACAGCCGGAAGATAGCTTCCATCGCGGTATTGCGAGCGCAGGATATGGAACTCCCCGGTCTGCGCGTCCGCTTGCTGGAAATACACGCTGCCATCACCGGCAATACTCGGCGCATAGGTTTTCGCATTGCCGTTGATCGTATCCGGCAGCCGCACGGGCGCGCTCCAGCCGTTGCGTTGCCGATTGACGCGCCAGAGATTGCCACCTGTCTTGACGGGCGCACCTCCTGCAGTCGCTGGTCGACTCGATGCGTAGACGATGAACGAACCATCCGGCGCCATGGCCGGATCGTGATCGAGCCATTGCCCGGAGAACGGGGCGATTTGCGGTGTCGACCAGGTCCCACGCAGCCGATGCGAAACCAGGATGAATGCATTCGGCCATTGGGCGCGGTCGAAGAAAACCGTATTGCCGTCGGGTGCGAATGCCGCCGAGTCTTCCTTGGCCGGACCCGAGATCACGCCGGGCGCAAAAATGTCGGGCGCCGCAGTGGACGTTGTCGTTGTGGCGCTGGCGCTCGTCGCCATACCGAGCACGAGAGCGATGACGGTGGGCAAAGGCAGCAATCCAGTCATTCCAATTCTGCTCCGCGGGCGTGCGTTTCGAGGGCGTCGCTGTCAACAGCGATGCATGTGCCATGCGTTGTAGTCGACTCACCTGAGGCGGGTACGTGCCATCCGTCACGCGTTGCAAGGAAGAACGAGAGGGCTGCGCGTCGACGTATTGAAAGTTGCCGCTTGAGGCATCGATGGCGCAGACTCGAAGATCCACACTTCGGCAACCGCGTGCCAAGCGGACTGCCGAGCGGTGCATTCAGGCCCATTCGATTTGTCCCGTTGCCATGTCCGAGTTCGACGTCATCCCGATCGCCACTCGTGAGGTCTTCTCACCGACCGCATTGACACGTTTCGTGCGCGACTTGCTGGAAGACACGCTGCCGCTGATCTGGCTCGAGGGCGAGATCTCGAATTTCTCGCGACCCGCATCGGGACACCTGTACTTCACCCTCAAGGACAGCTCAGCACAGGTGCGCTGCGCGATGTTCAAGCCGCGCAGTACCTGGCTGCGTTTCAAACCCGGCGATGGCATGCGCGTGCTCGCACGTGCGCGGGTCAGCCTTTACGAGGCGCGCGGCGAATTCCAGCTGATCGTCGAATCGCTGGAGGAAGCTGGCGTAGGCGCCCTGCAGCGCGCGTTCGAGCAGCTCAAGACCAAGCTTGCGGCCGAAGGCTTGTTCGATACCGCGGACAAGCGCCCGATCCCGTCCCTGCCCCGCCGCATTGGCGTGATCACTTCGCCGACCGGTGCTGCCGTTCGCGACGTGCTCAGTGTGCTGGCGCGACGTTTTCCGCTCACGGAGGTTGAAATCCTTGCGGTGCCGGTGCAAGGCAAGGAAGCGCCTGTGGCCATTGCTGCGATGCTGGAAGCCGCATCGAAAGCAGGTCGCCACGATGTGCTCCTGCTGACACGCGGCGGCGGCTCACTGGAAGACCTGTGGGCATTCAACGACGAATCGGTCGCGCGCGCGATCCGCTCCAGCACGATTCCGGTCGTGTCAGCGATTGGCCACGAGATCGATTTCACGATCGCCGACTTCGCGGCCGACCTGCGCGCTCCGACCCCATCCGCAGCAGCCGAACTGCTGGTACCGGACACCGTTGAGCTCGCGCGAGGTATCTCGCGGCAGCGCCAACGCATCGAACAGCTTTTGCAGCGCGCGCTGGAATCGCGCGCGCTGCGCCTTGATCACCTGCTCGCGCGACTGGGCGCCCAACGCCCGCAGGCGCGGCTCGCGCGCACGGACGAGCGGCTGAGCATGCTGCATCGGCGTCTGCTCGATCGCATGAACAGTGGTGTCGAACGCCGCGACGCACGGCTTGCACAAGCGCGAACCCGCCTGCGTGCGCAGCACCCGGCAGCGCTGCTCACCCGCGTGGCCGAGCGGGCACGTGTCATGCACGAGCGCTTGCAAGACGATGTGATGCTTGGTATCGAACGCCGCAGTTCCCGTTTGATCGAACTCGCGCGAACCTTGCACGCGGTCAGCCCGTTGGCCACACTGGATCGCGGCTACGCAATTCTTTTTGAGCGCGAGAGCGGTCGCATCGTGCGCTCGGTAACGCAGGCGACCGCGAATTTGCAGCTGCGCGCTCGCGTCGCGGATGGCACGATCGGATTGCGCGTCGACAAGGACTGAAGTCGTTGACCGCAGGCTTTGCAAGAGCAACCGCCTCTCGCTGCTGCACGGCATCCCGTTGCATTGATCATTGCGGCTGAAGCCGCTCGCACAGAACTCGCGGCGCCTTGGCCTCACTGCGCTGCGACAAGGAGACCGGTGATGTTGAAAGATACCTACCCCTACTATCTCGCGAACAAGCCGCGGCAACCCAATGCAGCACTCGTAGTCCGCGACAAATATTCCAACAAGGTCGCCGCGCACGTCGCACTGGCGGATGCGAAAGCCATCGACAAGGCCATCGCGGCTGCGGTCACGGCCGAAACGCCGATGCGCAAATTGCCGCCTTTCGCTCGCCAACAAGTGCTGCAGCATTGCGTCGCGCGCTTTCACGAACGCTTCGACGAGCTTGCACTCGCTCTCTGCATCGAAGCGGGCAAACCTATCAAGGATGCCGAAGGGGAAGTCACGCGCCTGATCGATACCTTCAATGTCGCCGCCGAAGAAAGCGTGCGCGTGGATGGTGAGGTGATGAACCTGGAAATCTCCGAGCGTGCGCGCGGCTACCGTGGATTCGTGCAGCGCGTGCCGATCGGCGCCTGTTCATTCATCACGCCATTCAACTTTCCACTCAATCTGGTGGCGCACAAGGTGGCGCCGGCCATCGCGGCCGGCTGTCCCTTCGTGCTGAAGCCGTCCGAAAAAACGCCGATCGGGGCCTTGATCATCGGCGAGATCCTGGCTGAAACCGACCTTCCAAAGGGCGCCTTTTCAGTCCTGCCTTGCCGCATCGAAGATGCAGGCCCCTTCGTCAGCGACGACCGCCTGAAGTTGCTTTCGTTCACGGGCGGCCAGATCGGCTGGGAGCTCAAGGCAAAAGCCGGCCGCAAGAAGGTCGTGCTCGAACTCGGCGGCAACGCGGCCTGCATCGTCGATGCAGACCAGGCAGACCATCTCGATCATGTCATCGAGCGGCTGATCTTCGGCAGCTACTACCAGTCGGGTCAAAGCTGCATCAAGGTGCAACGCATATTCGTGCATGAATCGTTGTACGAAACAGTGCGCAAGCGCTTCGTCGCCGCAACAAGGAAATTGAAGGCCGGCGACCCGAAGAAGCGCAGCACCTTCCTCGGCCCCTTGATCGACGAGAACTCGGCAAAGCGGCTGGAGATCTGGGTCGCCGAAGCCCGCAAAGCGGGTGCAAGGATTCTCTGCGGTGGCGGCCGCAAGGGCAATATGCTCGAAGCAACGGTGCTGGAAAAAGTACCAAGCGACGCCCGGATCAATGCACTCGAAGCGTTCGGGCCAGTCACCCTGATTGCCCCCTTTAAACGCTTCGACGATGCGCTCGCCCTGGTCAATGCCTCCAACTATGGCTTGCAGGCGGGCGTGTTCACCAATGACCTGGCTCACGCGACGCGCGCCTGGGATGAGCTGGACGTGGGCGGCGTCATCGTCAACGACGTACCGAGCTTCCGCGTCGACAACATGCCATACGGTGGTGTGAAGTTTTCAGGCATTGGCCGCGAGGGTATTCGCTACGCGATAGAAGACATGACTGAACGGCGCCTAATGGTACTGCGCGATTTTCGGTGAGGATTGATGCTGAATTGCCTCCCGGTGTTGCTATTTCTCGAGGCGCCGATGCAGGCTCATCCTCATGCACGCTTTCCTGTGGCGAGTGCTCGCAAAGCCGGCCAAACAACCGCTGACCGAAATGAACAAGCAAGATCTTGGCGTCCTCCTCGCTATCGCCGGGACGGTCCTCTTAGTGCCGGCCGAGCACGTACATTTAGATGGAGGCCGCGCTTCCCAGAATCAGTTGTACAAGCTGGACATGGATAGCGGCGCGGCCATCACGACGATGGCGGTGATCCTAGCCAACCAGACGATCACCAGCATCCGTGCGGTCACGATCGATCCGACCACGATTACCGCGTACGCCGTTGTATACGCCCGCGCGTAACCGGGTCGTCGGTTGATCACCGTCGATCTTGCAAC
The DNA here is from genome assembly GCA_039926025.1 of Dokdonella sp. Taxonomy (GTDB): domain Bacteria; phylum Pseudomonadota; class Gammaproteobacteria; order Xanthomonadales; family Rhodanobacteraceae; genus Dokdonella_A. The sequence continues at coordinate 34,230 of JBDSXV010000217.1, forward strand.
CGCCGTCAGCACCGGAAAAAGTCGAAGCGATATGCCGTACGCGGTCACCGGCATTGCGATTGCGGGAGCAACGACTGGCGAAACCTCGGGCGCCGCATGGGACGAATACCGCAACCTGTTCCTGACCTCCAATGCTGACAGCCCGTTCGCCCCATGCGGCACGGAGCGTACCGTGTCACCATCGTTCGACGCGGCCCTGATGTGATCCGTGGCCTCGCGATCGTCGGCGCCAATACCTGCGGCGTGGATCTTTCCGCGTACTTCGACGTGACGCCGCCGAATCCGCTGCCGATAAGCGCAGTCGCATTCACGGCGCAGATCGCCAACACGGGGCCGACTTGCGCGCTGTACCCGGTTCTGACTTTCACCTTTCCGCCAAGTACAACAAGCGCAACAACGACAAGCTGTGTCGAAGACCCCGACGGTGTGCCGACGTGCATATTGCCCACGCTGTTGGCCGGAGACATTGCAGCGGTTAAGGTCGACGCGACCTACAGCGGCGGCGATGGCGAAATCGCCACCGTGACGGCGGCAACAGCGTCGCAGGATACGGTCACTGCGAACGATGCCCAACGCATTGCGATCCAAAAAGCCACGCGTTACGCCGGCCTTCACAGCACACCTCACAATGCTCGAGTGATAGATGCTTCGCACATCTCATCACATTGGCTTGTGACGATTCACGTCAGGGACAGGGCATCCGAAAAGGATTGCATCATTGACGTGAGTGATGCTCTGGCCAACTCGCGAGTTGCGGCGGAAAGTACTCTCGATGGATGATGTGAAGCAGGCCCTTCACTCAACGATCGTGGCGCCCAAGCCGCAGGACGCGCGAAAGTCGTGACAAGCAGGTTTACGCTATCCACTCGGCGAGTGGATCGACACTGCAATGAGTTCAATCCGCAACCGGCGCGGCAATATCTTCACATTGCCGAGGGCATCCGAAAAACATCCATCGTCGCGACTACCGGATCGTTCCATAGCGAATGGCAATCGAAACGGTCACTTGGACCGGCTCTGAGTTTTGCGGAGGATCAAAACCTTTGAATAGCCCGCCGCACATGCCAAGGAGCCAAGCAGGAAACTCCACGAAGCGAGACTCTCTCTGCAACAGCGTCGCTCCTACCAGGAGTCCGATGGCGACAATCAAAACAAATCCAGCTTCCAGCAATGCCCACTGTCGAACGGCGTACCCGAGGGTCAGAAAGACGATTGCGGCGGCGCCGTCAAATAACACGGTTATCCACGTCCAAGTCGTCATCCCGTCGTCCCTCTTTGAAGTACGGATTCAATGCCTGGACGCGGTTCACGCCAGGAACTCACGCGACGTGCATATGCATATGTAGGTCATACAGGATCGAGGCGTCGGATGAGTTCGAGGAGACCTCGCAGGATGGCAAGCGGGCTCGGTGGGCAACCGGTAATAACCGCATGCACAGGTATGACATCGCTGATGCGACCACGCGTAGCGTAGCTCGCTCCAAAAATCCCACCGCAAGCCCCACAGTCTCCCAAGGCCAGAACCCACTTGGGTTCCGGCATTGCCTCATAGGTCATCTTGAGGGCTTCCTCCATGTTGACTGAGACCGGCCCGGTGACGAGCATCAGATCAGCGTGGCGCGGACTGGCAACAAATCGGATGCCCGCACCTTCGAGGTTGTAGTACGGATTGCTCAGCGCATGGATCTCCAGCTCGCAGCCGTTGCAGGACCCGGCATCAACGTGACGAATGCACAAGGCACGCCCGAACACGGAGAGCAGCTCTCGCTGGATCGCCGATGGTTCGCTGAGGGCGACGTCGGGCGCGGGCAGCGGCTCGCTCAGGCGGCCGACGCGATTGATGCGTGAAAGGATGTCGAACATGGCTGCTTACCCATCGTGCCCGCTGTAGGAAAGATTGAATGACTTGTTGATCAGTGGAAAATCGGGAACGATGTTCCCGAGAATCGCGACCTCGATCAACGGCCAGTTCTGCCATGACGGGTCATGCGTATGGCAGCGCCGTATCCCGCCGTCGGGACCGGTCTCCAGCGCCACCATCACGGGGCCGCGCCAACCTTCGATCAGACCTAGCCCGAGCTGACCGGCCGGCCCGTTCGATAGTTCAGAACGGATACTCCCGTCGGGGAGTGTTTCCAATAGTTGACCGCATAGCCGCAACGACTCCAGCACTTCCTCGAACCGAACCTGGACACGTGCAGCGACGTCCCCTTCCGACCGCATCGCGAGCACGGGACCTAGTCGATCATAGGGCGCCCACGGCTGGTCGATGCGAATGTCGCGGCCGATACCTGATGCACGTGCAGCCAACCCAATGGCGCCCTTCTTCTTTGCTTGATCGGGTGTCAGCTGGCCGGCACCGAGAAACCGGTCTTGCAGGCCCTCATGATGAGCGTAGATGGCGCGCAGTTCGCGAACGGCTCCTTCAAGCGCTGCGTTCTCACGGAGCAAGGTCGGCATCGCGCGTACGGGAAGGTCGCTGGCAACACCGCCGGGTACCACGAAATCAAACAGGTAGCGCTGGTCAAATATCTCCGCGTTGTGCCGGAGCAGCTGCTCTTTCAAGCTCGAGAACTGCGTCAATCCGAACGCAAAGCCCGCATCGTTGCCAAGGGCGCCAAGATCGCCAAGATGATTGGCTATGCGTTCACGCTCGAGCGCCAACGCCCGTAGCGCGGCGGCGCGTGGCGGCAGCATCACGGAGGCAATGGATTCAAGCGCGGCGCAATAGGCCCAACCGAAGGCCACCGTGGAATCTCCACTGACGCGGGCCGCAAGACGATGACCGTCAAGCTGGGCGAGCGTTTCAAAACGCTTGGCTATCCCTTTGTGCGTGTAGCCAAGACGCTCCTCCAAACGCAGGACCTTTTCGCCCACAACGGAAATGTGGAAACGACCCGGCTCGATAACGCCCGCATGCACGGGGCCAACCGCGACTTCGTGTACACCATCGCCCGTGACTTGGACGAACGGATACGGCGTGCCCCGAGTCGGATAGGTCTGCGCAGAACCGATGTCACGGCGCAATGGGAATACCTGTTCCGGCCAACCACCGTGTCGCAACCACGGTCGCGAGTCACCTCCTTCCGCTTGGATGCCAAGGAGGTCATAGACCGCGCGTTGCAACCGATCAGCTACCGGAAATCGAGACGCCAGCGATGGATAGATCGGCGATTCAACGGGCATCGCATGTTCGATCAGTACAACGCGATCAGGCAGGAGGTATGTCGCACGAATGCGAAAGCACTGATCGCGATCGCAATCATCGCTTCCCCACAGCGCCAGCAGATCCGCACCCGCTTCGTGTAAAGCGTCGGCGGCCCATGACCAGTGATGAGCATCCACAACCACGCGGTAGACCGCCACATTGGACGGCAGTGACACGCGTTCGCAGTCGAGGAAGTCAGGCCACATGCGATTCATCCGATCAGGCGTGCTGCGAGGCGATACCATTCCGCAAGCGCCGGCGGCATATAGAGACCGAGCGCAAGCACCATCGCCAGATGCACGAATACCGGCAGCAGCGCGGGAGAGTGTGGAAGGCGACGCGCGTCCGTTTCGCCGAACACCATCGGCTGAACATGTCCGAAGATCGCGGCGAAGGCGACACCAAGAGCGCCGAGCAAGATGGGGGTTGCCCAAGGATGCTCGCGCATTGCGGTGGTAAGGATCAAATATTCGCTGGCGAACACGCCGAACGGCGGCATTCCGAGAATCGCCAGCGTTCCCAGCATCAGACCCCATCCGACGGTCGGACTGATCGACAGCAAGCCGCGGATGCCGTCGATGCGCTGCGTACCCGCAATCTGTGACGCGTGACCGGCGGCGAAGAAGATCGCGGACTTGGTCAGCGAGTGCACGGTCATGTGCAGCAGCGCCGCAAAATTCGCCAGCGGTCCACCCATGCCGAATGCGAACGTGATGATGCCCATGTGCTCAATCGAGGAGTAGCCGAAGAGGCGCTTGATGTCACGCTGGCGCCATAAGAAGAACGCGGCCAGCAGTGTCGACAGCAGGCCGAAACCCATCAGCATCCGCCCGGGCAACGCCGAATGCATCGCGCCCACAGCGAGGATCTTGCAGCGAACCACCGCGTACATGGCTACGTTGAGCAACAGCCCAGATAGCACTGCCGAGACGGGCGTCGGACCTTCCGCATGCGCATCCGGCAACCAGTTGTGCAGAGGCGCGAGGCCGACCTTGGTGCCGTAGCCGACCAAAAGGAACACGAAGGCCAGACCGATCACGGAGGGATCCAGCTGTCCTTTCACCGCATCGAGACGCGTCCACAACAGAGCACTCATGCCTTCGCTTCCGAGCAGTCGTTCGGCCGCGAAATACAGCAAGATCGTTCCGAACAGGGCCAGCGCAATGCCGACGCCGCACAGGATGAAATACTTCCACGCCGCCTCGATGCTCGCGCGGGTGCGGTACAATGAGACAAGCAACACCGTCGAGAGGGTGGCCGCTTCCATCGCGACCCACAACAGCCCCATATTGTTGGTCGACAGCGCCACCAGCATGGCCGCCATGAACAACTGGTACATGCTGTGATACAGCCGCAAGCGACGCGCGTTGAGGCGACCGTGCTCTTCTTCGATCCGCATGTAGGGACGGGAGAATACGGCGGTCGTGAAGCCGACGAGTGCGGTTAGCGCGATCAGAAACACGTTGAACGGGTCAATGAAAAACTGCTCGTGCGCCATGGTCATCGACCCTTCGACGATGACTCGCAACACCAGGGCGCCGGCAGCGATCAGCGTGGCGAGGCTGATCGCAACGTTGATGTCGGCGGCGCGGCGACGCTCACCCACGAGGGCCAGCAATGCTGCGCCGAGTACGGGGATACCGAGGACCAACACAAGCTCCACGTCAGTCCTCCTTGAGTGCTTCGAGCTTGTGCAGATCGAGGCTGTCGAACTGTTCGCGTATCTGGAAAAAGAAGATGCCGAAGATGAACACGCCGACGAGCAGATCGAGCGCAATTCCCAACTCGATCACCATCGGCATGCCATAGGTCGTGCTGTTGGCGGCAAAGAACAATCCGTTTTCCATCGCCAGAAAGCCAATCACCTGGGTAACTGCCTTGTGACGAGCGATCATCATCAGGAATGCCAGCAGGATGACCGCCATGGCGACGCCCAAGGTTTGTCGGGTCACGGTAGTGGCCAGCGAGCTGATCGGCTGGGCGAGCCCGAACGCGAAGATCACCAAGGCAAGCCCCACCAACATCAGCGTCGGGATGTTCACCAGCGAATCGCTGTCGCCTTCGATACCCAGACGGCGCATCAGTCGCATCAGAATCCACGGCATCAGACCGACCTTCAGTGCCAAGGTGAGCGCCGCGGAGTAGTACAAGTGGTCCAGATGCGCGGTCGTGGCTACCAGCAGCGTTGATGCGGTGAGCACGGCGCCTTGCCATGCGAGCAGGATGATCAACCGGCGCGTGCGCCGCTGCGCGAGCATGGCGAACGAGATCAGCAGCAGGCTCGCCGCGAGGACGTGCAGGAGCTGCGTGGCGAGCGTTGGTGTGGCCATGATTTAGGATCGCAGGAGCAGGTGCACCAGCAGTCCCAGCACGGCGAGTAGAAACGCCATGCTCAGGAACTCCGGCGCACGGAAGATGCGCAGCTTCGCCGAAACCGTCTCGATCACGGCCAGTGCCGAACCGGCGACCGCCAACTTGGCCACCAGCATCACGACAGCAATCAGCAGCGTCAGTGAATCGGCGTCGTGCAAGGCGATCCCCCAAGGGACGAACAGCGCGAAACCGATGCATGCGTAGTTGAACAACTTGAGCCATGACGCCCATTCGATGAGTGCGAGATGGCGCGCCGAGTATTCGAGCACCATGGCCTCATGGATCATGGTCACTTCGAGATGCGTGGCGGGGTTGTCGATGGGGATGCGGGCGTTCTCCGCCAGCAGCACCATGACGAAGGCCAGTCCGGCGAAAGCGAGGCTCGGGTGGAGGATCAGCCCGTCGGCTGTCAGTGTGCCTTCGGCCACTGTTGGGAGCGCCGTACTGCCGAACATGAGGAAGGCGTTGAAGAGCACCATCAGCAATGCTGGTTCCGCGAGGAAGCCGACCATCATTTCGCGCCGTGCCCCCATGCTTCCGAAAACCGTGCCGATATCCATCGCCGCCAATGCAATGAACACGCGTGCTGTTGCGAACAGCCCGACCAAAGCAATCGCGTCGGCCACGCGCGCCATTGGCAGATCAGTGGTTACAGAAGGAATGATCGCCGCTGCCAGAGTCATCGTGCCGAACACGACGTACGGTGTCGCACGGAACAGCGGAGACGCGTCGGTTGCCAGCACGGCATCCTTCCGGAACAGCTTGCGCAAGGTCCGGTAAGGTTGCACCAGCGGAGGCGCCGACCGGTTTTGCAGCCAGGCGCGGCATTGCGCGACCCAACCGGCCAGCAGCGGTGCGAGCGCGATAGCGAGCAGGATTCCCGCGGCCTGACTCGCAAGCGCGAGCGCGCTCATAGGACGAACACCAGCAGCACAATCAACGTCAGGAAGCTGTAGAGGAGATAGACGGCCAGACGACCGCGCTGCAGCACCGCGAGCATGTCGGCCAGCCAGCTGACTGCGCGCGCGAGTGGCAGATAGAGCGCGTGCCAAAACCGGTCTTCAATGTGAATGCGGTAATGAGGTGCGCTGTCGTCGGGCGACGGCAGCTCGCGCTGCATGCGAAAGAACAACCCGAACATGTGTCGGATCGGTTGACCGAAACCCTCGGCGGTGTCTTGCATTCGAGGGGTCAGCCATGGGTAGCCGCAATTCCATGCGGGCGTGCGGCGCACGCGTCCGTGATACATCCGTCGCACCAGGAAGAACATCACCCCAATCACGCCAAGCATGCCCGCCAATAACACCAAGCCGCTGTAGGAAGCCTGTGCCGTCGAGACGGGCGCAATCCACCAAGGTGCGGGTCCGCGATGGATCACCTCGCCCAACAGTGCGCGTGTAACGCCTGTAGTGGCGTCCAAAGCGCACTGCGGAAATACGCCGATGAGAATGCAGCCGAACGCCAGCCAGCCAAGTCCGAGACGCTCGAGCCAGCCTGGATCGTGGGCATGCATCAGCAATGGTTCCCGCGGCTGACCGAGAAAGATCACACCGTAGAACTTGACCATCACGTAGCCCGCCAACGCTGCCGTCAAGGCCACGACCGCCGCTCCCAGTGGCACGATCATGTTCACAAATGCATGGGGGATGGCCGGCGTGGACAAGAACGCCTGCAAGAGTAGCCACTCGGACACGAAGCCGTTGAGCGGTGGCAGGCCGGCGAGCGCCAAGGTGCCAATCAAAGCAAACGTCGCAACCCAGGGCATTCGGCGAATCAGCCCGCCGAGTTTGCCCAGGCTGCGCTCGCGCGTTGCGTGGAGCACCGATCCGGTGGCAAGAAACAGCAGGCTCTTGAACAGGGCATGATTGAAGGAGTGAATCAGCGCTGCGGTCAGCGCCAATGCAGCGAGCAAGCGCAAGTCGAACGTTCGACACAGCAATGCCAGACCGATGGCGGCGAATATCAGGCCGATGTTTTCGATCGAGGAATAGGCGAGCAATCGCTTCATGTCCGTTTGCACGGCGGCAAACACCGCGCCGAACAACGCCGTACCGAGGCCGAGTATCAACGTCAGCATGCCCCACCACCACGGACCGGCGTGGAGTAAATCCAGACCGATGCGCAACAAGCCGTAGACCGCCATCTTGAGCATCAGGCCGCTCATCATCGCGGACACTGGCGATGGCGCAGCGGGGTGTGCTTCGGGCAACCATACGTGCATCGGCACCAGCCCGGCCTTGGCACCGAAACCAAACAGCGCCAGCAGAAAAGCAATGCTGGCCCACGCGGGCGCAAGCGTCGCGTCGCGCATCGCATCGAATGTCATTTGCCAGTTGCCGCCCTGCAATACGCCGAAACAAAGCAGCAAGCCGATGGCGCCCACGTGTGCAATGAGCAGGTACAAAAACCCGGCTTGTCGGATCTCTGGAATGCGATGTTGCGTGGTGACCAGAAAGTAGGAACTGAGCGCCATGGTTTCCCACGACACGAGAAAAAGGTAAGCGTCGTCAGCCAAGGTGACCATCACCATGCTGGCCAGGAACGTGTGGTATTGCAGGCAAAGCAAACCCGGCGAGGCGCCCTCGCCTTCGCGAAAATAGCCCGCCGCAAACAAGGAAATCCCGGCCCCAGCGCTGCCGAGCAACAACAGGAAAAACCCCGAGAGGGCATCCAGTCGCAGGTGGAAAGGTAGATCGGGCAATCCCAGCGGAAGCACCCATTGCTCGGGAACGAATCCATCAGCGAGTGCCGACCAACCGACGCACGCGACGCCCAACCCGACGAGCGCACCCAGCGGAAACAGCGTGCGTGCCACCCATCCGATGCGTTGTGACTGCACGAGTCCCGCAATGCCTAGCGCGAACCAGGCACCCACGAAGCTGAGCAATGCAAACAGATGATGGGCAGCAAGCGTCAATCTCACCTCATGGCTACCAGCAAAGGCCTCTCAAGCAAAAAGAAATGCGACGCGATGCCGAGTCAAAGGGAACGCCTCAGCACCATCAACTTCTTGATCTCAGCCTTCGCTTTAGCCGAGTCAAGACTCTTGGGCACGTGTGCGCGAAGTTCATGATCGTGTGCCAGCGGTACAGCTTGAATGGATGCCGAGGCGATACCGGACGACGGTCATTTGATCATTCCAGTCAGACCAGGGATACGGCTGGGGTGCGTTGCCGCTCGCTCGTTCGAGCGAGTTCGTTCAAAACGATGGAAGCGGTCGAATACACCGACTGCGTGGGTGCCCTGGCGGAACATGGCTCGGCACGACAGACACGCGAACGAGTGCCGCTGGACTTCTTGACGAATCCAGCCGAGGACCGCCGCGATCAAACCCTTCTTAGGTGTTGTGGCGTATGCGATGACGAGTGCTGTCGTCCTCGGCGTGGGCACCACGAGATGCCGCATGCGCAACAAGCCAACAGACGTAGCATTCATACTGGAAACACCCCAAAGCAACCGCCGGCACTCACCAACTGGCGACCTGCGCCCGGTCCGTTCCACCCCATCATCAGGGGGCCTTTGGAGCTCTTAGCCGGACACCACGCCCGGTGCCTTGACTCGGCATGTTGTCACCGATCAATTCGATTCCTGCCGTGTCGAGCGCCGCTACAATTTTCGTGAGCGTTTCGACCACTCCGCGAACATTGCCGGTGCTGGCCTCCATGCGCTGGATAGTCGGCAACGACACGCCCGCCTTCTCGGCCAATGTCTTTTGATCCATCCCGGCCAAGGCGCGCGCCGCTCGAAGTTGGGCGGCAGTGATCATGGCCAAAGCTCCACGTTAGACATTAACAAGGAATGCTCATATATCTCAAGTGATGCTTCAAACATCATACCCCTTCCATTCATAACGCCAGGCAAGGTCGAACCGACGCATCATCCGGAAGTCGGGACAAGAACACCATCCCCACCCCTCCTCTTCGTACATTCTATCTAGCTGTTGTGATGTTTTTTACATCTATTCAGAAGCTCCATACATCATTTATAATGGTTGATGTGTCCCAACCAGGCTGCCGACATGATCGCTCGTTGTCCGCACGCCGACGATGGGCGCTGAAGCCAAGACGGGCGACGATCGGAGCTGCACACGACAATGACCAAACAACACGCCGTTGCTCCGCTCCCTCGTCGCAGCCGCCCCACGGCAGTCGCAATCGAACCCCTCACGCCTGGTCGCGTTGCGTTTCTGGGTTCCGCTTACGCCTCGAAAGACGGTGGCGAACCCATTTTTGTTCAGGCGTTGTGCTGGCCGATCATTCCCAACGCGTGGACTGCGCTCACTCAGGCATGGCAGATGGTGCGTGAACGGCGAGGCGAACCATCGTCGAATGCAGCCACTCCGTCATGGCTTGTGCATTGCGCGCCGCAGTTGGGGGCGCCTTTCCGCGATACCACGGCGGAGGAAAGTTCAGTGGCCGCGCTTGTCGCTCGAACACCGATGCAGATCGCAATCACGATTGCCGACGCTCGCGGAATTGCTCGAACCAGTGCAACCGCCGCAGAGGTCGACCAACAGCAGCAAGGCCTATCCAATTGCCTGGTGACCTATGAGCAGTTTTCAGGCGCACCAGGGCGACGCCCATGCACAGTGATCGTTTCGCGCAGCCAGGGCGAAGAGGTCGACCAACAGTGCCTGGAGACCTTCAGCCGCTCACGCACGCATCTGCCCACCGCCGATCCGCTGCGTGACCTGCAACTGCGATTTTGGAAGGAGCCGATTGAGCCGTTGTCTCTGGAGTTGGCTCATGCCGCTGCCGCATCCGTCGTTCGTCACCGCGTACGCGACGACATCACCAATCCTGTCTTCGATGCCGTGTTGACGAAACTGGCTCACATGCCATTTCAATTGCAGCGCTCTCCAAGGCTGAAACGCCGATGAGAAAGGCCCTTCGGAGCAAGCCGTAGTCGTGCAACGTCAGACAGTACTGCCGCTTCAACGCGCTGTATGGGAGGCAGGCAAATTCATTCGACGCATCGTCGAGAGATCTATTCGGTTTAGCCGAAGCGGCATGCTCGGTTTCTGGTGCTACGAGATCAACGCCTGTATAGGGCAGCTCATCCGTGTTGAACGCACACGGCGCGGACCTGCGAGGGACAATGACATGCTGGCGAACGCCTCCGACCTGTTCCGGCCCTTCGTCCGCGAAACACGAGACTTCAAGTCACTGCACTTCTCCATGTCAGAGATGCAGAGCCAAATGCTGAAGCTCGAGCCGCACACGCTCTTGGCAGATTACACGCGTACGATGATGGGCTTCCTCATATTCGACGGTCAGCCGCGCCGAGTCGCGATGATCGGCCTGGGCGGCGGATCGCTGGCCAAATTCTGCTATCGCGAACTACCTCATTCACGGATCGATGTGGTGGAAATCAATCCTCATGTCGTCGCTCTGCGTGAAGAGTTCCACGTGCCGCCCGACGATGAAAGGTTTCAGGTTCACTTGGACGACGGTGCGCGATTTGTCGGTCAGTCAACGAACCAGTTCGACGTCTTGCTCGTGGATGCCTATACCCGCGATGGCATACCTTCAAGACTGGCCTCCTCGGAGTTTTACGACAACTGCCGGAATGCTTTGACCGATAGCGGGATCATGGTCCTGAATCTGTACTGCGATGATTCAGACGCGCACATCGACCGCATCCGGCAAAGTTTTGCCGGTTCGGTGTTCGTCGTCGACGAGATAGAAGACGCCAATCGGGTGGTCTTTGCATGCGCCGGCAGCGCTGCCAGCAGCCGTCCAACCATCCCCATCTGCCCGCCCGCTCACCTCCGACGTTCGGCATCGTCTTTGTTGAAACCAGCCTTTTCGCGCATTGCATTGGCCATGCGCGCGCAATGTCCAGCCAAGTCGCGCCCCACTCGTCGATTGCAATCAGGAAAAGATTTTGGCAGACGAGCATGAAAGTCGTGACCCGCAATGATCGCAAGCTTCAGGATCTGCGCCAACGCATCCCGTCGTTCACTTGTATCGTCGGTTGCCATGATTGCTGCGGGCCGGTGACGGCTTCTTCGGCGGAAGTAGCCAGGTTACCCGTCAAGACCGAAGCCGAACATGCGACCGCACTGGCCGAATTGAGCTGTCCGTACCTGGGCAAGCATGGATGTGAGGTCTACGGTGAGCGTCCGCTGATATGCCGACTATTCGGAACGACGCCGCGGTTGCGATGCCCGAACGGGAGGCAACCGGTGTACATGATCGATACGAAGACCGAGGACGAAGTTCATCAATTCCTCAGGCTGACGCGACAAGTGTTGTTGTAGCGGCAGCACGCCGGATCATACGTTGACGCCTGCCCTGTAAACGGCACCCGCCAGAAGCAGAGGAATTCGGCGAAACCAACCCTGCGAAAGATGCAGATTTCGTCATGAAGAAGTCGAAGTTCGTCGAAGACAACATCTTCACGATTCGATACGCGCTCACGCATCGAAACCGTTGGCGAAGATCGCATCGACCGCCGGTTCGATATAACGCCAGACTACGCCGTGCGTATGGTCGCCCATGAGGATGACGTAGCTGCCGATCGACGCCGCATACGCGACCGACGTGCCATACGGGTTCGAACCGTTGGCACTGACGGGTGCGCTGTAATCGCGCACCCAACTGCCATCAGCGGCAAGCGGCGCCCGCGCCTGTGTCGTCTGGACGAACGAGTTGCCGTAGAGATATGTGCCCGTCGCAACGATATTGGACGTGTCCACGCCATTGAACGTGCCGGGCCAGTTGCCGGACACGACCTTGATCCATGTCGCACCCTGATCGGTCGACTTTGCAATATCGGTCCAGCCTGCGGCATACCAGGTGCCATCGGCAATCTTCCAGGCTTCGAAACTGCCGTGCACATGTTCGACATCACTGACTTTCGCCCACGCCGCGGTGCTTATGGTGCCGTCGCGAAATTTCATCGCTGCGGTGCCACCGATCCTTCCCGCCGTGGTCGTTCGCCAGATCCCACTGTCGCCATTGTTGCTCTGGGCAATGACACACCAGGTCGTGCCACTGATCGGTATCACGTAGTGCGAGGTGCCGATGCCCGGCGGGGGCGGATGCACGGCCCAGGTCGAGCCGCCGTCCCACGACTCACCGAAGCCGCCATCGGCATTGTTGATGAAACCATAGTGGTAGGTGACCAGCACATGATTGGGCGGGTCGTCGGGCAGCACCATCGCGTGGTACAGATCAGTCAGGGTCGGGCCAAACGGGTTGTAGGGCGCGAATGCAGTGTCCGCGCCGGCCAGCCGCGCCCAGGTCGCCGCGCCATCGGTCGATTTCCACGCACCGAACGAACCGTAGCCCGCCGGCGAATAGAGCGTAGGCAGACTGCCCGGTGCGCGTGCCGGATTCGGATCGATGCTGAATCCCCAGGGATTGCCGTGCATGGTGGTGGTGTTGCGCACTTCCCAGCTGTCGCCGAAGTCGGTCGTGCGCAGCCACTTGATTGCGCGCCCGTCGTTGTTTCCGGCGCCCAGATAGAAGGTTCCGGGATTGACCGGGTCTGCAACGACGCTCTGGATGAAGTCGCCGTCGGACACATCGGGATCACCGCCGTTGAGCGCCGCCAACGTGATCGGCTGCCAGACGCCCGGCGTTCCCGTGGGTCCGTACGCATGCGAAATGGACATTGCCGAAAACCATGCGACCAGGGTCAGTGCCCATGGAACGAACGACCGCTGACTCATGATGTGGACTCGGCTGTCACCCAGGTATCCGACTCTGGGGCTGCATGTTCGAGGGTTCCATGACGCAGCGCGCACTTCGCGCCGATGGCTGCCAGCGCCATTGCTTTTGCCTGATAGAGTGCTCGGACCAAATCGGGAGTGAACCATGCCATCGCATTCGTGGCGCAAGGTTGCGGCATTGGCTGCACTCATCTGTGGACTCAGCTCAAGCGCAGCGGCCACTGCGCAGGTCGATGTCGTGACGGAACGGTATGACGCGAGCCGCCTGGGCGCGAACCTGCAGGAGGCACAGCTAACCACGGCCAACGTCAACGCGACCCAGTTCGGCAAGTTGTGGTCCTACACCGTCAATGGCTCGGTGTATGCGCAACCACTCTATGTGCGCAACGTCGCAATACCCGGGCAGGGCCTTCACAACGTGGTCTACGTCGTCACGATGAACGACTGGGTCTATGCGTTCGATGCGGATTCGAACGCCGACACACCATTGCTGTCGCTCGACCTCACCACCGAAGTGCCGGGTTCGCGCGCGAACACGATCATCGAAATCCTCGGCTACAACGACAATATCATCGGCAACGTAGGCATCGAGAGCACACCGCACATCGATCTTGCCAGCAACACGCTGTACCTCGTCGCGCGCACGCGTGAGATGAACGCGAACTGTGCCCCGAAAAATCCCACGTTCTGCCAGCGCCTGCATGCAATCGACATTTCCACGCTCACGGAAAAAAGTGGCAGTCCTGTGCTTCTTGGCGGCAGCGTGCCGGGAAGTGGCATCGGAAGCGTAGCCGGCGTGCTGAGTTTCGACCCGAAGATCGAGGACCAGCGCGCGAGCCTCGCCTATTCGAACGGCCGCATCTTCGTTGCCTGGGCCGCGCACAGCGACCAGTTCGCGTATCACGGCTGGGTCATGGTTTACGACGCTGCCACTTTGCAGCAAACCGCAATCTGGTGTTCCACGCCGGCAGGAACCGCATTCAATGGCGGCGGCATCTGGATGGCCGGTCGTGCGCCCGCGGTCGATGCACAGGGCAACGTGTACTTCATCACCGGCAACGGCACCTACGACGGCACGACCAACTTCGGCGAATCCATCGTGAAGTTCGGCGCCAGCGCCGACACGCCGATGCTGGACTGGTTCACGCCGTCCAACTTCAGCTCGCTCAACGACAACGACGCCGACCTTGGCGGTTCCGGCCCGATCCTGCTGCCAGGCACCGATCTCATCGTTGGTGCGGGCAAGAGCGGCGTGTTCTACATGACGCATACGTCGGCTCTTGGGCACGACTCCGCCAACGACATGAATATCGCACAGACCTTCACCAACGGCGGCCAGCAGATCAAGGGCGGACCCGTCTACTGGGATCGCCATGACGGTGCGGACCCCTGGATGTATGTGTGGTCGGATAACCATAACCAGATGAAAGCCTACCGCTTCAACACGACGACCTCGCTGTTCGACGCCACACCCGTTTCGCAGACCACTTTATTTTCCAATACCGGAAGCGCTGGCGGCGTGCTGACCTTGTCCGCCAATGGCAGCACTCCCGGGTCAGGCGTCCTGTGGTCGTCTATGGCATTCAGCGGCTCGGATCCGAACAGTGGCATTCATCCCGGCGTCCTGCGCGCGCTCGATGCGAACGACCTGACGCATGAGCTGTGGAACTCCGAGCAAATGGGTGCGCGCGACCGCATGGGCAACTGGCCCAAGTTCAGTCCAC
>JBDSXV010000218.1:0-14078 GCA_039926025.1 Dokdonella sp.
ATGGTTCGGATTTCCTGATGTGTCTCCTTCTCGTCGCGATCAATACGACAGCGCACACGCCGCTGCTGCTCCTCGGCAACCGCGACGAATTCCATGCGCGCGCGAGCGCGCCTGCGCTGAAGTGGGACGCCTATGGGCGCGTCGTCGGCGGGCGTGATCTCGTCGCAGGCGGTTCCTGGCTCGCGTTGCGCGATGACGGTCGCTTTGCCGCAGTGACAAACCTGCGAACGGGCGTGCCCGCAACGGCGCCGAAGTCGCGTGGATGGCTGGTGCGCGATTTCGTGCTCGGCGATGAAACGCCGCACGGCTTCCTCAGTTCGCTGTACCGAAACGCAGGCGACTACGGTCCATTCAATCTCATCGTCGGCGATCGCCATGGCGTGTTTGCATTGAGCAGCGCCGAGGTCGACGTGCTTGCGCTGACGCGCGGCGTGCACGTGATCAGCAACGGCCCGATCGGCGTGCATTGGCCGAAGACCGAGCGGCTGCAACAGCGCTTCGAGGAGACGATCCAGCGCGATGCCGGCGCAATCGACGAAGCGGGTCTGCTGGATCTGCTCGTGGACGATGTGCAGCCACCGGATACAGCGTTGCCCGATACAGGTGTCGGCCTCGAACTCGAACGCCGGCTTGCACCGATCTTCATTCGCGGCGAAAAGTACGGTACGCGTGCAAGCACGCTGGTCGCGCGCGCCACCGACGGATCATTGATCCTGCACGAGCGGCGTTTCGGACCGACGCCGACTGCGAACGAATCGTCACGATGGCAGGCCGACGTCGAACACCGGTTCCATTTGACGCCAGCCGCTGACTGACTGTGCACGGGCCGGCTGCTTTATCTGCAGCCGGCTCGCGCGATCGTCACATCATCACGGCGGGCGTTCCCGCTCACGCCGATGGCCACAGCCACGCAAACGTCGCGGCCGTGATCAGCGCATAGATCAGGCCGTCGATGACGTATTTGATCGTGCTGCCCCAGGGATGCCCCCACCAGATCGCGTTCGGAATCGAGCCGAACGCATAGCCCAGCAGTGCGCCGAGTCCAATCAGGTGGAACACGTGCGCGAATGGCGCGCCCGCGGGCAGCGCGTGCACGCTGAGCAAGGCGCAGAACAGCGAGACCAGCACGCAGAAGCCGAACCATTGGCCGAGATAGGCACCCATGTTCATCACGCCGTTCGGGCGCACGAAGACATGAGCATTCGGACCCTGGTTGAATTTTTCCTGCATCTGCGGGTCCTTCATCTTCTCGGGCACGCAGAAGGGCAGGTGGTACATGCCGGGGCCGGTGACTCCCTTGCGTATCGCGGCGCGCACTTCTTCTTCGTTGGAGAACGCACGGTAGTCGGGTGCATGCCAGAACTTCAGCAGCATGTTGAACAGGCTGCTCGCGAAAAACACGAACAGCGCGGAAAGCACGATCGGAAGCCAGAGCTGGGCGAGCGAGAGCATGGTGTACTCCTTGGGTTGTCTTGCCTTGTACGCGGTGATCGGGCGCGGCCAATCAGTAAGGCGCCCGACCCGGCTGTCAGTCTTCCTCGACCCTCGGCTTGTACGCTTCGGTCAGCTGTTTCTGCACCGGCGGCGGCACCGGCTCGTAGTGGCTGAACTCGATTGCGTAGCGACCCTGGCCGCCGGTCATCGCTTTCAGTTCGGTCTGGTAGTCGGCGACTTCGGCGAGCGGTACCTGCGCCTTGATGATGATCTCTCCGCCGCGCAAGGAATCGGTGCCGTTGATGCGCGCGCGCTTCGATGAGAGACCGCCGGTGACATCACCCATGTGCGCATTCGGCACGTACACGTCGAGGTTCACGATCGGTTCGAGCACCTGCGGGCGCGCCTTGGTGATCGCGTCGAGGAACGCCTTCTTGCCGGCGCTGACAAAGGCGACTTCCTTCGAATCGACGGGATGGTACTTGCCGTCGTAGACGATCACGCGCACGTCCTGCAACTGATAGCCGGCGATCGCGCCGTGTTCGAGCACCTGGCGCACACCTTTCTCGATCGCTGGCAGGAACTGGCCCGGAATCGTGCCGCCTTTCACTTCATCGGCAAACTCGAAACCCGCGCCGCGCGGCAAGGGTTCGATGCGCAGGAACACTTCACCGAACTGTCCGGCGCCGCCGGTCTGCTTCTTGTGGCGATGATGGCCCTCGGCCGTCGCGCCGACCGTCTCGCGGTACGCGATGCGCGGCGGTCGTGTCGTGACTTCGACACCGTAGCGCTCCTTCATGCGTTCGAGCATCAGCTTCAGATGCAGGTCGGAGAGGCCGCGGATGATGGTTTCGTTGAGCTCCTTGCTGTGCTCGACGCGAAAGCAGGGATCTTCTTCGCCGAGCCGTGTCAAAGCCGAACTCAGCTTCTGCTCCTGTCCCTTGTGCGCAGGCTCTACCGCGAGCCCGAACATCGGCAGCGGAAAATCCAGTGGCTTGAGATGGACCTGGTCCTCGTCATGCGAATCGTGCAGCACGGCGTCGAAATGGATTTCCTCGATCTTCGCGATCGCCGCGATGTCGCCCGGGATCGCCTGGTCGATTTCGACATGTTCCTTGCCCTTGAGCCGGAACAGATGACCGACCTTGAAAGGCTTCTTGCCATCGTCGACGAACAATTGCGTGTCCTTCCTTACCGTACCCTGGTAGACGCGGAACACGCTGAGCTTGCCGACGAACGGGTCGTTGACGATCTTGAACACGTCGGCGATCACATGCTCGGCGGGATCGGGGACCGCGAGGATCGATTGTGCGTTCGCGCCGACGCCCTTTTCGAACGGCTGCGGATTGCCTTCCTTCGGATTCGGCAACAATTTCGACGCGAAATTGAGGAACTCCTTCACGCCAACACCGCTGCGCGCGGAGACGAAGCAGATCGGCACCAGATGACCCTCGCGCAGGCACTGCTCGAACGCATCGTGCAGTTCCTGCCCGGACAGGCCCGATTCGCCATCGTCGAGGTAGTGGCCCATCACGCTTTCGTTGATCTCGACGACTTGGTCGATGATGTGCTGGTGCGCATCGGCGACCGATGAAAAATCCGCTTCGCCGGTGGGCTGGAAGAAGCAGTCGACCACCGCGCTGCCGTTCTTCGCCGGCAGGTTGATCGGCAGACATTCCTTGCCGAACTCGTCGCGCAACGATTCGACGATGCCTTCCAGATCGATGCCGTCGTGATCGATCTTGTTGACGATCAGCACGCGGCACAGATTGCGCTGCTTCGCGCGATCCATCAGGCGGCGGGTCGAATGCGCGATGCCGGTGACGGCATCGACGACGATCGCGCAGGTTTCGACGGCGGCGAGCGCGGACAGGGTTGGTCCGCGGAAGTCCGGAAATCCGGGTGTGTCGATGAGGTTGATGTGAATGTCGCCGATGTCGATCGAGGCGATCGACGCCGACATCGAATGCTTGCGTTCCTTTTCCATCGGGTCGTGATCGGACACGGTGCTGCCGCGCTCGATCGTGCCTGCCGTAGGGATTGCGCCGCCGGCATGCAGCAGGGCTTCGAACAACATTGTTTTGCCGGCGCTCGCATGGCCTGCGAGTGCGATATTGCGGATGCCATCGGTGGAGTACGACATGACGAAGGACCTCCCATCAGCAAGTGGGCGAGGCCGTCATGGTCGTCCGTGCGGCGGTATGGGCCGGACGAGCGAGATGCCACGAAGGACGGTCATGGCGGAAAGGCTGCGCATTCCAGACAAAGGAGACGCCAGCCGACATAGACTTGTCTTATCGGCAGGCGGGGTCAAGCGGCAATGCAGGACAACTTCATCGCAGGGGGAACGATCGTTTGCGTGCACGGCGCGGGCGCCGGCGGTTGGGAGTGGGGCATCTGGGCGCGCATGTTCAACGTGCATGGCTTCGATGTGCTTGCGCCAGACCTCATGCCGGCGGCTGCCGGGCTGGCTGCGACGGAATTTGCCGACTATCGTGGCCAGATCATCGCGTGGTGCGGCGTGTCGTCGCGCAAGCCGATCCTGGTGGGGGCCAGTCTCGGTGGCCTGCTCGCACTTTCCGCGGCAGCCGAGGTCGAGCCGCTCGCGCTGGTGCTGGTCAACCCGGTCCCGCCGCGGGGAATCACGGGCATGCCCGCGCGAACCTGGCGCCCCATCGCGACCTGGTCGCGCGCGCGCTCCCTGGGCGGCACCCGCGGCGCCATGCCGGATTCGGACGATGCCGCCCGCATGTACTCCTTCCGACGCTGGCGCGATGAATCCGGCGCTGTACTCAATGCGGCGCAAGGCGGGATCGACTGCGCGGTGCCGCCTTGTCCGACCCTGGTCCTCGCCAGCGCAGACGACACGGACGTGCCGCCGGCGACGAGCCGCGCACTCGCTACCTGGCTTGGTGCGGATTTCGAACTCGTGCAGCAAGCAAGCCACGTGGGGCCGCTGCTCGGCCGCCCCGCGCCGCGTGTCGCGGCACGCGTCTGCGATTGGCTGCGCGGGCGACTCGCAGCACCAATTTAACCGCGGCTTAGCGCGCTATCGTTATCCTCGCGCGCCAGTCTTTCGTCCCGGTCCTTGATGCCGCAGCACTCTTCCACGTCGCCGTCGCTGCCGCCCGCCCGCCGTCGCGCGAGCCCGTCGTCGTTGAGCGAACCCGGTTTTCTGAACTTCCGCACGGATCAGCAGCCGTGGCAGCGCAGCTTGCGCTGGAGCAAGCCGGAGCGGAATCGACGTCTTCTGTTGCTCGGCGGTTTGTTCGCGCTGGCGATGACGGCCCTGCAATTGATTGGCTTCGCGCTGGTGATGCGACCGTATCGCATCCATCTCGCGCGGAACTCGGCGCCGATCCAGGTTGTGCTGATCGAACCGGAAATCCTGATCCCGCCGCCGCCGGAACCGGAGGCGCCCATCGTCGCGCGACCGAGCCGGATCGCGATTGCGCCGCCGCCACTGAAGGACAAGCCGCCGCCACCCCCGCACGCCGAAGAGGCCAGCAGCGAAATGCAGGCACGCATGGGCAATGCCGGCAGCGGCGCGACCGTGCCGCAGCTGTTCAATCCGGATGGCTCGATCCGGCTGGGCACCAGCACCGCGCCGAGCGCACCGCAGGCGCCGAAGAATCCGCAGGAAGCCGCCAAGGCACGCTGGGCGCAAATCGAGAAACGCGGCAATCCCATCGATTGCAAGAAGACGCGCTTTGCCAAGGCATTCACGCCCGATATTGATGCCGGAGACAAACTGGCCAGCAAGTATCTCAAATGGGTCGGTCTCGTCGACCAGCAGGCAATCCGTCACCGCGCAGAGCAGCGCGCGCAATCGGGGGGCTGCGAACCCGTGAACTAGGTGATGCAACGCCGCACGCGCGCCTGCGGCGTTACGACCGTGTCGTTCTTTGCACTTTTCACGTGTGCGCGAGCACTCCACCGACGAAGCGCGTTGAGAACCAGCCGCGGCGATGCATCGGGTATCCTTCGGCAAATGTCGGCGCGGCCGACGCTCATCGGCTGCGCGAACACCGGTCCGCGCAGCGCCCACTCCACGGGAAGGCTGCATGCAGGAACAGGACGTACCGTTGTGCGTGGATCTCGACGGTACGTTGGTCCACACCGACCTGCTGTACGAATCCGCGCTGTCCCTGTTGCGCTGCAATCCGCTGTATTTGCTCCTATTGCCGTTGTGGCTGCTGCGCGGCAAGGCGCACCTCAAGCGCGAGATCGCGCGCCGTGCCGTGCCCGACGTCACGCTGCTACCTTATGACGCACGCGTACTCGCCTGGTTGCGCGAAGTCCCGGCGCGTCGGTGCGTGCTGTGCAGTGCTTCGGACCAGATCCTCGTCGACGCGGTCGCCGCGTATATCGGAATTTTCGAGGCGGCGATCGGCAGTGACGGGCAAACCAATCTCGAGGGAGCGCGCAAGGCTTCTGCACTGGTCGGTCATTATGGCGAGCACGGCTTCGACTACGTCGGCAATGCGGCAGCGGATCTCGCGGTGTGGCCGCATGCGCGGCAAGCGATCGCGGTGAACGCGTCGGCGTCGGTGCGGACGCGCCTGGCGCGGATGCGCAAGGTCGACGGCGTGATCGCGCCACGGACCCGTTGGCGGCGCGCGGCAATACGTGCGCTGCGCCCGCACCAGTGGTCGAAGAACCTGCTCGTGTTTGTCGCTGTGGTAGCTGCACACCGAATCTTCGAACCGGCTGTGTTGTTCGCGACGACTCTCGCATTCCTCGCGTTCTGCCTCTGCGCGTCCGGCGCCTATGTGCTGAACGACTTGCTCGACCTCGACGCGGACCGCCGCCATCCGCGCAAACGCCAGCGCCCGTTTGCGGCTGGCCATTTGTCGATCGGCGCCGGCCTGATCGCCGCGCCCGTGCTGATGCTTGCCGCGTTCGCGGTCGCTTCGCTGCTGTCGCCGGGCTTCATGCTGATGCTGTCCATCTACGCGGTCACCACGCTGGCGTATACGCTCGCGGTCAAGCGTATTGCGATGCTCGATGTGATCGCTCTCGCTGGCTTGTACACGGTCAGGATCATTGCCGGCGCAGTCGCGGTGCCGGTCGAGCTTTCGTCCTGGCTGCTCGCGTTCTCGATGTTCCTGTTCCTGAGCCTGGCGATGGTCAAGCGCTACGCCGAAGTCCACCGCGTGGCGTCGACCAAGGAAACCCGCGTAGCCGGACGCGGCTATGGCGTCGACGATCTCTCGCTGATCGAGTCGTTTGGCACTGGCAGCGGCTATCTGAGCGTTCTGGTGCTCGCGTTCTACATCAACAGCACGAAGAGCACGGAACTGTACCGCCACCATCAGCTGCTATGGCTGCTCACACCGCTGCTGCTCTATTGGATTAGCCGCGCGTGGATGATCGCGCGCCGCGGCGACATGCATGACGATCCGGTCGTGTTTGCATTGACCGACAGGATCAGTCTGGTGGTGCTGGTGCTGTTTGCGGGCGTAATCATCCTCGCGATCTAGAACCGCCTTTATGGGGTTGTGGAAGCAACGGTCTTCGCCCGGTCATCGGCATTTTTCCATTCGGCCTGATCTCGCGCCATCGGGAGCCGGATGAAAAGGACGCGCCGATATGCGGCAATGAGGAACTTTGCGGCCGTTCCCATCGCTCGCTGGCGTTGGTAGCGAAACTTGAAATCGTCCTGTTTGCCAGTGAACCGACCAGCAGGCCATGTAGAGGACGCTCCGAATGGCGGCGCGTCCGCCGCGGATGCGGCGTTTGCCGGCCCGGCACCCCGGTCTCGCCACCCTTCATTGCTATTACCGCTTCTCACCCCCGCCCGCACGTCGCGACCACCGAGCGGCGATGTCTTTGCGTGCCGCGGATCGGAGACGTCTCCCGAAGGTCAGCTCTTCTCGGCAGTGTCGACGGGGACGTACCCCGCATCCAGCAGCCACCGGATACGACCGGTGCGGTGCAGCACGTCGGCAACCTGCGCGGTGGTGAACACGACGGGATGTGTCGTGCCTGCAAGTTCCAAGGCGGCGAACCAAGCCTTGCGAATTTGTTCATTCAGATCCAGCCCCTGTTGGCGCGCGATCGCTTCGTTGGTCAACGAACTCCAGCACTGTGGAATGATCGTGTGTTTGTCGAGTGCTGCGCTCATTGCCGGCACGTCACCGCCCGACCACGCATCGGCCAGTTCGCGCGCCACACTCGGCAGCGTCTCTACGCCAGACATCGTTGAGTCCAGGCAGGCCAGATCCGCGTTCGGATCGATCGCGAATTCATGGACGGCCGTCTTGGGGTCGTTGATCGTCAAGTGGAACTTCGCATCGATCATTTCGATCCGATCAGCCTTGGCCACACGCTCGACCATTGGCGTAACGGTAGATTTCTTGTCGATACCTTCCTTGTCAAGCAGCGCTTCGTACAACTTCCAGCCGGCGTACATCGGCAGCATGCGCTCGACGTCGCGGTCGTTTCCGAGGTACACGTCCTTGAGCGCATTCCATCGAGTTTGCGTCTGTGCGGGGAGCACGTCGGTCAGATACTTTCCCTCCGGCAGGTACTTGGCCTTGCGTATGGACGGCCACAAGGTTAGCGCGCGCCATATGCTGACGCCCTCGCCGACGACGACGCCTGGCGGACTCAACACGGCTCCGGAGGCGCCGATCGCCTTCTCAATCGTGTTCGGGATGAAGTCGATGTTCTTCGGCTCCGGGAATACAACGCCCAGCACAAACACGCGATGGTCGCCGCGGCGGTATTCCCAGATGTGCGGTCCCGAGTCGGCGGCGGAGACCGAGACTCTCTCCAGGTCCCGCGGGGCTTGATCAATCGGCAACTGCTCTGCGGATGCCGCATGCGCATAGACGGTCGCCGCGGCACGCAACAACGCTGTGATATGGCGGAAGGTGGAGCTGATCATGGTTCGACCTGTGGATTTGATAAAATGATCGGAGTCGGCTCGCCGTTCGAACGGGTGCGAGGATCGGCGAAAAAGGCTGGCCATATCTGATCGAGAGCCTTCGGCGAAAGGTTGACGAAGGGGGCTTCCCGCAAGAAGTGCTCTCGGACGTACTGCCAAAGCAGCGTGTGCCCTGACATCCATCGTTCGTACTGCTCGAACAATGCAGCCGTCGCGGTGTAGTCCAGCCATTCGGCGTGGTGCGCGGAGGCGGCTGCACCCTGCAAATGTGTCGCGGCATCGATCGGCTCGCCGAATCGTATCTTGAAGCGAAGAGCGCCCGTCGGCTCTGGTAGCATCGGAATCAAGGCGCTTTCAGTTTTGCGAGCGATGGCGGCAGAACCAAGCATGACGTCGTATGCGTGATCGAGGAAGGGCACCAGGTAGGTTTCGTCGGCTTTCAGGTGAACGTCAGGCATCATGATCAGCAGCCCGCCACCCCTGAGCAGGCGAAGGGCATCGGCCATCCCGGACCTGTTCGCATGAAATACATGGATTCGCGCGTCCGCCGGTGTGTTGAAGCGGGACGCATGGACGTCGTCGAAGACCTGGTTGCCGCGATGGGTCGTTGGGTCGCCGTAGAAGAGTCCGACGTCGCGGGTGGGAGAGTATCGCGAGACGATCGAAAGTACCGCGAGCATGTAGTGCCCGAAATGCGGTAGCGCAAGCACTGCGCTTCGTTTGTTATCCAGGATGCGGTCCAGCGCTTCAAATTCGCTGGCGTCGGTTGCCTTGACCAATTCGAGCAGGCCCGATCGTGTGGCGATATTGAGTCGCCGTGCGACCAGCAATTTTTCCAGATACCAGTGGTAGTAATGGCCGATGGTTGTGCCATCACGCGCGCATGCACGTAGCACCGCTCGACGATCCACCTCACCCAAGGTCAGGCCGAGATGCCGCTCGATGCGCTCGGATGGCTTCTTCAACAATCGGAGTGGCCACGCCGCTGTCGCGATGAGGCGTGCGATCAACGTGTCCGGATTCATGCGTCACCGACCGCGATACAGGTCGTCGAGAACCCGCAGTTTGTCTTCATGGCTCGTGTCCCAGTGATGGCGACTTGGGCCGACCATATGCATGATGCTGGATCGCATCGCCCGGACGCGCCGGCGTTGCTGGAAACGCCGTTCCTGTGGCTGCCGCTGAATCTGCAAGCTTCGGGCGAGCCAAGCCTCGCCGAGGAGTTCATTGGCGTCCAGGTGATCGACGATAAAGTTAAGCACGCGATCCGCAGGCGAATTTCCAGGCAGATAGTCGAGCTGGCGCCCGTTCATAGCGAACAGAGGGCATTGGTACTCGGCATTGAGTACATATTCCAATGCAGACACGTACTGCGTACGGCCGTTCCGACTGACCAGCAACGGCGCGTCCACCGGAGACACCAGCTGGTCAGTGAAAACGATGATTCGCGCATCGCTCATCAATCGGTTGTCGGCGAGATGGGCGAGCAGGTCGGCTGGGACCATAGTGGATTGCCGCGATCTTCTTCCAACCACCGCGTCGACCTTCGGTCGCAGCCCGAGCCGTTCTACGGCGGCCAGGATCGGCGACGTCGTGGGCAACATCAACACGTGAGCGCCGGTCGAGCGGGCTTGCCGCTCGTAGGATTCAAGCAGCGCCATTTCTCGAGAAATTCCCTCTCTCACTGTCGCCTCCTTGCGTCTTGGGAGCATTGCACGTCACGCGCGCGTGGCGTGCAATACCCTGTGGTTGCCATCCATCGCAACGGATAAAACATCCGTGGCAGCGCGCGCATCGCTTGGTGTTCACGCCGATACGGGACGCGCGTGCCGCGCTTCGCCTTGTCCCTTGCAATGTGCGGCCGATACTACGGCTGGTCGTAATTGTTGGACGAGCAGCAATCGCTGGAGAACGCCTGGAGACGCTCCTTGATGGACTCGATCGGGAAGGAGGTGTCTACCGACGCGACCGCGGCATTGGCGCTGACCATGTTGAGGGAAAGCGAGGCGGGGCTCGCAAGAACGGCGGAAAGTTCCATTTTATGCTCCTGTACGGGTGTCGCCAGACGGTGTGTCTGACTCGTTCGAGCATGCCGTAGCAGCGGCATACAAATCAACCATTGTATACGTGATTACTAATGTGCTAGTTCTCCTTTTGATTGTAAGGCCAACGGCGCTGGCGAGATCACGCTGACCAGGGGCGGCGCGCACGTTCACGACATTCACAACATCCGTAACAATGGCGGCATCAGCGGCAGATTTGGAACGCGCACGCGCACGCGCACGTGGTCGCGGCGACCGCGCCGGGGATCCCAGGCGCGCGCATGAGGCGTGAGCATCACGGGGGCGGTCACAACATCCGCAACAACTGTGGCATGAGCGGCATCTTGCGCACGCGCACGGTGGTGGCGGCGTAGATCGCGTTCGCCAGAGCAGGTGCAGCACTCGGGATGCCGATCTCGCCGGCGCCCGAGGGTTCCAGCGTCGACTCCACCAGCTGCACTTCGACGCTGCGCGGCGCCTGCGCCATGCGCAGCAGCGGATAGTCGGGGAAATTCTTCTGCTGTACCTGGCCGTCCTTGACCGTGATCGCCAGGTGCAATGCGGTGGAGATGCCGTCGATGGTGCCGCCCATCATCTGCGCCTCGACGCCGAGCGGATTGATGACGCGGCCGACATCGGCGACGCATACCGCACGATGGATGCGCAGCTCGCGGCCTTCCATCGACACTTCGAACGCATGCGCCGCATAGCCGCCAAACGTAAAGTGGCAGGCGATGCCGAGGCCGTGGTCATCCCTGCGCCTTTCACCCCATCCGATCTTGTCGGCGCACAGCTTGAGCACGTTGGCGAGACGTCCGGTATCGAACACCGGACCGCCGTGTCCCGAGTACGGGATCTGGCGCGGTTCGCCGAGCAGGTCGAGCCGCAGTTTCACCGCGTCCTGTTTGGTCGCGATCGCGATTTCGTCGATGAAGCTCTGCACCGCGAATGCGTGAAACGTGTGGATCGGTGCGCGCCATGCGCCACGCGGCATGCGCGAATCGACGCTGTAGAAAGTCTTGTCGAGATTCGCGACCAGGCCAGCAGGAAAATCGTCCGCTTCGAGCGTGGCATTGTTCGCCGCACGTTTGCGCGTGTCGGTCTCGCGATAGCCGCGCGGTGTCGCGGCGCAACGATGCGACCAGCCGGTCACATGCTTCTTGCGATCGAGCGTCGCCGCGAGCGCGTGCACCCCGAACGGGCGGTAAAAATCGTGCGCGAGATCATCCTCGCGCGTCCACATGAGCTTGACCGGCTTGCCCGCTGCTTTCGCGATCAATACAGCTTCGGCGACAAAGTCGTTCGCGAGCCGTCGACCGAAACCGCCGCCCGCGCGGGTCATGTGAATCTCGATGTCCTTGCGCGCGAGGCCGGTCAGCTGGCTGATGATCTGCGACGCCCCATCGGGATTCTGCATCGATGCGACCAGGCGCGCGCTGTCCTGCTTGATCTCGATCAGTGCACCCGGCGGCTCCATCGTCGCGTGGGCGAGGAATGGCATCTCGTAGCGCGCCTCGATGAACTGGTGCGCCTGCTTGCGCGCCTTGGCGTAGTCGCCGTCCTTGCGCACGCTGAGGCCTTCCGCACTGTGGTCGAGCAGGCTGTTCGCTGCACCCGCCAGCGCGCTGCTCGATTCTTTCAGCCAGTCGCCCTGCTTCCACTGGATCTTGAGTTTCTCGCGCCCCTGCAATGCGGCCCAGGTATTCTCCGCGAGCACCGCGACGCCGGCCGCGAGCGGGCCGCTGAACGCTTCGTCCGGCTTTGGACCGGGTAGCGTAATCACGTCGATGACACCGGCGACGCGACGCGTCTCGCTGTCATCGAACGTATCGACGCTGCCATCGAGGTACGGGCAGCGCGCGATGACGGCGACGAGCGCGTTTGCCGAGTACTCGTCGATGCCAAAATGCGTACGCCCGGTCACGATGGCGCGCGCGTCGACGACTTTTGTCGGCTTGCCGATGATGCGGAATTGTTCGGGCTTCTTCAGCGCGGGCGGTTGGTTCGGCAATGCGATGTTGGCTGCGCTGCGCGCGAGTGCGCCGTAGGTGAGACGACGTCCATCCGCCGCGATGACCTGACCCGCTTCGGTACGCAGTTGCTCGACCGCCAGGTTCCATTCCTGCGCAGCCGCCTGCAGCAGCAACCAGCGTGCGGTCGCGCCGGCTTCGCGCAGTTCCTTCCAGCCATCGGGAATGCTCGTGCTGCCGCCGGCAAACTGATCGCCGTAGCGGTTCGAGGGTCCCTTGTCGGTGTCGATGTAGCCATACGGCAGCTGCACCACGCGCACTTGCGCCCAGTCAACGTCGAGTTCCTCGGCAATCAGCATCGGCAGCGAGGTCATCACGCCCTGGCCGATCTCGCAGCCACGCGCACCGATGACGATGCGGTTGTCGCGCTCGATGCGTACGAAGGGTCCGATGTCGTTGAGGTCGTCGCCGAGCAGTTCCGGTGGCAAGTCCGCGCCTTGGTCGGCGAATGCCAGGCGCACCCCGATCAGTAGTGCTCCCGTGGCAGTGAGCGATACGGCGAGGAAGCGGCGCCGCCCCGTGTTGACGGTCGGGTTCACTTCTTTTCACCCTGCATCAGGTCGGCTGCACGCAGGATCGCGCGACGGATGCGCGGATAGGTGCCGCAGCGGCACAGGTTGCCTATCGTCGCGATGTCGTCGTCGCCGGGCTTGGGCTTGCGTTGCAGCAGGTCGACGGCGGCCATGATCTGGCCGGCCTGGCAGTAGCCGCACTGCGCCACGTCTTCTTCGATCCATGCCTGCTGCACCGGATGCAGTGCATCGGTTTCCAGCCCCTCGATCGTGGTGATCTTGTGGTTTGCGGCGACGCTCATCGGCGTCACGCACGCGCGTATCGCCTTGCCGTCGAACAGCACCGTGCAGGCGCCGCAGGCGGCGACACCGCATCCGAACTTGGTGCCCGTCAGGCGCAGGTTATCGCGCAGGAACCACAGCAGCGGCATGGCGGGATCGCCGTCATGGAAGTACGCCTTGCCATTGATCGTGATGGCGAGCGCTTCCGGCGGACGCGTCGCCGCATGCTTGACGGGTTCGGCGCTGTGTTCGGGGGGATTGGGCATTCATTTCTCCGTGCGCCCGCGGCGCGTGGTGCGGCCGCGGCGAGACATCGCGCATTGTCGCACGGACTTTTCAACACGCGGCAATGGCGAGGACGCGTTTGCCAGTGGCCAATGGCGTTCCTGCCGCACGCTGGCGATTACGATGACCGGAACTATCCATCAGAGGTCGTGTCGCCCGACGCGATGCTTCGATTCCTGATGTCGCAACACGGATTGAGACAGGCCGACCTGGGTGAGATCGGAAGCCAGGGCGTGGTGTCGGAAATCCTGTCGGGCAAGCGCGAGCTCAATGTGCGCCAGATCAGGGCGTTGTCCGATCGTTTCGATGTTTCACCGGCGGTGTTCATCTAGTGATGCGACCAACAACCCGCAGAAAGAATCCGTTCGCCCTGAGCCCTTCGTCTACCCCGAGGACAGGCTACGCGCAGCGAAGTCGAAGGGGTGCAGCGGCAGCTGCTCGGTAGGGAAGGCCTGTAGCCGAACGACCCGGCGATATAGCCGTTGTAGGAGCGGCTTCAGCCGCGATGCTTGTTGCTTCGCGAGCGACTCCAGCCCTCCCCTTGCAGGGGAGGGCTTCAGCCGCGATGCTCCTGCTCACTCGCTCTGCCAAAAGCATCGCA
>JBDSXV010000219.1:0-21843 GCA_039926025.1 Dokdonella sp.
GAATTGGGTCGAAACTGTTCCAACTTGAGCATGTGGTCTCTGTGCTCCAGTTGATCCACGCGTTGCCATTGCTCTCCGGAGGCTGGATGATCGGGTCAAACTTCGACCAGAGCGTGAAATCATAAGAAGTGCCTGCCGTCACTTCGATGCAATTGGAAACAAGCGCAGCAAACTCGTGCAACATGACACTGCCGGACGCCGGGTCGCCGCAGCAGTCGTCGGCAACCCAGCCAGAACTCGCCCCGGTCCAGCCAGAGAAATCCGTATTGAACGCGCTGTTCTCAATGAGGTTCTGCGCCAGGGCGGGCGTGGCACAGAGGGCCATCATGCTGATTACAAGCAAGCAGTGGGAATTCAACTTCATGCGCTTCTCCGGTACGCGAGCTAGCTGCCGGTATTGCCGACATCGGGTTGGTTGCATTGGAACCTGAGACCGATATAAACCTTACAACTAACAGATATCTAGTGCACGTCTCGAAGGCGGGCGACATGCCGTTCGACGGCAAGCACATGGTCTTCGGAAATTTCATGTGGGTGGTGAAATTGGGACCGAACACCTGACGCTCGATGCGATGCAGAATTCGCGGCCGGGCGCCACTGACGATCCGGTTCGGGGCTCACCGCGTGTTCGCGCAAAGTCCGATCATACAGATCACCTTCCGGGCCAAAGTAAATCGCTATGCCACGCCACACTTCAGTCAGCCGGCTTGGCGCCGCTGACATAGTGTTCCATCAGCGTTTCGGCTATTTCTCCTCGCCCCCACTCTTTTGCTTTCGATCAATCGTCTCGCGCAGATGGCCCACTGGAATTCCCAGCAAGGTGATCGTGCCTGCATTGTCAATGGTCTTTCCGTCGGAACTGAGCTTCAGGATCTGGTGCATGACCAGTGGACCCTTGACTCGATAGCGCAGGACCAGACGATCACCGTCTGTATATCCAGTTACCGTGCCGGCGACGCCGCTGAGGGTCCCCCTGTAGTGGTTGCCGCTGATAGTCGTGAGCAACCACGAGCGATCGTTCGGCGCCTCGCCCTGGAAGGTGATGGTCTGGTCGAGTCGGAATTCGCCATCGGAAGTCTGGTATCCATGGCTCACGACATGGAAAGGACGTTGCTTGCCGACCAGCAGTCTCAGAGTTCCATTGCCTTCGCTGCTGCCGTCGAAGCCCGCCTGCGGAGTAAATACCTCGCGCGGAGACTCCGCCTGCGTCATCGAACTTGCGCTGGCTACAGCAAGAAAAAGCAGGGTCAGACCACTTAACTTCATGAACATGCCTGGCGCCTGGGATGGAATCGCGTGCGTCAGCGCATGGGCTCGCACGAACCGATTTGTCGCGACTAGCCAACTAGACGCCAATGTACGCCCATGCACTGCCGCCAGGCAGACCAAGCCTCTGCCTGAGGCCGCCTTTCGCACTGCAGGCGCGTCGACAACTCGTCGCCGATGATAGGGAGAGCGAACTGAACGTCAGGCAGTCGTTGTTCTGCAGGCGGTTTGCTCAAAGGGCTCCATGAGTCAAGCAGAAACTACAAGGCTTGGTCGGTGGCGAACCCCCTTGGCTATCAAGAAAATGTTTCTCGCTCCGACCCTCTTTCACTGGCAATAGCGAGCTCGACGTGCGCCGCAATGGCCACGCTTTCTGGACATAGTCGATTTTCTGCTCGCCGGCACCGAGAATAGGCCATCGTCATTCATCGCGGATCCCGGTGCCCGATCAAATCTTCACCTTTCGTGATTGCCGGATCGATCTTTCGACACGCGAACTGCGGCGTGCCGGCGAGCGCGTCGAGCTGTCGCCAAAAGTCTTCGATTGCCTGGTCTACCTCGTCGAACGGCGTCAGCGCGCGGTCGGTCGCGACGAACTGGTCGCAGCGGTATGGGGCAAGACCGAAATCACCGATACCCTGCTCGGCCAGACCATCATGAAAGCGCGGCGTGCGATCGGCGACAGCGCCGACGAGCAGAACGCGATACGCACCATTCCGCGTTTTGGCTACGCGTGGGTCGCGTTGCCCGGCAAGGAAGCGGACAACGAGCCAACGTCCCCTGCTGCGATAAACACCACAGCACGACCGATGCCTTTGCCCCGGCGTTTCGTTGCACGACACATGCATTGGATCGCGCTCGGCGCGATTGCGTTGCTCGCGAGCCTCTGGCTGTGGGATCGCACGGCGGATCAAGGTGCCCCGACTTCATCCGCGCCTGACAGCGCCGCCGTCCTGCCAATCGACGTTGTCGCGCCAGAGGAATGGTCGTGGGTGCGTTTCGGACTCATGGATGCGATTGCCACGCGCTTGCGTGATGGCGGCCAGCCCGTCGTGCCGAGCGACAACGTGGTCGCACTGACGCGCGTTGCAGGAAAAGATGACGGCGGCGTCCGCGACGCGACCGGCGCACGATTCATCGTCGTATCGAGCGCCACATGGAATCCGAGTGGCTGGATCGTGCATCTGGAGTTGCGCGGCGACAGCACGGCGCGCAGTGTCGACGCACACGATGCCGACGTTCTGCTCGCCGGTCGCGCGGCAGCCGATCGCCTGTTGACGATGCTCGGCAAAACACCACCCGCCGATGCTGGCGATCCTCAGCAGTGGTCGGATGCGAAACTCCTCGCCAATGCGGAAGCCGCCTTGCTGACCGATGATCTCGCTGGCGCGCGACGCTTGCTTGAATCGTCACCCGCTGCATTGCAGGCATCGCCTGAAGTGCGCCTGCGTCTTGCGAAGATCGACTTTCGCGCGGGACAGCTCGACACGGCAAGACAAAGCCTGCTGGATTTGCTGGCAGCAACGCGGGCCGAAACCGATGCTGTGATGCGTGCGAAGATTCTCGACGGTCTGGGCAACGTCGCGATGCGCGAGGGTCGTACCGATGCCGCTGCGACGTACTACGGCGAGGCCGTTTCCCTGCTCGAAAATCACAACGCGCCGGCTGAACTGGGGCAGGCGTACATGGGGCGCGGCCTCGTCGCGCAGACCCAGCTCCACGCCGATGCCGCACGCGGCGATTTCTCCCGCGCGCGGATCATGTTCGAACTTGCGGGCGACCGTCTCGCGCTGGCGCGTGTCGAAGCGAACGAAGGCATGCTCGATGCGTCGTTCGACCGCTATGCGTCTGCAGCACCGGTGCTCGAACAGGCAGCGCAACGTTTCGAGCGCTTCGGCACCCTGAACGAACTGGCAGTAACGACCAGCGCGGAGGTGGGTGCGCAACTTGCATTGCTCGATCCCGCTGCAGCACTCCTTGCGAGTGATAGGGCCTGGAAGGTACGCGACCGCCTCGCGAACGCGGGCATCCGGCACGCGCTGGCGATCAATCGAGCGCTCGCGCTCGACGCAAACGGGCGCCGGCGCGAGGCCGAGGAACTCCTGAATACGGTCATCGCCGAAGCGGATCCGCAACGCGAAAAGAATGTGCTGGCCGCCGGCCGCAGTGCGCTCGCACGGCTTTGGCTCTTGTCCGGCCGGTTTCATGACGCTATTGATCCTGCGCTCGCCGCTCTTCCTGGGCTGGCCGAAGGTGAAGACGTTCGCGATCGCCTTGCCGCCTCACTCACGGCGATTCGCGCGCTGCGCGCGGACGGCCGTTCCAGGGAGGCGGCTGACCAATTGCATGCGCTGGAACGTTGGGCAACTTCGATGCCCGACTCTTCAGCGACCTTGTACGCCCGTCTTGCACGCGCCGAGCAGCTCAACGTGGACAAGGACGCGACCACCGCCCACGCGGAATACGATCGTGCGCTGGATCTCGCGGAGCGCGGCGGCGTGCCGACCGACATCGCCGACGTGGTGATCTCGTACGGCAACGTGCTTATCGGCGAAGGTGATCTGCAGCAAGCAAGCGCCGTCATTGGTCGGGCCACCCGCTGGGCCGAACGAGATTTCGGCTGTGCGATGGTTCGGGCTCGCTTGTACGCGGCTCTGGGTCAGGCGGACGCCTGGAAGAATGCGCTGGCAACCGTTCGCAGCCTTGCCGGCGATCGGAACATCCCGGACGTCGTGACGCGGATGTCCGACTACGGCCCTCCCGCGCAAAAATGAGCCCATTCCAACCCCCTGTGAAACGAGCGCGAAAGAAGCGCGAATGCCCCGGGAATGGTATTCAGGGGCCGCTGCGCCCAACGTGCGATCTCCTTTTGTTCGCAGGAGTCTTGCATGCGTCTTGTCGGTTTGACTGCGGTTGCCGTTGGCATGCTCACGGGGTTCGCACACGCGGCTACTTTCTATCCCGTAGCTGAATTTGCCGGCGTTGCCGGCCTCTCCCACAACGGTCGCATCGCCACAGGCGTGTTTGCAACCGGATACAACGGCGCAGCGTCGTGGCGCTGGACGCCGGAGACGGGAACGCAGATCATCCCCGATTTCCTCGACGCTGTCGGCATCAGCGCCTGGGCACAGCCGATCCCCGGCGCAGTGCACGACGTCGATGGCAACGAAGTCGCCGCGATCGCCTACAGCAATTCACCCGTCGTGGGTCCCATCGTGATCGGCCCCTACCCCGGAAGTTCGCAGGTGGATGGCTACCTCAGCAGCGCCTACGGTGTTTCCGATACCGGGGTCGCAGTGGGGCTGGCGTATGACGAGACCGGCAATCCAATCGCGTTCCGCTGGAGCAGCGATACCGGCATCTCACGCCTGCCTGTCAATCGCCCGGATACCTTTTCGCGCGCGAACGGAATCAGTCACGACGGCAGCGTGGTCTTCGGCTGGAACGATCAGTCCGACGGCTATCGCACCGGCGTGGTGTGGCAGAACGGGCAAGCAATTGATCTGGTCGACGCGGGCGACAATCCGGTCGGTGAAGCGCAGGCGTCAACCGCGGATGGCAGCGTGGTCGTCGGCGGCGGTTACTACACGGAGAACGGCAGCGAAGCGTGGCGCTGGACCGCCGCTACCGGCACACAACCCATCGGAATATTGCCGAGCTTGCGCGCGCCGGCACGACCAGGGAATTCCGTTCGGCAATCGGCACGCAAGGACCTGACGAAACCTGCGACATCGCCGACCCCAGATGGTTTCCTGCCACCCGAGTCGTATGCGTTCGCTGTCAGCGACGACGGCAACATCATCATCGGCGCGAGTGGCGTGTGGCCGATTCGCACCGCCAGCATCTGGACACCCGATGCAGGTTTGCAGGCACTCTCTGACTATGTGACGGCACGCGGAGCAAAGATTCCCGACGGCTGGACCCTCGCTGCGGCAACAGCCATTTCCGCAGACGGCCAGACACTGGGCGGCTGGGGCATCAATGAGAGTGGCAATATGGCGGCGTTCGTGATCGACCTGCATTCAAGCAAGCCGATGGATGCGACCCTCGAAGCTCACGGCACCGTCGACTTCAACGACCTGACCAGCGGTCCGTTCGCAGGAATCGTCGCTGGAAGCGACGTGATGCTGTCGGTCGTCGTGTCTCCGGCCGGCATCGAAGCACAACCCGGCAACGCGACCAGCTATCCGCTGCGCCTGGAAACATTCCAGTTTCAAGCGGGTGCGGCGAGCGAGACTCTGGCACCGACACCGGATGGTCCTCTGGTAATGCTCACCAATGACTATCCGAAGTCGGATGGCATCCATCTCTTCGCAACACCGACATCGTCGAACCAGGCGTTCGAGTTCGAGTTGTTCAATCCGGGCGGCGACATGTTCGACTCGGACGACTTGAACCGGATCAACCGGACCTTCGGACCCGAGTTCTTCGAGAAGACCTCGTGGATGGTTGAAGACGGCAACCATATGATGTGGATCCAGCTGAACAGCGTGAGCATCCACGATGTCTTGCCGGACAAGATTTTTGAGAACGGCTTCGAGTGACGGGAAAAAAGCGGGTTCGGGTGCGATGTGCGCGCCTGAACCCGCTTATCACGACTCGCGCATATCAATCCAGCGCGAGCGAAAGACCGTTCACATCGGCACCTAGCCCATGTCGGAAATCCACAGCCGATTGGGCCGCTCGGCAACGAAGGGCGCGTCTGACGAGATCGGGGCTGGGCTGCAGCGCGCGCTGCACCGCAGACTGATTGGCCATCACGACTGCGAAGACGCGCTGAACGTCTTCTCGCCGTGTACGCCAAACCAGGCTGATGCCTCTGAAAAGACAGCGCTCTACATCTTCAGTTGCCAGTTCTCCCGGCGCAGGCGCGCCAAGTCGTTTCGTAACCTGCTTCGCTACGATTGCGTCTGAGCTCGCGCGCGATCGTGCTCGCATGGAAAATTCCTTGCGAGCCTCGGCCTGAATCCGGAAGCGTTCGTTCCGGGTCAAATGCACACACCTTATTTGCGGTTCCACCGGGCGGCGAAGCTGTGAAGACCACTGCGCCCGGGTCTCTTCATATGATCACTTGGTCCCCTTCAGAATTAAATCCACCCCGCGCGCGCATACTGGAATTTCCCTGGACATGAAGTCATGACGGCTCTCGCGTTTCCTGCGGATTGGTACCCGCAATCGTCGATTGGACGGCCGCGCTCACATCATCCATCAAGAGAACTTTCCGAAGTGACTTTCGAGTTCGCCAAAGCATCACTCACGTCTATGATGCAATCCTTTTCGTAAGGCGTGTCCCGGACATGAATTGTCACATGCCAGTGTGATGAGATATGCGAAGCCTCTACCAGAAGATCATCGCGAAGCGCGCTCATTAGGCCAGCGTAATGAAGCGCCTTCTGGATCGCGTTGCTTCGATTTGCAGGCATGGCTACTTCAACGGATTCGGGAGGCTGCGGCAGCCCGTGCGCGCGTCTCCAGTCACGAACGGCGAGCGCTGCTTCAGGCGAAAACGTCACTCCCAACGCCACGTCGGCAGGGCGGGCAAGGTTGCACCCCAATGAAATGAACGCCGCAAAGAGCATCCTGATCGCACGATTCGTAGTACCGAACATGGCTCACTCCCCCGAAAGTTCAAC
Organism: Dokdonella sp.; assembly: GCA_039926025.1. Classification (GTDB taxonomy): domain Bacteria; phylum Pseudomonadota; class Gammaproteobacteria; order Xanthomonadales; family Rhodanobacteraceae; genus Dokdonella_A. The sequence goes on from JBDSXV010000219.1 coordinate 6,900, forward strand.
CTGCAAAATTGGCGTGCCTCGATGTACGATCGGCGCGCTTCATTGAGCAGGTGCAAGCATCCTAGGCAGTCAGGCCGAAACACGTAATCCGTACGAATACGTAGAACGTCTTGGGGATACATCTCCATCTTCTTCCGCTTGGCCAGGGACAAATTTCACGCCCTCTCGCTGCCGCGATCGCAGGTCAAGCTCTCGCGCAGGAACGGCGGCCCGCGTAACGCAGCTGTTGCGGTCTGACTGAATTTGTTGTTCGAAGCGAGTAGTCTCATTTTTTCCTTCATCACATGAGAATCGCCAAAGGCCATGTACCGGACTTTCGCGCACGTTGTTCTACTCCTGATGGTGAATGCAGCTCTGTTAGCCAGCGCCGGGCCCGCTCTCGCGCTCGATCCAAAACGGGACTTCGAGCAATACGTCGCCAATAACTGGTCGATACAAGACGGTCTGCCGCAAATCAGCGTGTTGTCCATCGCGCAGGATCGCAAGGGCTATCTGTGGGTCGGCACCCAGAGCGGATTGGCGCGCTTCGACGGCGCGCGCTTTACCAACTACTCGCCTGAAACGGAGCCGCAGTTGCCGGGTGTCTGGGTCCGTTCGTTGCTGGTCGCCCGCGACGGCAAGCTGTGGATCGGAACCTACAAAGGACTGGCGGTGTATGCGGACGATCGTTTCACGACGGTCCCGCTCGCCAATACCGCGGCCCACCAGGTGCTTGATGTGTATTCGCTGGCTGAGTTGGATGGCGGGGTGATAGTCGCAGCGACCTCTGAAGGCGTACTGCGTGTCGATGGTGGTCGTCTGGTGGACAATGGCGATGGCATCAAGCCAGCGCTGTCGCTACTTCCGCGCAGCGACGGACTTTGGATCGGCAGTCACGGAACCGTGGTACGCGTCGCAGGCGGCAAGAGCACTGCGATGCCGCTTCCATCCACTCGTGAAGTGGCTGCAGTCACCAATTTGGTCGAGGCACACGGACGAATCTGGGCCGGCACTTCGCAAGGCTTGTTCGTGCGCGAGGGCGATGCCTGGAAACCCTACGATGCCGACCCGCTGCTGGGGACGTCGTGGATCAGCGCACTGTACGAAGATCATGATCACAATCTGTGGGTCGGCACCAATTCCAAGCTCGTGCGAGTGCGCGAAGACGGCTCGCTCGAATCAATCAAGGGTGGGCCATCGCGAATCTACAAGAGCCTGTCGAGCGCGTATGAGGATCGCGAACACAACTTGTGGTTAGGCACTCAGGCCGACGGACTGACCCGGCTGTGGAACGGTTGGACCCTGCGCTACAGCGTCGGCGACGGACTAAACGAAGCCGTAGTCTGGTCACTGTCGCGAGCACCCGATGGTTCGGTCTGGGTCGGCACAAGTGACGGCGTGAGTGTGCTCGAAAACGGCCATTTTCGCGCCGTCGTGGCGGGTAGCGCGCTACCGCATCCGCACGCCTACAACTTGCTGGCCGAGGCCGATCGAGTGTGGATCGGTACGCGCCGCGGCCTGGCCATTTGGCGCAACGGTCGTCTCGAAGGATCGGCAGTGTTCGCTCCAATGGCTAGCGCACAAATCAACGGCATTGTCCGCGAACCCGACGGGACGCTGTGGTTTCCGACCACGGAGGGCCTGTTCCGCCTTGAGCGTGAAGGCCAGCCTGACGCAAAACTTCGCCGCTATGCGGAATCAGATGGCCTTACGGATAGCCGCGCGCGAGTTATCCAGCGCTTGCGCGATGGGCGTTTGCTGGTTGGCACTCAAGGCGGTCTGTTCGAGATGCACGGCGAGCGCTTCGACCCGGTGGGGGTGGCCGGCGGACTGCCACGCACTATCGATGTCAGCGCAATTCATCAGTTGACGTCGGGCGCAATCGCGGTCGGCACGAATTCGGAACAGCTGGTCGTGTTCGACGGCCAGCGGTGGAATTTCCTCAATTCGCAACGTGGCCTGCCAGCCAACGTGCCGTTCTTCATGACCGAGGATGATCGCGGCTATCTGTGGATCGCCGGCATTCGCGGAATTGAACGGGTGCCGCTCGACGACATTGCCCGCTTCGGACGCGGCGAGATCAGCGCGGTGCACGGCGAGATGCTGCTCAACGAACGCGGCGACCGCAACGCCGGTCAACGAGGCTACTGCTGCAACGGCGCTGGCATGGCCAAGGGCTACATCGAGGGCCACGTGTTGTGGCTACCGACGCGTGACGGCGTGATGACGATGGACACGCATGGCGTCGAGAAAAATCCCATTCTGCCGCAGGTCGTGATCGAGCGAGTCCAATATCTGGACACGTGGCACGCTGTTGCCCAACTCCCAGATGAGCTCGAACCCGACGCCCGAGATCTGGTGTTCCAATTCACCGTGCCGAGCTTTCAGGATCCCCGCAGCGTCCAGATACGCTATCGCCTGGTCGGCTACGACCGCGCGTGGCGGGAGCTGGATGATCGGGCAAGACGTCGCGCCAACTACACGAACCTGCAGCCGGGCGACTACAGCTTCGAAGTCATGGGTGCCAACAACGAGGGCGTATGGAATCCGCAGCCGGCGACACTACATTTCCGCATCAAGCCGCGATTCCACGAGACCTGGCTATTCGTGCTGATACTGGCCACGCTGGGAGCCGTGCTGGCCTATGTGGCCTTCCGCTTTCAGGTGCGGCGACACCAGCGACAGCGAGCGCAACTCGAGGATCTGGTACAGGAGCGCACGGCCGAACTGGTGACCGTCAACCACAAACTCGCGGGCACCCAGACCCAACTTTTGCAGTCGGCAAAGATGGCCTCGGTCGGACTTCTGGCCGCCGGCGTCGCGCACGAGATCAACAACCCCATTGGCTATGTGCGCTCCAACCTGACCAGTCTGACGAGCTATGTGCAGAAGATTTTTTCCGTACTCCAAGGCTATGAACAACTCGAAAAGGTCTTTGCAGCCCCGCCCCCGGAATTGGCGGCTGTGCAGGCACTCAAGCAGCACGTCGAACTGGACTACCTCCGCGAAGACATTGTCAATCTGCTGACGGAATCGGTCGAAGGCGTCACGCGTGTGCAGAAGATCGTCCAGGACCTAAAGGACTTCTCGCATGTCGATGAAGCCGAATGGCAGCCAACCAATATCAACGACTGCATCGACAACACACTCAATGTGATCGCACACGAACTGAAATACAGGGCCGATGTCGTCAAGGAATACGGCACGCTGCCGACCATCGACTGTTTTCCGTTCCAACTCGAACAGGTCATCATGAACCTGCTGATGAATGCTGCGCAGGCGATTGAAGGACGCGGCACGGTTACCGTCCGCAGCGGTTGCGACGACGAGTGGGTCTGGGTTTCCATCAGCGACACAGGCAAAGGTATCGAGCCCGGAAACCTGCAGCGCATCTTCGAGCCGTTCTTCACTACCAAGCCCGTCGGTGTCGGCACCGGACTCGGACTTTCGGTGTCTTATGGCATTGTCCAGAAGCACGGCGGTTCGATCGAAGTGGCGAGCGAGCTCGGGATGGGAACCACGTTCACGATCAGGCTCCCTCGATCTGCTCGAGCGAAACCCTGATGCGGTGGCGGGAGCGTTGCTGGCGGAATTGCTATTCCCCGCCCGACAACGAAGCGTTGAATACATCCACACCCAACGCGTCGCTACCCTTTGCCTCTTGCGCTACTCGCAGATCGCTCTAGACAGCCATGGGTGCAAACGGCCGGAGCAACCGCATTCCGACAATACGTCGCCCGCCTGCTAAACAGCTCGCTTCACCATGATTGCCACGGTCGGACCTGTTCAGGCCGCTCGGCAAATTCAATTCGCCCCACGGCCACTCTTCGTCGTTGGGCTCGGCGACGTTGCGACCGGCGAAAGTAGCGCGTCAGTGACAGGACTCGTCGCTCTGTTGGCGATGACGCATATTCCAATCGTTCGGTATCGGCCGAGCGATGGAAGTCGCGCTGATCTGCATGCCGAGCATGCACTGCCTCAGTCGCGCGTGACGACGGACTGGGTCCGTCGTGTTCGAAGGCGGGCCGCCGCGTGCAATGACGACCAAGTCATCCCGCAAGGGCCCCGCGCTCAAAAAAAAATTCGGCACGCGTCAATTGGCTGACGCCTCCCGTTCCGCGAATAGGCACATGGTGACCCTTCGCCACGACGTCCTGAGTCGGCCCTGGAGCTCCATGGCGCGCTTCAAAATCGCGGAATGCATTCTGAACCTGCAGCCGGATATCCTCGTCGTTCCAGGGCTTGGTAAGGAACTTGTAGATCACTCCGCGGTTGATCGCATCCGTCACTGCGGCCGCGTCAGAATAGCCACTTAGCATGATGCGCACCGTGTCCGGGTGCAGTTCCTTTACTTTTCCAAGAAATTCCGTGCCGCTGCATTCAGGCATGCGCTGATCAGAAATGATCACCTGAACTTCATCCTGGCCAAGAATCTCCAAGCCGCCGCGCGCACTCGTGGCGGTAAGTATCCGATAGCCGTTGCCACGCAGAACACGGGTCAGTGCGCGAAGAATATTCTCTTCGTCGTCCACCAGGAGCAGCGTGCGCGACGGCTGTGGCTGCGACAGCTGTTCGCGACCCGCGAACCGATGGCGATGCATCTCGAGCGTCTGCGTCGCCAATTCCGAATTCGGTTTCGAAAAGCGCTCCAGCGTGTCCACAATCGATGTCCACGCACGGTCCAGCAGCAGTTCTTGCTCGGCGCCGGCAACGCGTGCTCGCTCGCTCGCCATTTCTCGCGCAAGCTCCTCCAATGTCAGCTCCTCTGTCGGCACCCCACGCTGATTGATAAACAGGCAGCGACCGGTATCCGTGGAATACCAGGACAGTTTGCGTCGGACTGTATCGCCTTGTTGGTTGACCACGAACTCGATCCAGGTCCCTAGCGGAAGCGTGTGAATACGATCGAGTGCTGCCAGCTCCGATTGATTCAGTGTGAGCCCAACCGGATGGCTGGCCGCCATCTGCTCGGCTGGTGAAGTCGCCCCGCCAAGTCGGGCCTTGGCCCGGAGTTTTATCGCCAGCTCGGTTTGGGAGATCGGATTCTCTTCCTGATCAAACGAACCTGCGAACAACTTTCGCAGAATTGACTTGACGTCATCGCCATGCATGCCGACTTGTATCAAGCCGGCTTCAACTTCCGACTCCAGGCCTGAGGTCGTTGACCCCTTGGCGTCATTTTCACTTCCAGCCGCGGCCACCAACAGTTGATCGACAACCTCCAACCGCCGCAGGTATACGTCGCTATCTTGGCCATCGCGCAGCAGACTGACTGCAAGCACATCTGTCCATGCCTGCTCGAGCAGCGTGCGCAGGAATTCATTGGGCTTGTTTTTGGCGATTCGAGCGCTCATCGCGGCACCTGCCTGAAGGCGCGAACGCTCCAGCCGTTCGCGACCACGGGCGGCGTGGACGTAACGGCGTTCGGCGAGTTCAATCTTGTGCACGATAGAATCGACATGCTCCAACAGGACGTGAAGTGCGTCAGTGAAAATCGAGTTGCTGCCCTGGTATTCGCTGGCGATCTTGTTTGTGACAAGCTGCAACTTGCTGAGCAGCATCGGATCATTTTCAGCTTCGGTTTCGTCAACCCAGAACCGGCCGAATTCGACGATGTTGTCAAGCAATTGCCGTGCCGGATGCGCCTGATTCGAGAAGAAGCTCCTGTCCTTGAGCGCTACACGCAAGATTGGTATTTGCAGCTTGACCAGTATCCAATTGGTAACGCCGTTGGGTCGCGCACACCGTGACAAGTATTCGAATAGCATTGCGATCAAAGCTATCGCGTCGCCGGCTTCTTCGTCGATGCGCGGTTCGCGTCCATCCGCGGAAAGCTCACGCAACACGGACAGCATTTCCTGTTTGATTCGTTCGCCCGAGTACAGGACCAGTTCGTCGTCTGCAATGATCGCCGCTGCCTTGCGCGCCTGAAGCGTGGCCAGCGCGCTCTGGATATCTTCGCTGCTGGCCGTGCAGGCCTCCGCACGACGGCAGTCGCTCATGAGCTGCCTTAGTGTCTCGAAATCAATCGGGCTACTCGGGCCAGGTTGCTTTTCAACTGGACTTGAGTCAAGAGGCCGGAGTGCAGCTGAAGGGTTTTCTGCGCCGGACAGAACTTTGCTGCGGGCAACCGGATTCGCTGAGGTGTTCGTCTGCCGAACAGATCTTAAGCTGGCCGCAGCGGCAGCCCCACTCGCCCCACCCTGCGTTAGCAGCGCGTGCAGGTACGGCAAGATACCCTGTTCAACCAAGTAGTTGTTGAGCACGTTGTAAAGCGATTCTGCGTCGTTCAATACCACGCGCTCGAAGCAGCGATACAACACCAATCGATGCTCAAGCACCAGGTCCAACTCGCAAGTTCCGTAGCGCAGCGCCTCAGCGATTGAGCGGGGACCCAACGCCATGGCTTCGGGAGCCAGCCGCGACGTTCCAGCGAGCACGCCCAAGCGCTGGGCCAGCGCATACAACGGTTCGCGCACACGCAATTCGACCTTGATTGCCATGTCGGAAAGCACGAGCGATTCATCCAGCTCAGTGCTCTCGGTCAGCAGAAGAGCGGGGCTCATCGGTTGAAGATTGAGCGCCAGGCTTGCTTGCGTAACGTCTTCGCCCAGATGCGCGAGCGAATTCTCCACACTGCGCAGGAAACGCGGCATCACTTCGGCGCGGCGGCGCTTGAGTTCATGGATCGAGTCAAAGTAGCCGTTCTGTTGTTCATTGGGCGCCTTGTCGGCGAGACGGAAGAGCTGCTTTTCGAATTCGCTCAAGGCTTCGGCAATGCGTATTTCCAATCCGCTGCCACAAAGCAGCAGCAAGCCCTGCAGGATGTCACGCGAGTGCTCCGGCATGTCCTTGCGCTCAGCCAAAGTGAGCTGGCGATTGGTTTGTGTTGGCTCCACAACATTCTCCAAAATATCCCGCAACGTGGCGCCTGCCATGTGAACTTGCTTGCCGAACGCAGCGCCATCTGATGCCCGCCGCGCTCCAGTTGCCAATGTGTATCCTACGGAGCGAGTTGGACAAAGGTAATTCGTATGAATACGTAGTGCTTCGGGCGACGCCGTGGGAAGAACCCCGGATTCTCAGGTGACCTTGCCTGCCACCGCCCGCGTCTGCCCGTCTGCCGCCTGGCGGCGTAGTCGGCTGGCCACCACAAGAACGGCCCGTGAGTCGGGGCGGTCAATGCGAGAAGCGATGAATCGACTGGGAAACGATTGCTATTGCTTCGGCGAAACGCGCGTCTTTCCGGGTCGTCACGCAGCGCTTCGCCGATGTTCAACGCAACTGTCGCCGAGCGCGAACCATACGTACAAATACTTAGCAAGAGCTTCTGGCGCAGTCACGTTCGCCGCGGCAACGCCATCCGGCGCATGCGTTGACGGACCTCTGCAAACTTTCTGTTGTGGGCTGAGACTGGACGCGGCGGCGGTGCGAAACAGTGCAAGAACGGAGGACGCGGACGTGTCCGACCACTGATGAAATCAGACAATTCAAGTCATCCGAATTTCCCTCTTCCAAGGTGAAGAAAAGGCCGCCCGGTCCACGAAACTGACTGGCTCTCTGTCGGTGCACGCTGGATCCAGTCGAGAGATGCTAAGCTAAAACGGCCATGCCAATTTCAGCACGAAGATCCGGTCGCGCGGCGCGAGATGGTCTCGGCGCCAAGGCAGACTTGTCATTTGCCTCTTCCTTGCTTGACGCCGCCGAGCTCGAGGTGCTCGCCGCACTCGTGCAAAAACAGGCGTTGCTCGAATTGCACGGCGTCGACACGACGCTCCTGTGGACATTGAATTGGCCAAACGCCTGGGCTTGGGTTTTGCCGAAAACGCTAACCGTTGAGCAATCGGCGCTACTTCAGATTGCTGCAGCCAACCCGCAGTCATCCACCGACCGACGCGATGGCAGCTGCGTCTCTCTTGCACAATGTGCTGCCAGCGGAACGGGTCGCGCGATATTGCTGTGCATGTTCGACGATGAGGTCAGCCATGCAGGCCGCGCGCAATGCGAAGCTTTCTTTGCCCTGGTGCGCCCGTATCTCGTCAGTGCATTGGAGAAGGCCAGTCTGCGCGAGTCGGTTGAGCGAATAGAGAAGTCCGAGAAACTGCAACGGGCACTATTCGCAATTGCGGACATGGCAAGTTCGGAATTGGACATGCCCGAAATGCTGCGCGGACTGCACGAGATAGTCAGCAGTTTGATGTATGCCGAAAACTTCTACATCGCGCTGCACGATCCGGTTGCCGATACGATTCGCTTCATATACTTCGCAGATGCGACCGATGCCGACAAGCCGGCACCGGATGAAAGCTTCCCGATGTCCAGGTTTGAGCGGGGCCTGACCTGGTACATCATTCGCGATCGCCATTCCCTGATCGGGACGCAACAGCAACTGATTGACCAGGTGTCTGGTCCTCTGCAATTCATAGGCACCGACAGCGTGGACTGGCTGGGCGTGCCGATGACTCGCGGCAACGTCGTGCACGGCGCATTGGTGGTGCAAAGTTATATCGAGCGCCCACGCTACAGCGCAGATGACCAAGCCGTGTTGACGTTTGTCGGCAGTCATATCCTGACGGCACTGGAACGCAAACAAGCGCGGGAGGAACTGGAGCAGCGCGTAGAACAGCGCACGCACGAACTGGCCAAGGCCAATGAAGTGCTGACCACCGAAGTGCATGAACGACAACGCGGCGAGCGACTGCAGGCGGCGCTTTACCAGATCGCCGCACTGTCCAGTAGCGCGGTAGCCGCCGAGGGTTTTTACGCGCAGATCCATCGAATCATTGCGCAGCTGCTGCCGGTCGAAAATCTCTATATTGCCCTGCTGTCGGAAGACGGCCTCACCGTGACATTCCCTTACGCGCAGGACGACCGCGATCAAGAATGGTCGCCGCGACCGAAGTCGCGAGGGCTGACCGACTATGTGCTGAGGACCGGACATCCACAGATCGTCAATCAGGCACGCATGGCAGAGCTGGCTGCGGCCGGCGAAATTGATCTTGGCGCGGTCGGTACCATCTCGCGCCTGTGGCTGGGCGTACCCCTCTTGGTAGGCGAACGGCCTGTTGGCGTACTTGCCGCGCAAAGCTACACCGATGAGCACGCCTATTCCGCAGCAGATGCGGAACTGATGGGCTTCGTCGCCACGCAGCTGGCAAGCAGCCTGCAACGCCGGCACGAAACTGCTGATCGCACGCGCAGCGAACGTCTACAGTCGGCGCTGTATCAGATTGCGGCCCTGGCCAATTCCGACGAGAGCAGCGATCGCTTTTTTGAACACGTACACGCAAATATTTCCGGATTGGTCAACGCTGACAACTTTTACATTGCGTTGCTGTCGGAAGACGGCGGTTCGCTGGAGTTTGAGTACTGGGTCGACCAGCATGCGCCTCGTCCGGCTACGCGTCCGCTGGGACGTGGCTTGAGCGAATACACGCTGCGCAGCGGACACGCAGTATTGATGCAAAGTCAGAGAACCGCTCGCGCGCTGGTGGACGCCGGTGAGATCAGCGCGGAATATCTGAATTCGCCGACGCAATCATGGTTGGGCGCGCCTCTGATCGGAAGTGAATTTGCGATGGGCGTGGTCGTGGTGCAGAGCTATACGCTCGAACTCAGCTACGACCAGCGCGATGCAGAACTCCTGACCTACGTTTCCTACCAACTGGCCAGCAGCATCCAGCGCCGCCGAGCGGCGCAGGCGCTGCGCTTGTCCAACGTCCGCCTGGAGGAGCGCGTCGCGGAACGCACGTACGAATTGAGCGAGCAGATTTCAGTGCGTCAGCGGATGGAGTTGGCGCTGCAGCAGCGCAATAACGACTTGGAGGTTCTGAACAGAAAACTCGCCGGCACACAAAGCCAGCTGCTGCAATCAGAAAAGATGGCCTCGGTCGGCCAGCTCGCCGCGGGTGTTGCGCACGAAATCAACAATCCCATCGGCTATGTGCGTTCCAACCTGACCAGTCTGACCGGCTATGTGAAAGAAATTCTTTCTGTCCTGCAAGCCTACGAGATACTGGAAACGACGCCCTCCAACGCACTGCCGCAATGGGCAAGCGTGCAGTCTCTCAAACAAACGATCCAGCTGGACTACATACGCGAGGACATTCTCAATCTGCTGGCCGAATCGGTCGAGGGCGTCACCCGTGTCGAGAAGATCGTCAAGGACCTCAAGGATTTCTCTCACGTCGATGAAGCCGAATGGATGGAGGCAGACATCCACGACTGCATCGACAGCACGCTTAACGTGGTTTGGCATGAGCTGAAGTACAAGGGCGAATTGGTCAAGGAATATGGCGACCTTCCTCAGGTCCAGTGTCTGCCCTTCCAGCTCAAGCAAGTGTTCTTGAATCTGCTGGTCAATGCCGGTCATGCTACCGAACGGCGAGGCACCATCACCATCCGCACGGGGCGCGAGCACGAATACGTGTGGATCAGCATCGGCGACACCGGTAACGGTATCGATCCGAGCCACATGAATAGAATCTTCGAACCATTTTTCACCACCAAACCTGTCGGCACAGGTACAGGTTTGGGCTTGTCCGTGTCGTACAGCATTATCCAAAAACATGCCGGCACCATCGAAGTCGCAAGCGATCTCGGTGAAGGCACAACCTTCACGATTCGACTACCGGTTGCCCATGTCGACATCGCGAACGCTTAAGATTCCAGCCAATTGCAAGCTGTATTATCCAGAATACGCGCAGGTCAAACACCAATGCATGGCCGGATAGCAGCGCGTGCCGATCAATGGATGACCTCTACTGCGGTGACGCAGCTCGCTTGACTGATTCGAGGCATTCATCGAACGCCTGTTCCAAATCACATCAGTCGGCGCCATCATCTTCGTCAATAGTGATGCCGCCGTTCTCGGCAAAGTCGATATGCGTGATACCGGGGCAATCTTCTTCCAAGCGTTGCAGATGCCTGTCCGGATTTGCTCGGATATGCCCTGCCGCCGGTCTAACCGCCCGCTGGCCGGAGCCTCCGAGAATAGTGGCCACCGCACGATGCAATACCTCTTCGTCCCACGGTTTCTCGATAAATCGCGTCAAATGAGCTTCATTGACGGCCGAAATGATCGCCTCACGATCGGCGTACCCGGAGATGATGATGCGTGGAGCCATCGGTTGAATCACCATCAAGCGTGTGAGGAACTCGACGCCGCTCATCGATGGCATACGATAGTCACTCATCACGAGATCGAAATCCTGCTCTTCGCAACGCTCAATGGCCGCTTCGGGAGACGTGAATGTCTCAACTCTTAGCGCCTCTCCGTCAAGCAGGGAGACGTCGATCCTCGCAAGACAGCGGCGAAGTGCAGTGAGAATATTCGGCTCATCATCGACCAAGAGAATGCGATACATAAAGGTTCCAGTATTAGATGAGCCCGCTTGGCTGCTCAGTGGGCAGCTCAATGCGAAACAGAGTGCCTTGCCCGGGGACACTCGTGACTTCAATTGTGCCGTGATGCTTCGCCACAATCCCGTAAGAAATTGCCAGCCCCAAGCCGGTCCCGCTTCCCACGGGTTTGGTCGTAAAGAACGGTTCGAAAATGCGTGGGAGCACGTCTTCGGGAATGCCCTCCCCATCGTCAGCAATTGCGATCCAGATCTTGCCGTTTGAGCATCCGGTGCTCACCGTGATCAAACCCCGCTCCTTGATCGCATGACCTGCATTCAGCAGGATGTTCAGAAAAACCTGATTGAGTTCCGACGGCAAACATTCGACTAGCGGCAGGTCACCAAACGTCTTTATGACTTCCGACTTGTATTTGAGCTCGTTCCACGCGATGTTCAACGTGGAATCGAGCCCTTTGTGTATGTCCGCCTTCACCCAGTCCTCTTTGTGACTTCCGCGCGAGAACTCCTTCAGATCTTGAACGATTTTGCATACCCGATCGATTCCCTCGCGTGATTCTGTGAGTAGCTGACCAACATCCGTTGCCAGAAAATCAAGATCGAAGCGCCGACGAGCCTCCTCTAGCGCGGACACCGCAGCAGGATCACCCGACCGAACGATTGCATCCGAACAAATTTCAACGATCGTCAGGAAATTGGCGACATACTGTTGCAGGGTGCTCAAATTTGAATTGATGTAACCGATAGGATTGTTTATCTCATGAGCAACACCGGCCGCAAGCTGGCCTATGGACGCGAGCTTTTCTGACTGGACGGCCTGCTCCTGAACACCCTTGATCTTGGCGTAGGTGATTTCAAGCTCGGCGTTTCTGGCATGTAGTTCGGCTTCACGCGTGTAGTCATCCGTGGTATCGCGAACGTACAAGCCACAGGGCCACGTGTGCCCACGTCCAAGCATGGAAAGCTGAACCAATAGATTAGCCCGGCTGCCAGGGGTGACATTCAAGACAACTTCACCCATCCAGTCGCCGCTCTTCAAGCATGCGTGCATCGCTTCCGCAGGCAACAAATCCGGATGCCAATCATGGACAAAGTCCAATATCCGATCTTTGTCCTGTGCATTGACGATCTTGGCCAAGGCGACTGCGGCACGATTCGCATACAACACCCGCTGTTGCCGATCGAACAGGAGCGTCGCGGTTGCAGATGCATCAACAAACCTCACCAAATTGGAGGCGATTTCATCAGACACGCTTGAGCTTTCAGGGCGCGAGGGCTGGTCCAGGGACACTGGTGTCTGCGTAGGCATCAAATCAGGCCCGTGCTTTTCATTCATGAGCCTGGCGTAGGCACTACACCCGGCGGCGCGTTCGATAGCGGAGACACAGGGTATTCTGTTGGCATAGATAGGGCCAAATGAATTGTCTTGACGGATACCCCAGCAAGGAAAGGAAGCGTGCCCCACGCCGCATGCTGTCCTGCCCCTCCAGCGTGACTACGATGCAGGAAGATCGTAGAAGCAATCGGCCTGGCAGACAATCCGTATCATTACCTACCGATCTGCCTGCTGTACCCCAAATCCACGATGTACTTCTTCTTGTGCCGCCATGCACATGCGAACCAAATCAGCCACAGTCGATGCTGCCATTTTTTTCATGAGATGCCCCCGGTGGATCTCGACCGTGCGATGACTGCTACCCAACGCGCGCGCGATTTCCTTGCTGGTCTTACCGGCAACTACCAGTTGCAGTACCTCATTTTCGCGAGCGGTAAGCGAAGTCAGCAGCAACGAAATTTCGTTCCTTGCCAACGCCTCCTGCCGTCGTTGATGATTTCCGTCGATCGCACGACGTACGCGGAGTAGCAGGTCGCTATTGTCGAAGGGCTTTTCGACGAAATCGACAGCCCCCTGGCGCATTGCCTCCACCGCAATTGGAACTTCCGCAAGTCCGGTGAGAAAAATGATGGGGAGCCGCACCTGGCGTTGTTTGAGGGCAGCTTGCACTTCCAGGCCTGTCATTCCGGGCATCAGCACATCCAGAATGAGACATCCAGGGCGATCAAATTTGGCGTCTGCCAGCAGGTTCGCGCCGCCCTCAAAGATCTCGACCTCAAACTTCGCCGAAATCAGCAGCCTGCGAATGGCTGCGAGCATGGAAGGATCGTCGTCAACGACAAGCACGACTTCTTGCTGCGGCGTGTGCTGGAGGGAATGCATTTCAGCGCTACTATACGCCACAAAACTGACTGGGTAACCGGACCTCGGACTGCAAGAAGCCCATGCTCCCAATGCTCTCCGTGGGTCGCGCGAGAGATGATGGTCACCGAGGACAATTGGATCCGCTTGGCCGGAAGTGCTTCGCAATCACTCGCTGCAAGCGCGCGGGAAAAGTTTTTGAGGCGTAGCAGGTCGCGTCATGGACGAAACTCGCGGTCGCGGGGGCCGGGGCGTGGGAAGAGCAGCCAAGCTGCGGCAAGCACACAGCAGCGAGCGCTCGCTCAATGCTTCGCTTTGGTCGGAAACCGCTGAAAGGCGTCGCGCACGTGTTCGCGCAGCTGATCGTCATCCCATGGCTTGGTGAGAAACTTGGATACCGCGCCGCGATTGACCGACTCGGTCACGACTTGTAGATCCGTATAGCCCGACAAAATCATGCGAATCGTGTCCGGGTACATCTGCCTGACCGTTTCGAGAAACTCCGTGCCGGACATTTGCGGCATGCGCTGATCGGAAATGATCACCTGGACCGGATTGATCGCCAGCATTTCCAGCGCTTCCGGTCCACCGGCGGCGACAAGTATCTTATAACCATCGCGCCGCAGCATCCGGCACAGCGCCGCGCTGATGTGAGGCTCATCGTCAACCAACAGCAGCGTTCGTTCATCGTCTGGCGCAGGCAACGGCAGCTGCATGCGTCTGGAGCTGCGCAGGTGGGATGCGAACTCATGTGCAGCGACAGGAGGACTGAAGAGGTACCCTTGAAACTGGTCGCAGCCGCGAGCCCGAAGGTAGTTGAACTGGCCGAGCGTCTCGACACCTTCGGCAACCACCTTCAAATGCAGACTGTTTGCCATCGCAATGATCGCGGTAGCAATGGCGGCATCCCCGGCATTGCGCGTGATGTCTGTTATGAAGCTACGGTCGATCTTGACCGAATCGAAAGCGAATCGCTTGAGGTATGCCGGCGATGAATAACCCGTTCCGAAATCGTCCAATGCCAGTCCACAACCCAGCTTGCGCAAGCCTTGAAGCACGCCTGCTGCCTCGGCCGCGTCATTCATCAAGGCGCTTTCGGTGAGTTCAATGTCGAGCAGCTTGCTGCTGATGGCATGTTTGCTCAACGCCGCCCGCACCGTATTGAGAAAGTGCGTTCCGCCCAACTGTGTCGACGAAACGTTTACGGCAATCGGAACCACCCGACACCCCGAGGCGATCCACATCGCCTGCTGCGCGCAAACGGTATCGATGACCCATGCGCCGATCGGAAGGATGAGGCCTGTTTCCTCCGCGAGTTCGATGAACGCCGTAGGAGGGAGCAACCCCTTGTCCGGATGCTGCCAGCGAATCAGCGACTCGGCGCCAACGATCTCGCCGCTGATCATGT
>JBDSXV010000220.1:0-48675 GCA_039926025.1 Dokdonella sp.
TTTTCGTTTCCATCCTTGGCCAGGACGGCGGCGGCCCAGCGGCGGCGATGCGCCATGCGATGCTGGAAAAGCTTGGGCAGACTACGCGGGCGGACCGCATACCGGGATTCCGCGTGCCCTGACGGGCTCAAGAACGACCAAGCGAGCCGCGCTTTATAGCGGAATCATGGCCTTGCGGCAAGGGGGAGCCGAATATCCGGATGGAACTGAGCGCGGACGAAGTCCGGAGCCGGCGGTCCCAAGACCGGACCCCTGACGATCGCAGCGTGGCGCGTCCAGCCTACAGCTCTTCGGTCGCCGTGCGCCTGGAGCGTTTGATCAGCCAGCCCACGCCACGCAAATCGGCAATCCCGACCAGCGCGCGATTGAGATTGTTGTACTTGGAAACGCCGGTGCCGCGTGCGCGGTGATTGACCGGCACGCTCAGCACCTTCCAGCCGGCGCGCTGCATCAGGGCGGGCAGGTAGCGGTGCATGTGGTCGAAATACGGCAGGTCGAGGAACGCGGCGCGCTCGAACAGCTTGATGCCGCAACCGGTATCCGGCGTGTCATCGCGCAGCAGGCGCGAGCGGATGGCGTTCGCCCATTTCGAGGCCCAGCGCTTGCTGCCCGAATCCTGCCGGTTCACGCGCCAGCCCGCAAACAGCTTGATCGCCGACGGCGATTCGCTGCGCATGGCGAGCAACTTCGGAATATCGGCCGGGTCGTTCTGGCCATCGCCGTCGAGCGTCGCGATCCATGCGCCTCGCGCGGCTTTCACGCCATTGCGGATTGCCGTGCTCTGCCCGCTCTGGCTCAGGTGCTTGATCACTCGCAGCTCGGGAAAGCTCGCCCTGGCCTGGGTCAGCACGTCGACGGAATCGTCCTTGCTGGCATCGTCTACGTAAACGATCTCGAAATCCGCGCGTCCCCTCAGGGCAGCGGCGATTTCTCCGATCAGCGGCAGAATGTTGTCGCGTTCGTTGAACACAGGCACGACGACGGAAAGATCGGGCATGACGCGTACGGGCCTTCACGAAAGGCAGTCATTATCGCCGATTGGCAAAGTCTGTTGTGATGGCCTCGAGCGCACCGGCCACTTGCAGCGCCAAGAGCATCGCGGCTGAAGCCGCTGCCACAGAAAGCTGCTCTCACAAATACTTCAGCCCTCCCCTTAAAGATGTGGGTGGGGTGCGGATAGTGTCGCTCGGTGTAATTCCACGCCAGGGTATCGCGGCTGAAGTCGCTACCACAGACAGTTGCTCCCAAACGAGCCCGGCTCAGCGACTGCCCGCAGCGATATCGGGCGATCCCTCGATCGCATTGCGCCAGGTGTGCTCCAGTGCATCGAAACGACCGGAATCCTGCGCGAGCATCACCAGGGTTCCCTGTGCCATCGGCACTTCACGACCGACAAGCCCGTTGCGGTGGAAGTCCTGACTGGCCTTGGCGCGTTGCTGCACGATGTAAACAACGCTGACAGGTACGCCGTTTTCGGGCATCACCATGTGCACGCTGCGGTACTTCTGGATCCCGCATTCACTGACATAGGCGACATTCGACGGTACCGATGCGAGTGTCACGCCACGATCCGCAAACGCGTGACGCACCGTGTCGGCCGGCAGCGGATCACGCAAAAGGAGTGCGCTGCGCTCTTCCGGCCCGGTCACATGCGCGGCCACCAGATCGGAAAGTGCCATTCCGGGCACCGGCGGTCGCGAATAGCGCACTACGCCCAACGCCAGCACCGCGCAAGCGGCCGCAGCAAGGGCAATCCAGGTGACGCGGCTGCGGCCAGTGCGCTGCCGTTGCCGCTCCCCGGTCAGCTGCGCGAGCAGGATGCGATCGGCCAGTCCTTCCGGTACCGCCACGGACATCGCGCTCGCGAGCCGCGTCTCGAATGCCTGCGCCCGACCATGGGCGTCGGCGCAGAATGCGCAACTCTCCAGATGATCGCGCGCAGCACGATCGAGCGAACGAGGGTCGGTGCCCAACTGGCGACGGAATTCAAGGCAGTCCATACAGCACCGCCTCCTTCTCGCCGCCTTCGAGCAGCGCCTTGAGCTTCTGCCGTGCACGAAAGACCTGGGTCATCACTGCCGCCTCAGTGATGTCGAGCTGGCGCGCGATTTCGGCGCAGGAAAATCCGCCGAGCACCTGCAACACCAGCGGCTCGCGATACTTCTCTTCCAGCTTGGCAATGGCGGCGCGCACGACCGAGTCTTCACCGAGGTGTTCGGGGCCGGGGGCGGTGTCGCAGAGTTCGAGGTCGGTGATATCGGTGGTCGGCATCGGTTTGCGTTCGTACAGGCGCGCGTGCTCTCGGCGCAGGATCGTGGTCAGCCACGCCTTTGCCGCGACGTTTTCACGCAGACCATCGAGCGAGCGCCACGCACGCAGGAAGGTTTCCTGCACCAGATCCTGCGCAAGTGCGTCCTGGCCACATAGCCAGTAGGCGTAACGGTAGAGCTCGCTGGAATGCGCGCGCACAAGAGCCTCGAACTGTTGCTGGCGATTACTCACACCAGCACTAGACCGGGGATTGCCGTCCTGGCTTACAGGAGCCGTCATGCGTTCTCGTCAGCCGTCGAAACCATTGCTGAATATCAGGTCCGGGGTGTCTACCGTGAATTCTACCGGCAACGACACGAGACCGTGTGCAGCATCGTTGTTGTGAATGCAAATGGTCGCATCGTAAACGCCGACTGCGAGGCTGCTTGCATCCAGTGTGACATCGACATTGACCGCCGGGTCACCCACGGCTACCGAGCCACTGATCGGGTTCAGTGCGAGCCACGGCAAGGTTTCGGGGGCGGCACAATCGGTCGTCGTGACATCGACGTTCCAGGTGAGTGCCGCGGTGCCGGAATTGCCGATCGAAAACGACGTACTGGTCGAAGTGCCTGCTTCAGTCGCTGCAGTCAACGGCCCGGAGCCAACTTCGATCGAGGGGGCTGCAGAAGATACGATCGTGATCACGCCGGACATGCCCGCGCCGCCAGGGCTCCCGTGTATTTCACAATAGAATCCTGCCGTGCCGGCTGTCGGGAACGTGACCGTCGAACTCCAGGCGTTGCTGGTTGCGTCGCCGACAGGACTGGCGCCGCAGGCATCTGCACAATGAAATGCGGTGACGGCATCCGGGTCGGATGCGACGTTGTGAAAGCCGAGGCCTGCGATGTCGTTCTTGAACGTGACCGTGTCGCCTTCATCGATGGTCAGGGTGGCCGGATCGAAATGACGACCGCCGGGACCGTTGCGTGCAATGACGACATGGTCGGCGGCGAAGGTGGCAAATGAGGCGAGCGCGAGCGCGCCGGCTGCAACGAGCTGAATGCGACGCATGGTGGATCTCCCGAGAGTGAGCGCGAATGGCCGTGCTGCTCTCCCGCCGCACGGCTACCCCAGCATGCGTGCGCACTTCCCGCAAAACGAGAGGGAAAACCCCCAGATCAACGCAGGTGTTCGAGGATTCCTTCGAGCTCGTCGAGACTGTGATAGTGGATGACGACCTTGCCTCGGCCATTGCGCGCGTGCGCGACGTTGACGCGGGTCGCGAGCTTCTCGGCCAGTTCGCGCTCGAGCGCGGCGATGTTCGGATCGCGCGCAGCGGCGGGCTTCCCGCCCTTGCTGCCGATGGCAGTATCGAGATGACGTACCGCATCCTCGAGTTCGCGCACCGACCATTCCTTGTCGGCCGCATCGCGCGCGAGCGCGACCGCGCGTGCCTCCGGTTGCACCGTCGCGAGCGCGCGCGCGTGGCCCATGTCGAGCTTGCGTTCGTCGAGCAAGCGCTTGATCGCTGCCGGCAGATCGAGCAGCCGCAGCAGGTTCGACACCGCTGCGCGCGAACGACCGACCGCATCGGCAGTCTGTTGATGGGTCAGGCCGAATTCTTCGATCAGTCGCGACAGCGCCTGCGCTTCTTCCAGCGGCGAAAGATCTTCACGCTGGATGTTTTCGATCAGCGCCATCGCGACGACAGCCTGGTCCGGCACGACCTTGACCAGCGCAGGTATCTCGTGGAGACCGGCTTGTTGCGCCGCTCGCCAGCGGCGCTCGCCGGCAATCAGCTCGAAGCGACCCGCGCCTATCGCACGCACGACGACGGGCTGGATCAGACCTTGCGCCTTGATCGAAGCCGCAAGCTCCTCGATTTTTTCGGGATCGAATGCATGCCGCGGCTGGAATTTGCCGGGCTGGATCGCCGTGATCGCGAGTGAACGCAGCTCGCCTTCGTTATCGCTGACTGCGTCAGGCGTATCGCCGCCGCCGAGCAGCGCATCGAGGCCGCGTCCGAGGCCGAGTCCGCGTTTCTTGACTGCCATGCGTGGCTCCTGGTTGTTCAATGCGCCGCAGCGCTTGGCGCGGGACCGCGCTCGCGTCGCAGCATTTCGCCAGCGAGGCCGAGGTAGGCGATTGCGCCGCGCGATTCGCGGTCGTACAGGTTGATCGGTTTGCCGTGGCTCGGCGCTTCAGCGAGGCGGATATTGCGCGGAATGATCGAGCGGAACACCTTGTCGCCAAAATGCTTGGTCAGCTGCAGCGAGACTTCGTTGCCGAGGTTGTTGCGCACGTCGTACATCGTGCGCAGCAGTCCTTCGACTTCCAGCTGCGGATTGAGGCGCATGCGCACCGCCTTGATCGTGTCGAGCAGACTGGAAAGTCCTTCCAGCGCGAAATATTCGCACTGCACGGGAATCAGTACGCCGTGCGCCGCGGTCAGCGCATTGATCGTGAGCAGGTGCAACGTCGGCGGACAGTCGATGAGGATTGTCTGGTAGCGATCGCCGAGCTTGGCGATCTGTTCCTTCAAACGCGATTCGCGCGCAAGCCCATCCATCAGCTTGAGTTCGGCTGCGGTCAGATCGCCGCTGCCGGGCAACAGGTCGAAGCCGCCCTCGGTCGGCACAATCGCAGTCTCGATCGCCGCTTCGTCGAGAAGAACCTCGCAGCCATTGGGCTTGGCCGTACGCTTGTCGATACCGGAGGCCATCGTCGCATTGCCCTGCGGATCGAAGTCGATCAGCAGCACCTTGCGCCGAGTCTCTGCGAGCGCAGCAGCTAGATTGACCGCGGTTGTGGTCTTGCCGACGCCGCCTTTCTGGTTCGCAATCGCGATAATGCGCGTCATGGGGATGCCACCGAGCCCTGTTCGTTGTCGTTGTGCGTACTGCCAGCCCGCCTGATTACCACGACGTGACGCTCCGCGTCCAAGCCGGGCACGATCAGCGGCACGACCTGATCCACTCGAAATCCGGCCGGCAGCGCAGCGAGTTCATCCTGCGGGAAGCGGCCCTTCAACGCCAGCCAGACACCCGCGGGGGCGAGCAAGTGGCCGCCCCAGCCCAGCATATCGGCAAGGCTGGCGAACGCGCGCGCGGTGATGCATTCAAAAGTGCCCGTGACCGCTTCGGCACGTTTTTCGGCGACGTTGACATTGGTCAGCGCCAGTTCGCGCACGGCAGCGCGCAGGAAACGGGTTTTCTTGCCGTTCGAATCCACCAGGGTGATCGCACGCTCCGGCGCCAGGATCGCAAGCGGAATGCCGGGCAGGCCCGCCCCCGTACCCAGGTCGGCCAGTGTCGTCCCTGTCACATAGGGAACGATCGTGAGCGAATCGAGCAAATGGCGCGTAACCATTTCCAGCGGATCGCGCACTGCGCTCAGATTGTAGGCGGCGTTCCAGCGCTCGAGCAGGTCGACATAGGCGAGCAGCCGCGCAATGACAGCTTCAGGCAGATCGAGCGCAAGCGCTGCAAGGCCCGCGCACAGGCGCTGCCGCAGCCGGTCACTGTCAGGTGCGCGGCGGTCAGTCATGGCGATCGCAACAATACGGGGCGCGCAGTATCGGCTCGGACGCGGCGAAAATCCATCGCCAGAGGGGAAACGCATGCTCTGCAGGCCACGACGGCGGCGGCTTGCGCCGAGCAAATCGCTTATTCGCCAGCCGGGTCCTGGGCCGAAAGGTCAACGCGTGCGATCAGAAGGCCGCGCTCACGCAGCTGGGCATTGAGCGACTGCTTCAACCAGGCGCGACGTGCATCGAGCGCCTCGGGCAAGCCGTTGTCGGCGAACACGCGGCGCGTTGCGGCGCGCAGAAGACCGTCAACATCCTCGATCACGACTTCGGCACGCTCCGGATCGAGTACCTGGAAATAGACCACACTGCGAAAATTCTGGGCGTCACGCGTCAAGCCCTCAACCGGAACTGCGGCGCCAGCAAGGCTGATCTTGCGGGTAACTCGCTCAACCAGGGGCACCACCAGATGCGTGCCCGCGCCGACGATTCGTACATGGCCGTCCATGCGCCGGAACGCATAGACATGCCCCTCGGGAATCCGTCGCACCGAGGCAACGACCAGAAGTGCAAGCGCACAAAGTGCGGCCAAAATGATCGGGGAAAGCATTTTTCTTTCTCTGGCGCTGGTTTCGAGTGAGCTACCGCTGGGCCTTGCATGTACTGGACCATGTTAACGACCCTTAAACTAACGATTGCTTAACAGTTTTGATTAAACAACGCGGCAATGGTCGAAAAATAGCGCCTGGTTGGCGCGCAGCGAGCTGCACCACGGTGGATCAGACACCCGCGCGTACAATCGATCGCCTCCTGATGCCGACGACGAGCAGCCGATGCCGTATCCACAAACCCGCCTGCGCCGCATGCGCCGCGATTCATTTTCACGCGCCCTCATGCGCGAAACCGACCTGACCCCTGCCGACCTGATCCTGCCTGTATTCGTTTGCGAAGGCAGTAGGGCGCGCGAGCCCGTTCCCTCGATGCCGGGCGTCGACCGCGTCTCGATCGATTTGTTGCTGCGCGTCGCCGAACAGGCGCAGCAGCTCGGCGTGCCGGCGCTGGCCCTGTTCCCGGTCACGCCCCCGGAGGCGAAGTCACTGGATGCACGCGAGGCCTGGAATGCGGATGGTCTGGCGCAGCGCGCGGTGCGGGCGCTCAAGAAGGACTTCCCCGAACTGGGCGTGATCACCGACGTCGCACTCGATCCGTTCACGACGCATGGGCAGGATGGGCTCATCGACGAATCCGGTTACGTGGTCAATGACCCCACCGTCGAAGCGCTGGTCAAGCAGGCGGCATCACATGCGCAGGCCGGCGCCGACATCGTCGCGCCGTCGGACATGATGGACGGACGCATCGGTGCAATCCGCACGGCGCTTGAGGCGGCCGGGCACGTCCACACGCGCATCCTCGCCTACTCCGCAAAATACGCGTCCGGATTCTACGGCCCGTTCCGCGACGCGGTCGGCTCCTCCGGCAATCTGGGAAAAGGAAACAAGTATACCTATCAGATGGACCCGGCCAACAGCGATGAGGCCTTGCGCGAAATCGCGCTCGACCTCGACGAAGGTGCGGACATCGTGATGGTCAAGCCAGCGATGCCTTACCTCGATATCGTGCGTCGCGTGAAGGATCGCTTCGGAGTGCCGACCTTCGCCTACCAGGTCAGCGGCGAATACGCGATGCTCAAAGCCGCCGCGCAGAACGGATGGCTCGACGAACGCACCTGCGTACTCGAGGCGCTGACTGGCATACGCCGCGCTGGCGCCGATGCGGTGCTGACCTACTTCGCGCTCGACGCCGCACGCTGGTTGCGCGAGGAGCATTGAGCAGCCCGTTTCATGCAACAGCGGCTACTGTCGGAGCGGCTTCAGCCGCCATGCTCGGGTGTGGAATTGCACCGAGCGACACCCTCCCCACCCAACCCTCCCCTTGAAGGGTAGGGCCCAAGAGCCTCGCGACTGAAGTCGCCCCCACAAGAACCCACCTCATCGGAGCCTGCTTTTCATGCACCCCCGCTACGCCGTATTCGGTCAGCCTATCGCGCATTCGTTGTCACCAAGCATCCATGCCGCGTTCGGCGCGCAAGCAGGTATCGCTGTCGACTACCGCGCGATCGAAAGCAGTCGTGAAGAGTTCGCGCATGAACTCAGTGACTTCGCACGAGCGGGTGGTCGTGGTGCCAACGTGACGCTGCCACTCAAGGAAGACGCGCTCGCAGCATGCGCAGAGCTGAGCGAGCGCGCACGACGCTGCGGCAGCGTCAATACCCTGCTTCGCCACGGCGATCTCTGGCGCGGCGACAGCACCGACGGAGTCGGCCTTCTACGCGATTTGGGTTCGCGTCACTCGTTCGACCCGCGCGGCAAGCGCATCCTGTTGCTTGGCGCCGGCGGCGCTGCCCGCGCAGCCGCATTCGCCTTCACCGACGGTGGCGCTGGCGACCTCGTGATTGCCAATCGCACGCACGCTCGCGCGCAAGCGCTCGCTGCTGCGATTGGCGACGGAACACGCGTGCGCAGCTGTGACATGAGCGATCTCGAAGCAAGCGCGGCATTCGATCTCATCGTCAATGCGAGCGCAGCCGGCCATGCCGAAGAGGCGCTCGGCCTGCCGCGCACCCTGGTCTCACCCGAAACACTCTGCTACGACCTTTCTTACGCGAAGGCCGCACGCGCGTTCATCGACTGGGCGAACAGCGCGCGCGCAACACGTGTCAGCGATGGGCTCGGCATGCTGGTCGAGCAGGCGGCCGAGTCGTTCATGCTCTGGCACGGAACGCGACCGGACACGGCACCGGTATATGCCGAACAGCGCGCGCGCTTGGTGTCGTCGTTGTGAACATCCTCGACTGCCGCAGCGGTTGCGGCGCCTGCTGCATCGCGCCTTCGATCTCGTCTGCGATTCCCGGCATGCCGCGGGGCAAGCCAGCCGGAGTTCGCTGCGTCCAGCTGACCGCGGACTTTCGCTGCGCGATCTTCGGTGATCCCGCACGGCCCGCGGTCTGCGCATCGCTGCGGCCATCGCCATTGATGTGCGGTGCAAGCCGTGAAGCGGCCATGCATGCACTTGCGTCCCTCGAGTCGGCGACTCGACCGGACTAAGCCCTGAAGCGGGCGCGGCAAGTCCGCCCCTGCATCCCTGATCATCAGGGCGGACTGGCGAGCGGAACGTGCTGCGTGCACACTTCCGCAAGGAGTGGCCATGTCCGAATTGCAAGTACCGTGCATCAGCAACACCGACGCGTTGTTTGCCGACGTGTACGACCGTCTCAAGATGATGGCGAAACGGCATCTGGCAGCAGCCGCACGCGGTGCGCCGATGGATGCCACCGTCGTCGTGCATGAGCTCTATCTGCGCATGAGCGCAAACCGCGAGCTTGCCTTTGCCTATCCCGGACAATTCTTTGCGTATGCCGCGCGTGCGATGCGGCATCTACTGCTCGACTTGGCTCAATCGCACGGGAGCCTCCGGGCGGGCGGGCAATGGCTGCAGATCACGCTGACCGCGCGCAACGAATCGTTCGTCCTTGAGAGTGCCGAGCGCGTCATTGCGCTCGATCGCGCGTTGGACCGGCTCGCGGCGGTCGACGAGCGCGCGGCCCGCGTGATTGAGTTGCGTTATTTCGCCGGCCTGACGTCTGAGCAGGCTGCCGAGGCGCTCACAATCAGCAAACGCACCGCCGATCGGGACTGGGCGTTCGCGCTCGCGTTCCTCAAGACCGACCTGGCCTGATGGCACAAATGACCGTGCGATCCCGTTACTCGAAAGCAAATTCCCGACACTGAGATGCATGGAATCGCACCGGCCGACCCTGCGCGAATTGTTCGAAGTCGCGTCTGAGCTTCCGCGCGACGCGCGGACGCGCTATCTCGACGCAAATTGCGATGCGCAATTGCGTGGACGCATCGAAAGCATGCTCGCCAGTGATCCGGGCTCGGAAGGCGCGTTGCCCGGAATGGCCGCCACGACCTTTGTCGATGTACTCGCGGATTCGGAACTGACGCCGATGCCGTTGACCGGCACGCATGTCGGGCCGTTCGAGCTGCTCGGCGTGCTCGGCGAGGGCGGATCGTCGACGGTTTTCCATGCGGCACGCGAGATCGATGGCGTGCGCCAGGATGTCGCCTTGAAACTGCTGCGTCGCGGCTTGTATTCGGTCGAGGCGAAGCGCCAGTTTCGCCGCGAACGCATCGCGCTATCGCGCCTGCAGCACCCGGGCATCGCGCGCCTGATAGAAGGCGGCGTTACCGAAAACGGTTTTGCCTACATTGCGCTGGAACTCGTGCGAGGCACATCGATCACCGAGTACGCGCGCACGCATCGACTCGACGCGCAGTCGCGATTGCGTATTTTCCTCGACGTCTGTCGCGCGGTCGCTGCGGCGCACCGCGCGCTGATCGTCCATCGCGATCTGAAACCGTCCAACGTGCTGGTGACGGCGGATGGCGAGATCAAGCTGCTCGATTTCGGTATCGCCAAACTGCTCGGCGAGGACGACGAAACGCATACGCGACTGCCCGCATTTACACCCGCCTACGCATCGCCCGAACAACGCACGGACGGTCTCATCACCACGGCAACCGACGCCTACGCGCTCGGCATTCTGCTCGGCGAACTGATGACGGGCGAGCGACTGGGCGAAGCTTCGGGGCGTACGCCGTCGGACTGCATAGGCGACGAAGCGGATGCCGGAGTACTGCCCGCGTCACCCTCGGCAACGCGGCGGCTGCTCAAGGGCGATCTCGACAATATCGTGTTGAAGGCGCTGCAGGCCGATCCCGCGCTTCGCTACGCATCCGCAGGCTACATGGCCGACGATATCGAACGCCTGCTCGATGGACGACCGGTCTCCGCGCATCCTCCTTCGCGTTGGTACCGCACGCGCAAGTTCATCGGCCGACACAAGGGCGGGGTCGTTACCACCGCGGCGTTCCTGCTTGCGATCGTCGCGGCGCTCGGGATTGCGCTGTGGCAGGCGAACATTGCTCGCAGGCAGGTGCGGCGCGCCGACGAACAGGCCGCGCGCGCGGTTGCGGTGCGCGACTTCCTCATCAGCCTCCTCGACGCCGCGCAAGCGAAGATTCCTGTCGCGGAAAAACCCACGGTAGACATGCTGGTCGCGTCGGCGCGCGAACGCGTGAATGCGGATACCGCACTGCCGCCCTCGATTCGCGCCGACGTTATGGCGACGCTTGGCATGGTCAGCATGACCTATGGCGACATTGCCGCGTCGCGTGAGCTGCTGGAGAAATCGATCGCGATCAAGCGGGATCTCTACGCGGAAGACGACCCCGAGCGATGGTCTGCCATTGTCCAGCTTGCCAATGCGATCGAGCGCCTCGGACGTTTCGACGAAGCCGAACATTTGCTGCGCCCCTTGCTGCCGTATTTCCGCGCGCACGACAGCAAGATCGCCATCGAAGGCCTGGAAATGCTCACCGCCGCCGATGTGCGCATCGGCAAGATAGACACGGCACTGGAACTTGCGCGCGAAGCGGCCGCGATGGGAGCACGTATCATGCGACCGGATACACGCGAAGCGCTCACGATCGCGGCGTTTCCCGGCAAGACTTTGAGTCTCGCCGGCAGTGCGCCGGCATCGATTGCTGCGCTCGAGCCCATCATCAAGCGATGGCGCGAAATCGGGCTCTCGCCCGATACGAGCTTCTGCGAGATGCTGAACAATGTCGCCACCAACAAGGTCAGGCTCGGCGACTATCGCAGCGGAGATTCCCTACTTGGCGAGACCATCGAGATTGAGCGCGGTATTTCGCCGCTGAGTCCTATTTTGGCGACGCATCTGCGCAATCTGGCCAGGGTCCGCATGACGTTGGGACTTTATGCCGAGGCGGAAGCTTCGCTGCACGAAGCGCTAGATATCGATCGCGGCGCATTCGGCACCGGCAGCATCGGCATGCTGGCGTCGCTGTCGGCGAACGCGTTCCTGCAGAAATTGGAGGGCCGCATCCCGGCAGCCGAGGTGTATTCGCGTGAAGCATTGCCGATCTGTGCGACGGCGGAAGGCGTCAAGAGCGATATGTGCGCGCGGATCAAGAACACACTTGCCACGATCAGGTTGCAACAGAACCGCCTGGATGAAGCCACCTCGCTGGCGAAAGAAGCATTGGAGCAGCGCACGCACCTGTTTGGCGAACGGCATCCGAACGTCGCCGAAATCCAGACGACACTGGCCGATATCGCCTTGAAGCGCGGCAAAGCTTCCGAAGCGTTGCAGTTGTCCGACCAGGCGAATGCGATTTTTGCCAACGGGCATTTGCAGCGCGGGCGCGAGGCCGTGCTCGCGAACGTGGCGCACGCCAATGCCTTGATCGCACTGCACCGTCCGAGCGAGGCGTTGAATGAGATGGCCCCCCTGATCGCGCAATGGCAAGCCGTTGAGACGCGGCCGACGCCCCTGATGTTCCACTTGCTTGCGACAAGCGCTCTCGCATCCGCTGCCATCGGCGATGGCGCATCGGCGCGCGCGCGCGCGCAACAAGCTCTGGCTTTGGGTTTGCCGCAAGACGCGCTACAGGACGACTTGCGCGATGTGCGACGACTGGCGACGCCATGAACGGAGGTAGTGGCAACCTCGCACTTGTACCGCTACGTCGAGCGGCTGCGATAGGGCAAGGGCGTCGCCATGCGCAGCACACTGAATCCCATTGGCGATCCGCGCATGCTCGAAATCCAGGTGGCGCTCGTCAACGCACTGGATGCACTTGATCGTCCGGGCGAAGCGCGCACCCTGTGCGAAGCGATCGAGCCGTTTCTGAAATCCTCCGCGTCACCTTGCGTCGCGAACCTGCGTCAACGCCTGAACTCGCCCGACTCGAATCGCAGGAACGCCACTGCGATGCGACGAGGCCCTCATTGCTGATGCGTGCTTGACCGCAGTCGTGATGGCACAAAAGCCGTCCGGCGACCGTTCCCCTTCATGGTCACGACGATGTGACCTTGCCAAGGAGAGCGCCATGCCTATCCCAACCTGCTTCCGCATCCTGCTCGCGACACTATTGCTGCCGTGCGCCCAGGCGTTTGCGATTTGCACGCCCTTCCCGGTGCACATTCGCGTCGGCGCAGATCCGGTCCATTGCCAAGCCAACGATATCCAGTCGGCGATCAATATGGCCGGCGTATGTCCGGTGACCATCGATATCACGCGCGAACACACCTACACCAACCAGCACCTGACGATCAGCGACAAGTACATTACCTTCCAGGCTTGGGGCGATGGCGTGACCTGCGCCGACGTTTCCGACACGCCGCCTGCCAGCAACGTGCCGCTGGTGACGATCGATGGCAGCGGCAACGGCCGTGTGCTCACGATCACCGGCAACAGCAATGTCGGTCTGCACAATTTGACGGTGACTGGCGGCCAGACGAGCGACGACGCCAGCGGCGGCGGCATCAGCTTCGATGGCCAAGGTTCGCTCTATCTGATCAACAGCACCATCAATCTCAATCACGGCGGCTTCGGCGGCGGCATCAACGTCAATGGATCAAGTGGCCCGACCAAGCTGTACCTGATGGATCACACGCAGATTCTCGTCAATACCGCCGCAGTCTCCGGAGGCGGCATCCGCATTGAAGGCAACACCCGCTTGTATGCCGTGAGGCCCTTCACGTTGATCGGCTTCAACCACGCGCCGAACGGTTATGGCGGTGGCCTTGAAGTGCTCGGACCCGCACGCGCGGATATCGGTTCACCCGGTTACAACGGCCTCGGCGTCATCTACAACAACGACGCGCAGTACGGCGGCGGCATCGACATCCTGACGTTCAACGACCAGGCGGACGCCATCGTGCGTCTGTTCACCACGGATCCGGGCAACCCCGTGCAGCTATCGGGAAACTTTGCATCGCATACCGGCGGGGCCGTCTACCTGAGACCGTTCTACAGCGTTAGTGGCAACGCGGCGTCGGTGCTGTGCGCCTATGACTTTCGCATCAATGGCAACGCGGCGCAGGAAGGAGCGGCGATCTATTCCGACGCTGATCACGCATTGAGCAGTCCACTGGGCGGCACTATCGCGCTCAACACGAACCCACTGTTGATTCCCAGCAGCGCTGTGCAGCACATCTGCATGCAAACTGAAGCGCCTGGCGTGCTAGGTGCCGTCGCCTGTGCGCCTGGAATACCCTGCAACGAATTGGTTGACAACAAGGCCGAGGATCAGAACGCCCAACCTACTGCTGGCGCGACGATCCTGCTGGAGAGTCGCAGTGACCTGCAAGGCGACCGCTTCAGCGCGAGACAGAACACGGGCGCCCACGTGCTGCGTAGCATTGGTGACGACACCACGCTGACGAGCTTGAGCAACTGTCTGCTCACCGACAACACGCTGACCGCAGAACTGATCGCGCTGACAGACGGCGACCAGGCACACCTCTACGTTAATTCCTGCACGGTGGCCGGCAACACGATCGGCGCGCCATACGCGTTTCTAGCGCCGGGGCTGTTCACGCTGTGGAACAGCATCATCGACCAGCCAGGTCGGGCAACCGTCGATCCTGCCATCACCGACGGCATTTCTGCTGGACACGTGCTGACCAACGACCGGAGCACCTTGCCCGACACAGCCTACATCCAGCTCGGCGCACCGAGCTTCGTCGATGCCGCCCACGGCAACTACCACCTCTTGCATAGCTCGCTCGGCGTCGACGACGCCCCGGTCGATCCGAGTGTTCCTGTACTGGACCTCGATGGCAGAACGCGCGTGGTAGACCTGCCCGATATCGCCAACGAGTTCGGACCGATGGATTTGGGCGCCTACGAAATCCAGCTCGCTTGCGCCGGCAACGACACCATCTTTTGCGATGGCTTCGACGGGTAGTAGAGCGTTATGCCTACGACGGTCGAGCCGCAGTCCGACGCTTGCGAAGTGCGGATTGGTTCCAAGTTGCGCGGCGTGGGTGCTCCATCTTGCGAATGCGCTTCGAGCAGCGCTTCTCGCGACTTCACTCCCACCACGCAAGGAGAGTCCCCGTGAAGTGCAAACTCCTGCTGATCATCGCAACCGCGTCGATCGCCCTCACATTCGCGCCTTGCGACAACGCGCGGGCACAGTCGGCGCAGCGTCGACCTCCTGCACGGAAGAATTCGAGAACGTAGCGCAATTGCCGTTGCACGGATGGCGGATCCTCAATCGCAGCGATCAAGTTGGCACGACGAACTGGTTCCAGGTATTCCGGCGCGGTTTTCCGCGCAATCGGGCCAAGGGAATAGCTACGGAGTGGCGGATGCCAACAACGCCTCGGGTCAATTTCCGGTGCTGAGCACCTGGTTGATTATGCCCAACATTCAGTTCCCATCTGGCGGGAGTGCCGGAGCTCTCAGCTTCTACACGCGCGAACTGGCCTCAGCTGCAGATGAGGCGAATCACCTGGAAGTCCTGCTGTGTATTGATGGGGGCAGTCAGCCTTGCACCGATCCTGGCCCACAGTCCGGAGACGTCGGTGGTTTCCAGCCCACGCTAGCTGACATCAACCCCAACGCGGCGTGGGCGGTTTTCCCGCCTCGTGGAGGTTGTACAACGCCATCGTGGCGACGGCGCAGCCATCCACCGGCAGTTGACGGGGCGCGTTTCACTACTACGATCTTGCACAAAGTGCAGACCCGATCGGCACAACCATCGGTGTCGATAGTGTAACGCCCCATGACTTTCCCATTTGCCCCTTCACGGATGCGATCTTTGTCGACGGGTTCGATCCGCGCTAGTGGCGGGCTGGCCGTATCACGTCGATCGGTCGCAGCTGCTCGAACCGTTTGGCCTTCGCCTGAAAGATGCAGGTCGAGCGCAGCCTTCACTATGCGTGCTTTCGCTGGCGTAAAGGGGCCGAGCTGAATAGCAGAGTGCACACCCATGGTACGCAGCTTCTGGTTGCAACATTGGCGTGAAGGCCGCACGGGATTTCATCAGGAACGCGTGATGCCTCTACTGGAAAGACACTGGGCAGGACCCGCGCTGCCGACCGCCAGCCGCGTGCTCGTGCCGCTCGCCGGCAATTCGTTGGACGTGATTTGGCTCGTCGAAGGCGGACATCGCGTGCTCGGCGTGGAACTCTCCGCACTCGCGGTCGAACAGGTTTTCGCCGAAAACGCTCTGCAGCCGCGAGTGCGCGAGTGCTGAAGTATCCGCAGCTGGAGAAGCCGGGACCGCCGTTCTCGGTCGAGGAACCCGAAGTCCGTCGTCTGCACGGCGCGCGCTGGAAAATCGATCTGCTGGAACGCCACGACGTTCTCGCGTCGCAGCCGTACTTTGTCGACGAAGGTGTCACTGCCCTGACAACGGCGGTGTATCAGTTGCAGCACGCGCGTTTTGTAAAAGCCTCCTCGCCAGCGCAACGCGGACCGTGAGGAACTTCGCTCAGCCAGCTCCAAGATAACGATTCTTGAGCTTCACATAGTGCTGCGCCGAGTAGTAGAGCCGCTCGATTTCCTGATCAGACAGCTTGCGCACGCAACGCGCGGGATTGCCGACCCACAATTCCCCCTCGCCAACGATCTTGCCCGGTGCAACGAGCGCGCCGGCACCAATCATGCTGTGACGGTTGACGATGGCGCCATCGAGCACGGTCGCGTGCATGCCGATCAGGCAGGCGTCGTGGATCGTGCACGCGTGCACGACCGCGGCATGGCCGATCGTCACGTCGGCGCCGATCAGCAGCGGAAATCCGTCGTCGGTGTACTCGCCCGCATGTGTCACGTGCAGGATCGAACCATCCTGTACGTTCGTGCGTGCGCCGATGCGGATGAAGTGCACGTCACCTCGCGCAACGACACCGGGCCAGAGCGAGGCGTCATCGCCTATCTCGACATCGCCGATCACATGCGCGGCAGGATCTACGTACGTGTTCACGCCGAGACGCGGTCGAATGCCCTGGTAAGGTCGTATGTTCATGCGGGGTGGTCCGGATAGTGGGGCAAGCCTAGCATTCCGGCGTGCTTGATTTCGCGCCCGCGACCCGCCACGTTAGGCAACCCACCCGCTTGAAATCCACCGATGACGACCGCCAACCCATTGCTTGAAAATGCCGTCCTGCCGCGCTTTTCGGCGATCCGTCCCGAGCATGTCGGGCCTGCGGTCGACCGTGTGCTGGCCGACTATCGCGATGCGATCGACGCGTTGCTCGCGTCCGATGCCGCACGCGATTTCGCGACGGTGCTCCTGACTGGCGAGGAGTGCGAGGATCGGTTGAACCGCGTCTGGGCGCCTGTCTCGCACCTGCATGGGGTGGCAGATTCGGAAGAGCTGCGCAAGGCGTACTCTGCCGCGCAGGAAAAAATCGTCGAGCACGCGAGCGAACTGGGACAGAATCGCGAACTGTACGCGGCGGTTGAATCGGTGGCCGCCACGCCCGCGATGGACGTGTTACCGCGCGCCGCTCGTACCCTCGTCGAACATGAATTGCGCGACTTCAAGCTATCCGGCGTTGCGCTGGAAGAACCCGCTCGTTCGCGCTTCCGCGAAATCGCCAACGACCAGGCACGGCTCGCGACGGAATTCGAGGAAGCCGTGCTCGATGCGACCGATGCCTGGAGCGAGGCCATCACGGCGGAATCCGGCCTTGCCGGCATTCCCGAATCGGGTCGCGCCACCCTGCGCGAATACGCGCAGGAGAAGTCACAGGAAGGCTGGCTGGTCACGTTGAAGCAGCCGAGCGTGCAGGCCGTGCTGACGTATGCAGATGACCGTTCCTTGCGCGAACGCGTCTATCGCGCGTACCAGACGCGCGCATCGGACGAAGGTCCGAACGCGGGCAACTTCGACAACTCGCGGCGCATCGAAGGCATCCTTGCGTTGCGCCACGAAGCGGCGAAGTTGCTCGGCTTCAACGACGCGGCCGAAGAATCGCTGGCGACGAAGATGGCACCGTCACCGGATGCCGTGTTTGCATTCCTGCACGATCTCGCTGCGCGCGCGAAGCCGGTTGCGCAGCGCGAACTCGCCGAACTGCGAACCTTCGCCGCCGATGAACTCGGCATCGCTGACCTGCAATCGTGGGACATCGGTTATGCGTCGGAGAAGTTGCGCGAGCGCAAGTACGCCTTGAACGAAGAAGAACTGAAACCCTATTTCGCACTCGACCCGGTGATCGCCGGCCTGTTCGCGATCACCGAACGCGTGTTCGGCATCACGTTGAAGCAACGCGCGGATGTCGACGTCTGGCACGCTGACGTTCGCTACTACGATCTCGTCGACGCGAATGGCAAGGTATTCGCCGGCGCCTATCTCGATCTGTTTGCGCGCAGCGGAAAGCGCGGCGGCGCGTGGATGGACGTGTGCGTGAACCGTTTCGTGCGCGGTGCGGGCAGGCACGACGGCAGCACCCAATTGCCGGTTGCGTTCCTCACTTGCAACTTCGCGCCCGCCACTGCAACCGCGCCATCGCTCCTCACGCACGACGACGTGCTGACCTTGTTCCACGAATTTGGCCACGGCCTGCATCACCTGCTGACCGAAGTTGACTATCCCGGCGTCGCCGGTATCAACGGCGTCGAGTGGGACGCGGTCGAATTGCCGAGCCAGTTCATGGAGAATTTCGGCTGGCAGCGCGAAGCACTCGATCTTTTTGCGCGCCATTGGCAAACCGGCGCCGCGTTGCCGGATGAACTCTTCGCGCGCATGCAGGCCGCGCGGCATTTCCACGCCGGCCTGTTCCTCGTGCGTCAACTCGAATTCGCGCTGTTCGATTTCCGCATCCACCGCGAATTTGATCCCGCACGCGGTGCGCGCGCACTGGAAATTCTCGCCGAAGTACGCGACGAAGTGGCCGTGCTTCATCCGCCGCAATGGCAGCGCTTCCCGCATGCGTTCACGCACGTCTTCGCGGGCGGTTACGGTGCGGGTTACTACAGCTATCTCTGGGCCGAAGTGCTGTCGGCCGACGCGTTCGGGCGCTTCGAGGAAGCCGGCGTGTTCGACCGCGCGACGGGCGAGGCCTATCGCAAGGCGATCCTCAGCGTCGGCGGTTCGCGCCCGGCACTGGAGAGCTTCGTCGAATTCCGTGGGCGCGAGCCGAAGCCCGATGCGTTGTTGCGCAGTTATGGTCTCGCCACCTAGAAAGTCGGTTGCCAGAAACGACGCGTGATGCGTCGACGCGTCTTTTTGCAGTGCAGAAAGCCGCTGTGGCAGCCACCAGGACCCTCCCTTTCTCCGGCCAGCGGGCGGATCCTCTGAATCCGAGGCAGCCCGCTGAACGAGGTGCCGCGCCAGCTGACGCCGCGCCTCCAGCCACATTCTTCAGACGAATGCGCGAAACACTTCGATCGCGTTTGTCACCGCGGCATCATCGACATCCAGATGAGTCACCAGCCGCACCGTCGGCAGATAGCCGATGCTCGCGCGCACTCCGTGCGCCTGCAGATGGGCATCCAATGCGCGCAAGCGCTCGGATGCGACGTCGATGAAGACCATGTTGGTATGGTGGCCGACCACCGCAATACCATCAATGCCGCGCAGTCCGGCGGCGAGGCGCTCGGCGCGCGCATGATCGTCGGCGAGGCGCGCGACGTGATGGTCGAGCGCATGCAGGCACGCTGCTGCAAGCACGCCGGACTGGCGCATGCCGCCGCCGAGCATCTTGCGCCAACGCTTCGCTTCCGTGATCAGGGTGGCGCTGCCGAGCAGCACCGAGCCGACCGGTGCGCCGAGTCCTTTCGAAAGGCACACCGATACGCTGTCGAACGGCGCGGCGAGCTTGCGCGCCGACGCATTGCTGGCGACTGCGGCATTGAACAATCGCGCGCCATCGAGATGCACGGCGAGGCCGCGCGATCGCGCCCACTCCGCAGCCGCGATCACATAGTCCTGCGGCAGGACGCGGCCATGCCAGGTGTTTTCCAGCGCGAGCAGGCGCGTGCGCGCGAAATGTGGATCGTCCGGCTTGATCGCTTTCGCGAGGGCGTCGAGTGGCAACGTTCCGTCGGCCGCGTTGACGATCGGCTGCGGCTGGATCGAGCCGAGCACGGCCGCGCCGCCGCCTTCGTATTTGTAGGTATGCGCTTCCATCCCGACCAGGTACTCGTCGCCGCGGCGGCAATGGCACATCAGCGCTATCAGGTTGCTCTGCGTGCCGCTCGGCACGAACAAGCCTGCCTCGAAGCCCAATTCGTCAGCAAGGCGGCGTTGCAATTGTGCGACGGTGGGGTCTTCGCCGTAGACGTCGTCGCCGACCGGTGCGGCCGCCATTGCCGCGCGCATCGCGGCCGTCGGTTGGGTGACTGTATCGCTGCGCAGGTCGATCACGGGCATCGGCATTGCTCCTTCAGGATCGGGCAGCGTACCGAGTACGGCACGTCGTCCGCTACAATTGCACCATGAAGTTAGCGAGCTGGAACGTCAATTCGCTGAACGTGCGCCTGCCGCATGTCGAGCAATGGTGCGCCTCCGCGCAGCCAGATGTGCTCGCGTTGCAGGAAACCAAGATGGAGGACGCGAAGTTTCCGGTCGCGGCCCTGCAGGCAGCCGGTTATCACGCAGCGTTTTCCGGGCAGAAGACTTACAACGGCGTCGCGATCCTCGCGCGCCAGCCGATCAGCGACGTCGTGCATGGCGTCGCCGGTTTCGACGATCCGCAGCGGCGGATCCTGAGCGCGACGATCGGCGATGTGCGGGTGGTGAACCTCTACGTCGTCAACGGCCAGGCGGTGGGAAGCGAGAAGTTCGCCTACAAGCTGGACTGGCTGGCAAACGTGACGGCGTTTCTCGCCGAGGAAATCCGCCGCCATCCGCGCTTGGTCGTGGTGGGCGATTTCAACATCGCGCCCGACGACCGCGACGTGCACGATCCCGACGCGTGGCGCGACCAGATCCTGTGTTCGGTGCCCGAGCGCGAGGCACTCAAGCGTATCCAGGATCTTGGCCTCGCCGACAGTTTCCGCCTGTTCAATGAAGATGCCGGACACTACAGTTGGTGGGATTATCGTCAAGCTGCGTTCCGACGCAATCTCGGCCTGCGCATTGACCTGGTCCTGGTTTCCAACGCGCTGCGCTCGCGCTGCCGCAGTGCGACCATCGATCGCGAGCCGCGCACTTGGGAGCGCGCCTCCGATCACACGCCTGCCGTGCTGGAAATTGATGATGTCTGAGTGGCTGGTTTCACCAACCGACAATGAACTGGAAGAACTGGACCAGTTCCTGCGTGCGCACGGCACCGAAGAGGATTTGCTGCTGGATGGCGTGCACGGTTTCCTGACTGCGCTGGCGATCGGACCGACTCCGGCAAAACCGGAGGAATGGCTGCCGGAGATCCTGCACGAACCGTTCATCGATTCGAGCTTGGGCGAGCGCGTGCTGACCCTGCTTGCACGCCTCAACGATGCGATCGCACCCGAGCTGGAGACCGGCAGCTACGAACCGATTTTGGGCGAACTCGACATCGAGGAAGGGCCGCCCGCCTTCACCGCACGTGGCTGGTGCGAAGGTTTTTCGCGTGGCATCGACTTGCGCGCGCCCGTGTGGGAAGGGCGACTCGGCCACGATTCGGAGCTGATGGAATTGCTCGGACCGGTCATCGCGCTTGCGATCGACGACGGCGTGTTCGAGAGCGATGCCGAATTCGCGCCGCTCGGTGACGAGGAATACGACGAGTGCCTCGCCCAGATTCCCGCCGCAGTGAGCGCAGTTGCTCAGTACTGGCACGACCATCCGCTGAGTGCGGAGGAGCAGAACGCGCCACCGTCCGACGGCACGCCGACGCCGCCGCGTCGACGCAGTGGGCGCTGGGTGCACTGACCAAGTCCCACTGATCGCGCGAAGCGGTTGTTGTGGGAGCGGCTTCAGCCGCGATGCTCGAAAGCCCTGCCCCTCATGGGAAGTGTTGGGTAGGTAGAGTGTTGTTCACGAGGGAAAAAGCATCGCGGCTGAAGCCGCTCCCACAAGGCCCATCGTTCACGGCAGCGCGCCAATCCGTTCGCGCTTGCGTGCTTGTGCGCATGCTCAGTCGCACGCATGTTGCGCGAATTCCACGTCTATGGAGTGTTTCGATGAATGCAACGGTCACCAGCCGCCGCGTCGCGCGCGTGATTCACGGCCAGCCTACCTCGGACGGAGCCGGCGTGAAACTCACGCGCGTGATCGGACAGCGCGATCTGGACATGCTCGATCCGTTCCTGCTGCTTGACGAGTTCCGCTCGGATCAGGCGGGCGACTACATCGGTGGTTTCCCGAGCCATCCGCATCGCGGCTTCGAGACGGTCACCTACATGCTCGCAGGTCGCATGCGCCACCAGGACAACCAGGGCAATTCGGGTTTGCTGACGCCGGGCAGCGTGCAGTGGATGACCGCCGGCCGCGGCATCGTGCATTCGGAAATGCCGGAGCAGGAAGATGGCTTGATGTGGGGCTTCCAGCTCTGGGTAAATCTTCCCGCAAGCGACAAGATGACCGCGCCGCGCTACCAGGACATCACGCCCGGACGCATTCCGGAGGTCATGCCAGCGGTCGGTGTGCACGTGCGGGTTCTGGCAGGGCGCTTTGGTAAGACGGTTGGGCCGGTCGGCGGCATCGCCGTCGAACCGACGTATCTCGATATCGAACTTGATGCCAACGCACACTGCGTTGCGGCGTTGCCCGCTGGCCACAACGCGTTTGCGTATGTGTACGCGGGTGCGGCTGACCTGGGTCCGACCGATGCGGAGACCCGCATCGCGCGCTGCGAACTGGCAGTACTCGAACGCGATGGCGATGAATTGTCGATTGCTGCCGGAAACGAACCGACGCGACTGATCGTGGTTGCCGGGAGGCTGCTGAACGAGCCGGTCGCGAAATACGGACCGTTCGTGATGAACACGCAGGAGCAGATCGTCGAGGCGATGCGCGATTATCAGGCGGGAAAATTCTGAGCGTGCTCCATCCTTGATGTGGATGCGCGGGAGTCGTCGAACCGACCCCCACGCATCAAAACGCGATCATCACGACTGACCCGGCAACGATCAAGCCGCCGCCGATTGCGATCGGCCAAGTGAGTGCTTCGCCAACGAACAGCACGCCAAGCAGAATCGCGAACACGACGCTGAGCTTGTCGATTGGCGCGACCCTGCTGACTGGCCCGAGCTGCAACGCTCGGTAGTAGCACAGCCAAGAAAGCCCCGTCGCGATGCCGGAGAGCACGAGGAACAACCAGGTCTTCGGCTGGATCGGCGACGCCGGTTGCCATTCATCGCGCAGGCTCAGGATCGCCGCGGTCACTGCAAGAATCACGATCGTGCGGATGAACGTCGCGAGGTTCGAGTTGATTCCCTCGACACCGATCTTGCCGAACAACGCCGTGAGTCCGGCGAAGAACGCCGACCCCAATGCGAACAGAACCCAACTCGGGCGCAGGCTCATTGGCGTGGTTCGTTGCGCGCAGGTGCCAGCTTCAGCATTTCATCGAAATAGTTTTCGATCAGCGTGTAGACGTGTTTTTTCAGTGCCGGCGTCGACAAGCCGTGCTTGCCGCCGGGATAGGTCATGAGGCGAAACTGCTTGCCACTCTGTTGCATCGCAGCCATGAGCTTGGTCGAATTCGCGAACAGCACGTTGTCGTCTGCCATGCCGTGCACGAGCAGCAACGGAGACTTCAACCCAGCCAGCCAATGCAGTGCGCCGGAGAGTTCATATTCCTGCGCGTTATGCTGCGGGGTGCCGAGATAGCGCTCGGTGTAGTGCGTGTCGTACAAGCTCCAGTCGGTGACGGGCGCGACCGCGACGCCAGCGGCAATCTTGTCACTCGCCTTCGCCAACAACATCAGCGTTTGGTAGCCGCCATAGCTCCAGCCAAAGATGCCGATGCGCCTGGCGTCGACCCAGGGCTGTTGCGCCAGCCACGCGATGCCGCTGAGCTGATCCGCGACCTCGGCCTTGCCCAGTTGCTTGAAGATTGCATCGGAGAACTTGCGTCCACGCCGCGGCGTGCCGCGATTGTCGAGCGCGAACACGACGTAGCCGTGCTCGGCCATGACCTGCTCGAAATGATTGCCCCATGCGCGATTCACATACTGCTTGCCGGGCCCGCCGTAGTAGGTCATGAACACCGGATAGCGTTTGCCCGCTTGGAAGCCGAGTGGCTTGTACACGCGATAGCGCAGATCCTGCCCGTCTTCGCTTTTCAGCACGCCGTAGTCGGGTGTGACAAAGCTGTCGTGATACGGCCAGTAGGGGTGTCCGGCCTTCAATTCGTTCTGCTCGATCCAGGCGATGCGGCTGCCATCCGGCTTGAGCAGCGACACTTGCGGCGGTGTCGTCGGATTCGAATACGTATCGACCCAGGCTGCTGCGTTTTCGCCGAACACGGCATCGTGCCAACCTTCGCCCGTGCTGATGCGGGTAGCCTTGTCGACATTGCTGGCATCGAGTCGCGCCACATAGACCTGCTGCTGCAGGGGATCGTCGGCGTTGGCCGCGAAATAGACATTGCCACCCGCCTCGTCGAGCGCAAGCAATTTGTCGACATCCCATTCGCCGCGCGTCAATGCGCGTCGCAGCTTGCCGTCAAAACCGTAGACGCCAAGATGCGCGTAACCATCGCGTTCAGACGTCCAGACGAAGGCATCCTCCGATTTCAGGAAACGCAGGTCGTCGTTGAGATTGATCCAGGTCGAACTCGTCTCGCTCAGCAGCGTCTTCGCGTGCAGCGTATCCGTATCGATCGCGATCAGGTCGAGGCGCCGCTGATCGCGCGTCTCGCGCTGGAAGCTGACGCGCCGCGCATCCGGCAACCAATCCACGCGAGCGAGATAGATGTCCTTGTCCGCGCCAAGATCGATCCAGCGCGTTTCGCCGCCATGCGGTTTGACCAGGCCGAGTTTCACAACGACGTTCGGCCTGCCTGCCGCCGGATAGCGCTGCTCGATTGTTTCGCTGCGGTCGGCGTAGACCTCGGTGCGCTTGACTTGGTCGACACCGGATTCATCGTAGCGTTCGTAGGCGATCGCCGAGTCGTCCGGCGCCCACCAGTAGCCGGTCGTGCGCGCCATTTCCTCCTGCGCGATGAATTCGGCTTCGCCGTTGTGGACAGGGCCCTTGCCGTCCCCTGTCAGCTGGAAGTTATGGCCGCGCACGAGATCGACGGTGTACAGGTTCTGATGACTGACGAACGAAACGAAGCCGCCACGCGGTGAGACCTTCGGGTCGATGACGTCGAGGCCTTGCGGCGTCAACGCGCGCAACTGGGCGTCGGGTTTGGCATCGAAGTCGTATATCCACAATCGCTCTCCAAGAACAAAGAGCAACTTGCGGCTGTCTGGCGCCCAGCGATAGGAAACGATGCCCTTCAGTTGCGCCGTGCGTTCACGCTCGCGCCGCGCTTTCTCCGCATCCGACAATTCCTTCTGTTCTCCGACAGCGCCCGAATCGACCAGTCGCAGCGTCTTGCCGCTGGCCATCTCGTATTGCCACAGGTCGAGCTGGTTCTGGTCGTCTTCGCGACCACGCAGGAACGTGACGCGGCTGCCATCCGGCGCAATCTTCAGCGAACGCGGCGACGGCCCATTGA
This sequence comes from Dokdonella sp., assembly GCA_039926025.1. Classification (GTDB taxonomy): domain Bacteria; phylum Pseudomonadota; class Gammaproteobacteria; order Xanthomonadales; family Rhodanobacteraceae; genus Dokdonella_A. The sequence continues at coordinate 25,265 of JBDSXV010000220.1, forward strand.
GGTCGGGATCGCTGTAGATACGGTCGACAGTCAGGCGTTCGGCGTGCACGAGGGGACTCAGCAGCAGCAGGGCAGCGAATAGGAAGGGGCGCATGGGAACTCCAACGGCTAGGTTCGCATTACACCTCACCCTTGCGCTCCGGGCCAGCGGCCGCTCGATTCAGAGTGTCGCATTCAACCAGGGCGAGCATGCACGCCTCGTTTCGCTCCTTGCTCGAAGGCGCACTTGAAGCACAGGCGCGTCAGCGCCTGTCACCCAAGCCGAACAGGATCCGCTTCTCCTCATCGCTCATCGGCTGACCCGAAGGTGGACTGACCTCAGCGCCTCGCGCGTAGGCGCGCAGCGTCGCCGGTCGCGCCGCAATTGCTGCATGCCAGCGCTGCACGTGGGCGAACGGTGCCAGATCCAGTGGCGCTTTCGAGTACGGATTGATCCACGGATAGCAGGCCATGTCGGCGATGCTGTAATCGTCGCCGGCGATGAACACCTTGCCCGCAAGCTGGCGATCGAGCACGCCGAGCAGGCGCTGCGTTTCCTTCGTGTAGCGATCGATCGCGTAAGGAATTTTCTCCGGCGCGTAGACATTGAAGTGACCGTACTGACCTGTCATCGGTCCAAGGCCACCCATCTGCCAGAACAACCATTCGTTGACGACGATGCGGCCGCGCAGATCCTGCGGAATGAAGCGCTGTGTCTTGTTGGCGAGATAGAGCAGGATTGCGCCCGATTCGAACGCGCTGATCGGCGCACCGCCATCGCTCGGCGCGTGGTCGACGATCGCGGGCATGCGGTTGTTCGGCGATATCCTGAGGAATTCCGGCTTGAACTGTTCACCCTTGCCGATATCGACCGGCTTGATCGTGTAGTCGAGTCCGGCTTCTTCGAGGAACAGCGTGATCTTGTGGCCGTTCGGTGTAGGCCAGTAGTGCAGGTCGATCATGGTCGTCTCCGCGTGAGCACTCGATGATGGGGCCGCGGCGGTGCTTCTCAAGCGCAGCACTCACGCATCGCGTAACCGATCGGGCAGACCACTCCAACGCTGCAGGTGGTGAGCGATCGCCGCACGCACGATCCCTTCTTCGCCGTGCACGACAACGCGCGTCCGCGCACGCGTCACCGCGGTGTAGAGCAGTTCGCGCCCGAGCACACGATTCGGTGCATCCGGCAGCACGATAGCGACGGCGTCGAACTCCGAACCCTGGCTCTTGTGCACCGTCATCGCGAACGCAGGTTCGTGCGCCGGCAAGGTGTACGGAGCGAACGCACGCAGCGCGCCATCCGCGGCCGGAAAGCAGACCTCGATATCGCCTGCTGGCGTACGCCAGGCAACGCCAATGTCGCCGTTGAAAAGTCCGCGCCGATAATCGTTCGCAGTCACCATCACGAGACGGCCTTGGTACCAGCCCGCGCCACCGCCGATTGATTCCTCGATCGCGCGATTGATCGAGATGTTGCCGAACGGACCGTCGCGCAGTGCGGTCAGGATCCGCAATCGCGTCGCCAGCGCGAGCGCCGCCGGCGCGGTATCCGCGTCGCCGATGCCGCGATATGCCGCGACCCACTCCTCGCGCACGCTGTGCGCAAGCTGTACGCGATCGCCACGTCGCCAGACGACATCGTTCGCGTTCGCGCGCAGGACGGCCAGCGCAGCGTCCGCGTCGCCGGCGCGAATCGCATGCGCGAGCTGACCGATACCGCTGTCGGCGCCAAAGCGATGACTGTCCTGCAATTCGACGAACGCGTCGGCGAGCGCAACGGCGGGCGATTCAGCGTGCGGCACGGCGAAGCCGGTCATCGCCGCGAGATCGTCAGCGACCGCAGGGGTGTAGCGATTGACCTCGGTGGCGCTGGCGCCGATCGACGCAAGTACGTGACCCGTTTCAACGGAGGCGAGCTGGCCGACATCACCGAGCAGGATCAGTGCTGTGTTTTCCGCGAGTCCTTCCAGCAGATGTGCCATCAATGGCAAGTCGGTCATCGAGGCTTCGTCGACCACCACTACATCGGCTGCAACCGGGTTGTTGCGATCGTGGCGAAAGCCCGCATGCGGCCGGTAGCCAAGCAGGCGATGGATCGTCGAGGCTTCGTTCTCGCGAATCGCTGCGCGCACGGCGTCGCTGCATGGGATGCCGGCCTTGCGTTCTCGTATCGATTCTCCGAGTCGGGCCGCGGCCTTTCCGGTCGGTGCGGCGAGACGGATGCGCGGCAACGGTGCACCCTGCGCCTGAGCGGCTTCGAGCAAGGCGATCAGCATCCACAACACACTCGTCGTCTTGCCGGTACCCGGCCCGCCACTGACGATCGCGAGGCGCGAGCGCAGACCGAGCGCGACCGCGATTGCCTGCCAGTTGATTTCCTGTGTCCGCGGGACGCGCTGCATGAGTCGCGCACGCACGGTGGCGATATCCTCCAGCGGCCGCAGCGATCTCGCGCGGGCCCGCAAGCCTGCCGCAACGACACCTTCGTAATCGAAATAGCGTCGCAACCAGAGCCGATCCCCGCCATCGAACACCAGTGGCGCACTGCCAGGTTTGCTTGCATGACTGACCAGGGTCGACGTTGCCAGTGATTCGCGCATTAGTGCCGGCACCGGCAGCACCACCCGCAGAGGTTCGCTCGCCGCCGCTGCCAGCACATCGACGTACGCGGACAGCGGAAGGCAACTGTGTCCCTGCGCTATTGCCTGGCTTGCTGTTGCCGCTGCTAGTGCGAACACGTCGTCGTCACGTCCATCGAGACGCTTCAACAGACGCGCGAATTCGACGTCGATCGCGCGCAGGGCGCCCGCTTGCTGCAGCCGTGCAAGGGTACTCATCGCACGGCCTCCGGCGCGAGCAGTGCATCCATCGCGTCGATCAATGCATACGCGGGCCGATCGAAATGCACGCCGCTACTGGCGTCGCGTGCGAGGCCGCGCAGGAACAGATATACGGCACCACCGATGTCGCGCTCGTAGTCGTAGGCTGCGCCGAGTCGCGAACGCAACCAGCGGTGCAGGGCCAGCGTGTAGATCAGGTATTGCAGGTCGTAGTCGTGCTCGCGCACCGCTGCATCAAGCGCAGCCGGCGCATAGTCCGCGCGGTCCGAGCCGAGATGGTTGGTCTTGTAGTCGATGATCCACCAGCGCGCGTCGTGGCGATACACCAAATCGATGACGCCGGTCATGAGTCCGGCAAGCTGACCATGGACACGCGCAAAGTCTCCGCGCCGCTGTTGGTAGCCGTGCGCGCGCAATAAGGCAATAAAGCGTTGCGGATCGACGCCGCCGATGGCGAAGTGGAAAGGCAGCTCTGCGCGCCGTTCGTCGGACGGCAGATCCGCGAGACGCAGGTCACCGGGCAGCTGAACATTCAAGGTCGCACCCATCATGCGCGCGACGACGCGTTGCAATTCAATTTCGCGCTCCGGCGGTGCAAGCGCATGCCGACGCAGACGCGCAACGATCGAATCGCGCTCGCCAACGGGAAGCCCGACGCCAGCATGATCGCGCCAGATCGAAAAATCGGTGCGTTCGAGGATTTCGTGCATGGCGGTGCCGAAACGATCGCCGCGTGGCCAGTCGGCAATGCCTGCATTGCCATTCGGGGGCAACGCATCCGCCTCAACATCGTGGCGTTCGTCGTCAACGCCACTCGCATCTTCGAGCGCGCTGCGCTCACCATCGCGCAGTTGGGAGAAGCTGCTGATCCACCACGTACTGTCGATTCGCGCATCGAAGCGGCGCGCGGGCGGAAGCGCTACCGCCGCGAGTGCATCGACGCGCTCGCTGCCGACTTCGGGCAACGCGGCAATGCGCACGCAATCCGGGGCCGCCTGCGCGAGTCGCTGCAAGGCTTCGCGCGCCGCGACGGAAGTAGTCGGCATGCTGCCGCCATGCCAGAGCTGCGCGAGTGCAGGAAGGGCGCCCTTGCTGCCGATCACATCCCAGGACAGCCAGCAGGCATAGCGCGTGCGCGTCAGCGCAACGTAAAGCACGCGGACGCGCTCAGCCAGTTCTTCGCGTGCGGACAAGGCCTCCGCGTCGTTCGCTGCCTCGCTCTTCTCGTCGCCTTTTGCGCGTATCCAGACGTTACGCTGCTCGTGCGCGTGCCATTCGAACGTGGACGGTGTGCGTGGCGCAGTTCCCGGTGCAAGCGCCGTGAACGGCAGGAACACGAGGTCGTATTCGAGTCCCTTGCTCGCGTGGATGGTCGCGATCTGCACGCGGTCGGCGTCCGATTCGAGCCGCAACTGCTCTTCCTCATTGCGATCGTCCGCTTGCGCAATGCGCCGTTGCAACCATTCGATCAAGCCGACCGCGCCGAACTGACGGATCGATTCGCGCTGCAGCAGGTCGGCGAGCTGCAGATAGTTCGTCATGCGGCGTTCGCCGCCGACGCTATCGAGGATCGCCTCCGCACGTGTCTCGAACACGCGTTCGCACATGGCGAGCACGCCTTGCTGTTGCCACAACCGGTGTAGCGCATCGAGGCGTTGCAGTTGCGCTTGCCACGCCTGAGCCTGAGCCGGGTCGGCCAGCGCTGCTATCGCATCGGCATCGAAACCGAACAAGCGTGAGGCGAGCGCGGTGCGCAGACCCGACTCCTCGCGGCTATCGAGCGCGGCGAGAAACGCGTGCAGGTCGCGAGCCTCTTCGCTCTTGAACACACTCTCCTGACGAATCGTCGCGCTCGCAACCCCGCGATCAGTGAGTGCATCCTGCATCAAGCTCGCTTCGCCATTGGTCGTGACCAGCACGGCCACATTCCCGGCGGCAATCTCGACGCGTTGGCCGTTGCGGCGATCACGTATCGTTGCATTTCCAGCGCGCGCCTTGCGCAACAGACTTACGATGGTTTCGGCGCAGGCTCGCGCAAGCCGTTCGCGACCGCTGTCCTTGCTCGGCGAATCCTCTCCATCGCGCAGATGCCACACCGTCAATGGCGCGATCGCCACATCGTCCACCTGCACATCGTCATCGAAGACGCGACCGCCTGCCTCGACCGCATGGTAGCGGATGCGCGAGTCGACAAATGCACGGTCGGACTCCCCTTGCGTAAACACAGCCTCAATCGCTTTTAGGAATGCGGGCGATGAGCGGAAGTTGCGCGCAAGCCGATGCGGTGCGTTCGTCGTCGATGCCGCCGCGTCCAGATACGCTTCGATATCACCGCCGCGGAATCGGTAGATCGCCTGCTTTGGATCGCCAACGAGAATCAACGCACCGTCGTCGCGCGCCGCCTGCATGTGGCGGAAGATCTCGAACTGGCGTGCGTCAGTGTCCTGGAATTCGTCGACCAGAACGACCGGATAGCGCGCATGCAGTGCTTGTGAGAGTCGCGCACCCTGCGTGGGATCGCTGATGGCCGCAAACAGGCGGCGAATCAGATCGTCGTAACTTTGTCGCGCTGCACGCTGCTTGCGGACTTCCAGCTGTATGTTCGCGTGCGTGCGCGCGGCGGCCAGCAGCCATGGCCAGCGCAGCATGCGCGCAGCGCGCAGGCCATCGTTCGCATCCAGCCAAGCGTCGACGGCCGTGGTGAATGCATTGGCGAGTTCGGGCAACGCGCGCTTCGCGGCTTTGGCAAGCGTGCGTTCGCCGAACCACGCAAGTTTGTCGATGGCTTCGGGTAAACCGCCGGCGCGCAGCGGTGCGCATGCAGCAACGCGACCGGCATGGTGGTCTGCGCGATACGACCTGCCGTCTAGAAGCTTGTCTCGCATGTATGCCGCCACGAGCTCCAGTGTGCGTTCACCGTCGCTGATCCACGCAGCCAACAATCGCTCGCGCGCACTACGTTCGGCGGCCCTCGCTGCTTGCAGTTGCGCCACCGTATCGGCGGCATTCGCCTCCGGCATCGGCCATGCAACCAGGGCCGGGTCGACAAGTTGGCGTAGCACGCGCGTCAACGCGTCGACCGAAGCCAGCTTGTCCAGCAACACGTCGAAATCCGCGGCGCGCGCTGGATCGCTGGCGTTGAGCCGCCAGAAGTCCGCAGCGATCTGTTCGATGAGATCGCTGTCGGAGGCGATCAATTCGCCGGCATCGAGTGCTTCGCCAGAAGCGAACGCCTGCTCGCGCAATGCACGCTGGCAAAAGCTGTGGATTGTGCAGATTGCCGCTTCATCCATGCTGACCGCGGCGAGACGCAAGCGACGCGCGAGGGATTCGGTCGTCTCGCCCGCACGAGATGCGCGCTCGATCAGCGTGCGCGCGAACGCCGCTTCGTCGCTCGGCTCGCTTGCGTAAGCGTTGCCGGTTCCGCGCAACTTCGATTCGGCGAGTTCCGCGCAGAGCGACAATCGCTGACGCAGGCGATCCTTCAACTCCTCCGTTGCCGCGCGCGTGAACGTCACGACGAGCACTTCGCGCACCGGCAATCGTCGTTCAAGCAGGCAACGCAGATAGAGGCCTGCAATCGTCCAGGTCTTGCCCGTGCCCGCGCTGGCTTCGATCAGGTGGGTGCCGATGAGGGGTAATTCGAGTGCGAGGTCGGGCGTGCTCATAGCGCTGCCCCGTGCAGCAAGCCGGCCAGCATCGCAAATACCTGTTGCGCTCGCCGCTCGAATTCCGCGGTCAATGTGACGTCGGAGAATGGATCGCGATCGCGAAATGCAAGCGCGATCCACGCATCATCGCTCTCGCTTCTCACGTTGTTGTCGCCCGCGTATTCAGAGCGCGCGAGCTTCCACGCACGTGCGTCCGCATCGACCTTGCCTTCGGCCATGGTCGTCATGAAGGTCCAGGCAGATTTTGGAAAGAACGCGAGTGGCGTCTGCTGGCCTTCGCGATAGCCACGCAGCAATGCATTGAGCTGCGCGCGTGCCGTAGCTGCGTCGATGTCGCGCAGTTGGGTTTGCTGTACACCCTTCTTCTCAAGTGCGATCTGGACGCAGGAGACCCTTTCGTCGAAGCCAAGGTTCACTCGTTGCGTGCATGCCGCGAGGGCGAGGTATTCGAACCAGGGTCGCAACCAGTGGTGGCCTCGCATCGGTCCGGTTGACCAATGCAGCAGGCCTTCGCGATACGGTTGGCGCAATGCACATTCGAGCATCCAACCTTCGTCAAGCTCGAGCTCGAAGATCACTGGCGGGAGCGCCTTCGCGCCGTGTCGCCAGTGTTCGACATGCGACACCAGTTGCGACGCATCCGCCGCCGCGTCGCTGTAGGCCGCCGCGCCCGCGTGGCCGACCGGCAGCTGCCGCCGCATCTGGATCTGCGCATCGATGTCGTGCTGTGGCAGGCGCCCGATGGCGAGCGCTTCTTCCACCAATGCGCGCTTGAGCATCGACCCCTTCAAGGCATCCAATGCGAGGGGATCATCGTCTTCGATCGGCTCCTCGCCTGCGTACAGGTGCAGATGCAAGCGGTCACGCAGGAACGCACGCGCGGGATTGCGCCAGAAATCGATCAGGCGATCGAGTGAAATGCGGTGCGGCGCGTCTTCGCCAGGCAAGCGCTGTGTCGCATCGACGAACGGTCGCGCGCGTTCGGTGCGGCCCGCACCCGCCGCGGCACGCCACTCGTCACGGTACGTGAAAACGCCGTCGCGGCTGCCGTCGAATGCGGCCCGAGCAAACGGTTGCAGCGGATGTTCGATGATGAGTCGCTTGCGCGCAGCGTCGCCGTCGACGAAGTAGTCGCGCGTCACCACATCGAGCAACTCGGCAACCAGTGCGGAAGGCTCGCGCGCTTTGCCGCTTCGCTGATCGCGACCGACGTAGCTCAGATGCAGCACATCATCGGCCGAGGTCAGCACCTGCAGGAACAGGTAGCGGTCGTCATCGCGCACTGAACGGTCGCCCAGTTTCCGAGCGTGGTGCAGCGCGTTTTCGAGTCGATTGATGCCACTCGCGGGTTCGCGTCGAGGGAATGCCTCGTCGTTGAGACCGATCATCGCAATTACGCGAAATGGAATGGCGCGCAACGGCACCATTCCGCAGAAACTGACACCGCCGCTGAGAAAACGTTGTTGCGGATCTGCTTCGGCCAGGCGCTCTGCTAGATACGCACGCACGGTCTGCCAGTCGAGTGGCTCGTCGCAGCCACCGGCGCGCGTGCCCTCCGCCAGCGCAGCCAGTGCATCGCGCAGGGCATCCTGCGCGCGGCGTTCATCGCGGTCGAGGAAATCGGCAGGCAAAAGCACGTCAAGGGCATGTTGATACAAGGTCTGCCACTCGCTGCCACTGCGTGGGACACGCTGCGCTGCCGCGAGCCGCTCGAGTTCGCGCAGCGCGACGAGCGCTTGGCCCAAGGTGGTTGCGGCACTCCCTTCAACCGATGGAAGTGGAGCGATTTCGCCAATGCTTTGTTCATCGCCGCTCGCGTAGCCCAGCAGCAGACGCTCGATGCCTTCGGCCCAACTGAACGCGCGGTAGTCGCCGGCGCCGAATGCGATGCGCGTCGAGGCATCAAGCCCCCAGCGTACGCCTGCTTCCATCAGCCAATGGCTGAGGTCCTCGAAAGCGTCGGCGTCGAGTCCGAGCCGGCGCGACACTGCGGGTACCGCGAGCAGATCGAGTACGTCGCTGACGCCCCAACGCGAAGCGGGCAGGCCGAGTAGGTTGAGGAACACTTCGACGATGGGGTGCTCGTCCTGCGCTCGCCGGTCGGCGATCGTGTACGGGATCCGGCGTGCGTCGGAGGCGGGCAAAGCGCCGAACACTGCGTCGATCGCGGCGGCATGGAGCGCGACGTCCGGCGTCATCACCGCTATATCGCGCGGCTTCAGGCTCGGATCGCGGGCAAACAGATCGAGGAGCCTGTCGTGCAAAACCTGGATTTCACGCAACGGTGAGTGGCAGACATGTACGCGCAACGAGACATCGTCGACACCTGCCAAGGCGATGCGTTCGTCCGGCGTGGGCGTGCGCAGCTTGAGGATGTCCGCCTGGATGCGTCCGAGCAAGTGCGTGCGAGAGGGTTCGCGTACGATCGTCTGCTCGCTGGCGGGCTGCACTTCGTCGTAGGAAAAAACCTGATCGAGGAATTCACCGCCGACGCGGCCCCAGGAGGCGAGCAAAGGTTGCTCGGAAGGTTCCAGCGGTGATGCTCCCGCGCGCAGGCGATCGCGCTCGCTGCGTAGATCGCTCCAATATTCACGGCAAGGCGAGGGCAAGTGAAAATCGACGATTCCGTAGTGCGCGATGGTGCCAAGTATGCGCAGCACGTCGGGTGAGATGTTGAGACACCCGAATACGCTCAGGCGCGGCGGCAGGCCGCGCGGAACCATCGCACCGTCAGCGTGTTGGGTGAGAAAGTCGCCGATCAATCGTGCGCGATTCGGCTCTTCGCTGCCACGCACAAGCCGACGCCAGGCTTCGGCCTGCCAGTCCTTGCGTTCGGCACCGCGCTCCCACTCGGCGAGCATGTCGCGGCGGTACGCCTGGTAGCGCTCGAGCGCAGCGGCAAATTCGCGTGCGAGTTGCAGACGCTTGAGCGATTGCGCCTCGCCACGCAGGTAGTGCGCGACCGCTTCGCCGACCGGTTCGGTTGCCAGTTGCGCCAACAACGGCATCAGGCGCCAGCGCAGGAGCTCGCGATCGAACGCGGACGCACGCGGCAAGCCGGCGCGATTCGCGCGCAGCACCTGCCAGACGAATTCGCCAGGCAGGCGAAACTCGACATTTGCGACGACGCCGCGCTGCTCGGCAAGTTCGATTTCGAGCCAACGCCGCATGCCGATTTGTGGAATCAGCACGACTTCGGGCGCTAGCAGGTTGCCGATCGGCTCGGCGATGCGTTCGCCCAGTTTGCGGGCGAGTCCGCGCAGGTCATTGCCGTAGTAAAGATGGAACACGCCCACTCCGTCGATGACGACCGCTCGATTATCCGGGAAGTCGTCTCAGGAACGGGGATTTGAGAACGGATGCGCTCGTTGAGGGCCGCCACTGGGGCCATTGCACATCGGCCGTGAGTGAACTGTGCGGGAAGAGCGACTAATGCGACTACTTGCCGATGCAGAAGGACGAGAAGATCGAGCCCAGAAGATCGTCGCTGCTGAATTCACCGGTGATCTGGCCGAATGCGTGTTGCACCAGGCGCAGTTCCTCGGCCGCGAGTTCGCCCGCGCGTTGTGTGTCCAGCGCATCTGCGGCAGCGATGAAATGCTGCATGGCGCGCTCAAGCGCGGCGACATGGCGCGCTCGTGCAGTGAATGCGCCGTCGCTGGCGTCGCCGCGGCCGGCGTGACGCTTGATTTCGACGATCAACAGATCAAGACCGTCTCGACTGCGTGCCGAAAGCCAGACATGCAGCGTTGAGTCGCGTGTTTGTGCGTGCGCAGGGATGCGGGCAAGGTCGATCTTGTTGTGCACGACGATGCGCGCAACGCTGAAGGGGAGCTCCGCGAGCAGGGCGAGATCGTCGTCGACGCTCGCGTCGTCAGTCACCAGTAGCGCAAGATCGGCTCGTTCCATTTCGGCACGCGCGCGCCTGATGCCTTCGCGCTCGACCACGTCGCGGGCGTCTCGCAGACCCGCGGTGTCGACGAGGGTAATTGCGATACCGTCGAGGTCGATGGTTTCGCGCAGCACGTCGCGCGTGGTACCGGCGACTTCGGTCACGATCGCGCGATCGCTCGCGGCGAACGCATTGAGCAGACTCGACTTGCCGACGTTCGGGCGACCCACGATGACGACATGCAGGCCGTCCGCAAGGCGCACGCCACGACGTGCGGCGACGAGTAGCGCATCCATTTGCCCGCGCAACGCGGCAAGATCCGCACTGACTTGCGGTGCTGCAAGGAAGTCGATTTCCTCGTCAGGGAAGTCGATGGCCGCTTCGATATAGCTGCGCAGTCGGATGGTTGCTGCGGTCAATGCGTGCACGCGTTCGGAGAACACGCCTCCGAGACTTCGTTGTGCCGCGCGCGCGGCCGTTTCCGAGCCACTCGCGATGAGATCTGCGACGGCCTCGGCCTGGACCAGGTCGAGCTTGCCGCTGAGGAACGCTCGTTCGGTGAATTCCCCTGGGCGCGCATGGCGCGCACCGAGTTCAATCGCGCGCGCCAACAGCAAGCGCAGAACCACCGGACTGCCATGCGTCTGCAGTTCAACAACGTGCTCGCCGGTATATGAATGGGGTGCCGGAAACCAGAGCAGGAGGCCGCTGTCGATGACGCCATCGTCGCGATCACGGAAGGTCGCGTAATGCGCATGGCGCGCTTTCGGCTCGCGCTTGAGGAAGATCCGCGCGATGTTGTCCGCCAACGGCCCCGAGACGCGCAATACACCGACACCACCGGCGCCGGGCGCAGTGGCCACGGCGGCGATCGTGTCGGTATGCGCGTTCATTGCATCAGGCTTTTGCGGTCTTGTCGCCGGCTTCAATGCGTCGCGTGATGATCCACTGTTGCAGCAGGCCGAGACCACCGTTGACGACGTAATACAGCACGAGACCAGCGGGGAAGAACGCGAACAAAACCGAGAATACGACAGGCATGATTTTCATCATTTTCGCCTGGGTCGGATCCATGCCCGCGGCTGGCGTGAGGAAAGACGTACCGATCATCACAGCCGCATTCAGTACAGGCAACACGAAGTATGGGTCCGGCGCTGTCAGGTTCTGGATCCAGCCGATGAACGGTGCATGGCGTAGTTCGACACTTTCGAGCAGCACCCAGTACAACGCGAAGAACACCGGAATCTGGATCACCATGGGCAGGCAGCCAGCGACGGGGTTGACCTTCTCCTTCTGGTACAGCTCCATCATCGCCGTGTTCATTTTCTGGCGATCTTCACCGTAGCGCTCCTTCAATGCGGCAACACGTGGCTGCAATTTGCGCATCTTCGCGCCGGAACGGAACTGCGCTTCGCTGAGCTTGAAGAAGGAAGCCTTGATGATCAACACCAGCAGGATGATGGCGAAGCCCCAATTGCCGGTGAGTTTGTGCAGTTGTGTGAGCAACCAGTGCAGCGGTTCGGCAATGACGGTAAACATGCCGTAATCGACGGTCAGCGCGAGGCCGGGAGCTATCTGGTCGAGCGAGCTCGGCAATTTTGGACCTACATACAGGCGCGCGTCGTCTACCTTGGTCTCGCCAGGCGCAACCGTAATGACCGGTGATTGCGTGCGGACCAGATACTGCGGCCCGCGCGGTGTTTCGGCGAGCCAAGTGGTGTATTCATCAATTTCGCCAGGGGCCGGAATCCACGCAGCGAAGAAATAGTGCTGCAGCATCGCCGCCCAGCCACCGTCGAATTTCTTCTTCAACGGTTCCTTCTGAAAGTTCTCGAACTTGAGTTTCTGGAACTTGTCAGTCGGGCTGTAAATTGCTGCTCCTGCAAAGCTGTAGCGTTCGGTGTTGCTGTAACCCTTGAGTCCCTTGCTGTCGACAATGGGCGGCACGCGTCGCAATTGGCGATAGGCGGTACCGCTCCACGGGTTGGTCGACTTGTTTTCGATTTCCTGGCGCTGTTCGATCACGTAACTGCCGCGCTTGAATACGAATACCTTGCGTACGCTGAGACCGGTCGCGTCAGTCCAGCTCAGGGGCACTTCGAGTGAGTCGGCAGCGGCGAGCGAATAGGCGTTCTTTTCCGTGCGGTAGGTTGCTTGGTGGTCAGGCGCGAGGACGACGCTGCCCTGAACGCTGATCAGGCCACTCTGCGCGACGAAGAATGTAGCGTCTGATGCATCCAGCAAACGCACCGGATGGGCGAAGTCCTTTGGTTGTTGCGGATAAGCGAGCAGTTCTGCAGCGACCACGTTGCCACCGCGCGGGTCGATCTCCACGCGCAACACGTCGGTGTTCACGACAATCCGTTCGGCACTCTGCGACGTTGCTGGATTCGCCACATTGGTTTTCGGCGGCGTGCTTGCCGGCGACGACGTGGGTGCTTTTGCTGCTGCGGGAGCGTCGGCGCCCGGTTCTACCGGCGCGGAGGATGCATCCGTCTGTGCCGTTGCGGTACCGGCGGTCTGCGCCGGCGCTTGTTCGTAATCCTGTTGCCACTGTGTCCAGAACAGGTAGCAAATGAACAACAGGGCGATCAGGAGAATGTTGCGGGTGCTCGTCATGGCGGAATCAGATGGGCGCTGGGGTTGCATCGTCACCGGTCCGCGATCGCTCGCGCGCGCTGCGCGTGGCCGTGGAAAGATCCGGGACGGTGGTTGACGAGTCGCGCGCGCAAGGCGGCGTCTGATATCAGGCGCGCATTGTGCCGGCGCTTCCGGCACCATTCAATGTCGCGATGCGTTCCCACAGCCGAACGAGTTCGGCACGCAGGTTCGCGTTGTCTTCGAGATCGGCGCTGGAGCGAGCGATCAGCAGAATATCGATCGCTGGCATATTGCCGCGCGCATGGCGAAAACTGTCGCGCGCGATGCGCTTGATCCGGTTGCGGCGGACCGCTTTTTTCGAAACACGCTTGGAGATCGCGAGCCCAAGGCGAGCGCCTTCGAGCTCGTTGGTGGCCACTTCAGCACTGAAATTGCGCGTGCCGACGCGCCGGCTGATGCCGCGCAGTCGGGCGAAATCCTGGGCTTTTAGCAGGCGCGCCGTGCGGGGAAAGTTTTCGGGCGCGGTCATGACATGAGCCGCATAGTCGCATCACGGGCGCGAATGGCGCCCGTCGAGTCGCTTGCTGTGTCAGACAGCGAGACGCTTGCGACCTTTTGCACGACGCGCGTTGATGACCTTGCGGCCACCACGTGTCTTCATGCGCGCACGGAAACCGTGGTCGCGGGCACGCTTGAGGTTGCTCGGCTGATAAGTACGCTTGGTGGCCATGAGCGGGGCGCCAGTAACATGGGAAAAGGGCGCGGATGATAGGCGGAGCGCGCAGGCACGTCAAGCCGGATGCCGGCGCTTGCCCTAATGCTGAAGGCGACGACCGTTGTGATTGTACGCGGCACGTCTGTCGTTCGTCGCGGGAATCTTGCGTTGGTGCCGTTAACCTTCCTGCTAGACTTGCCTGTCCTTTGGGCAGGCCGCGTGATCGTCCGCGGCTGTTGCCTTCATTCCTGGAAACGCACCCACCCATGAGCGAGCTTTGGCGCCGCTGTCTTTCCCGCCTTGAGGCGGAATTCAGCGCGGAGGACATCCATACCTATCTCGCGCCGCTGCAAGTCGGCGAGGACGAGTCAGGTTTCACGCTGTGGGCGCCGAATGCGTACACGATGGAAACCGTGCGTGAGCGATTTCTGGATCGCATCATGACGGTACTTGAACACCTGGTCGGCACTGCCGTGGCCGTCAATATCCAGGTCGGAGCGCGCAGCGCGGTGCGCAATGTACCCGGTACGGCTGCGGCGCGAGCGAAGCCGATTGGCGACCGCGCTTCAGCGGTACCGAACATCGATCCGAACTATACGTTCGACAACTTTGTTGAGGGCAAATCGAATCAGCTCGGCAAAGCGGCCGCCACCCAGGTCGCGATGAACCCGGGTCGTGCCTACAATCCGCTTCTTCTGTATGGCGGAACCGGACTCGGCAAGACGCATCTCATGCACGCGGCGGGCAACCTTATGCGGGCGAATAGACCGGATGTGAAGATCCTCTATCTGCGTTCCGAGCAGTTCGTTAGCGGCATGGTGCGCGCGCTGCAGCAGAAGGGGATGGACGAGTTCAAGCGGCGTTTCCGCACAGTTGATGCGTTGCTGATCGACGATATCCAGTTCTTCGCTGGCAAAAACACCACGCAGGAAGAATTTTTCCATACTTTCAACGCCTTGTTCGAAGGCAAGCAGCAGATCATCCTGACCTGTGATCGCTATCCCAAGGAAGTGGACAATCTGGAACCGCGTTTGAAGTCGCGCCTGGGCTGGGGCCTGAGCGTCGCGATCGAGCCGCCGGACTTTGAGACGCGAGCAGCGATTGTTTTGTCCAAAGCCCAGGCCAAGGGGGTCGAGTTACCAGAGGAAGTTGCCGTGCTGATGGCCAAGCGCATGCGCTCGAATGTGCGTGATCTGGAAGGCGCACTGAACACGCTGGTTGCGCGCTCAAATTTTGAAGGCAAGCGGATTACGCTGGAGTTTGCTCAGGAAACCCTTCGAGATTTGCTGACCGTGCATGCACAGGCAATCACCATCCCTAATATCCAGAGGGTCGTGGCAGACTATTATCAGTTGCGTCTCGCCGATTTGCTTTCAAAGAAACGTAGTCGATCAATTGCTCGGCCGCGGCAGATGGCGATGACGCTGGCGAAGGAGCTGACCGAACACAGCCTGCCGGAAATCGGTGATGCGTTCGGGGGCCGTGACCACACCACTGTGATGCATGCATGTAGAACCATTCGCGACTTCCGTGAAACAGACGGAAAGCTGCGCCAGGACTGGGACAAGTTGTTGAGAACATTAACCGAGTAGGAGAATGCTCGTTCGCTGGGGAGAATACGAGCCGAAGCTGTTGATAAGTTGTGCCATCAGTGGCGTACCGAAATTGTCCACAGATGGTCCACAGGCGGGATGTTCATTTTTACCTGTCGAGATGTTCTCGCAAGTTATTGAAAATAAAAAGAAATTTGGTTTTTTTTGGGTTAACCCCAGATACAACAACAACAAAAACATCATGTATATAAAGATCTAACAACAGGACCGGCAGACCATGCGATTCAGCATTCAGCGCGAAGCATTCCTGAAAAGGCTACAGCACGTTGTTGGCGTTGTGGAACGTCGCCAGACGTTGCCGGTGCTTGCGAATCTTCTTGTCGTCGTTGACGCAAGCGGAGTTTCGCTAACGGGCACTGATCTAGAGGTTGAGATGGTGGCTCGTACAACAGCTGAAGACCTTGAAGCTGGCGAAGTCACGATCCCCGCGAGGAAGCTCTTCGATATTTGCCGCGCGCTGCCGGACGGTTGCAGGATCAAGTTCGAGCAAAACGGTGAACGCGTAACGGTGAGTGCTGGACGTAGTCGTTTTACGTTGGCGACGCTCCCGGCCACGGAATTTCCGGTGATCGAGAACATAGAACTGGTCGAACGCGTCACTCTTTCAGAAGCGACTTTGAAGGAGCTGATGGAGCGGACTGGGTTTGCGATGGCGCATCAAGACGTTCGTTACTACCTCAACGGCATGCTTCTGGATCTGCGGGATCACGTCTTGCGCTGCGTGGCGACGGACGGGCATCGCCTAGCGCTGGCCGAAACCCGGATTGACGGGAAGGTGACGACTCCTCGTCAGGTGATCGTTCCGCGCAAAGGCATCAATGAGCTGCAAGGGTTATTTGAATCGGGGGACGGTACCGTCGATCTTGAGTTCGCGCGCAACCACCTCAGGGTGCGGCGTGGGGATGTCACGTTCACATCGAAATTGATAGATGGACGTTTCCCCGATTATGAAGCGGTCATTCCGATTGGCGCCGACAAGGAAGTTCGCGTGCTCCGCGAGGAAGTTCGCGCCGCTTTGCAGCGCGCGGCGATCTTGTCGAATGAGAAGTATCGAGGGGTGAAGCTCGAAGTGAGTCCGAATCGGCTGCGTATCGTTGCGCACAATCCGGAGCAGGAAGAAGCGATCGAGGAAGTTGAAGCCAAGACGGGTGTGTCGGATCTAAGCGTCGGGTTCAACGTGAATTACTTGTTGGACGCGCTCAGTGCGATCAGCAGTGAGGAAGTGCTTTTGTGCTTGCGCGATGGGCAGTCAAGTTGTCTCGTGCGCAAACCGGACTCGGATGACACCCGGCACGTGATCATGCCGCTGCGGCTCTGAACGCGGGTGTTGAACCTTTCGGGCAGGTGGCGGACGCCATTCCCGATTTGGCGGGATTGCCGTGGAGCTGACTCGTCTCCGAGTTGAGGACTTGCGCCTAATCGAGCGTGTCGAGCTTGATTTGGCGTCTGGTTGGAACTTCTTCCTCGGCGCCAATGGTGCCGGCAAGACCAGCGTGCTTGAAGCGGCGTTTCTACTTTCGCATGGCCGTTCTTTTCGTGCGACCGCGAGGGACGCGCTCGTTCGGCATGGCAGTCTCGGTTATTCCGTCTTCGGTGAGTTACGTCATGCTGATGGCCAGAACGAGCGGGTCGGTGTTGCGCGGAGCGGCGGTCGGCTGGAAGCTCGACTCAATGGTCAAGGCGTACCTGTTGCTGATTTGCTTCGCCATACGGCGGTTCTCTGTTTTGAGCCTGGCTCTCATGAGTTGATTTCCGGATCCAGCGAGGAGCGACGACGCTTCCTCGATTGGGGTGTGTTCCACGTGGAACACGAGTTTCTCCATTGCTGGCGGCGTTATCAGCGGGCCCTTAAGCAGCGTAACGCGTTGCTTCGGCGGGTCGAGGCAGATTCTGACCTTGATGCTTGGGATCGCGAAATGGTGTTGGCTGCGGTGCCGCTGACCACGATGCGTCAGCGATACGTGGACGCGCTCCGACCCGTGGTTGTCGAGTTGCTGTTTGGTCTGCTGGGTGAGTTGGGTGAAGCCCGCCTGTACTTTCAGCGTGGTTTTGACGAAGACAAGACGCTAGCGGCAGTTTTGGGTGAGCGCCGCAGGCGCGATATCGCTCGGGGGCACACAACAGCCGGTCCGCATAGGGCTGATTGGTCTCTGTCGTTCGGGAACGCTACGAAGCGCGAGCATCTGTCCCGGGGTCAGGAGAAGTTATGTGCCTTCGCGTGCGTGATGGCGCAGGCGCGGGTGTTTGCGGCGGGCGAGGGGGGCTGGCCGATCCTTTGTCTCGATGATCTCGCCTCGGAACTGGATGGCGAGCATCAGCGTAAAGTGTTCGACCTTTTGCTGGGTACTGGCGCTCAGATTCTTGCAACCGGGACAGATGAGCCGGCTGCGATGGCCGGGTTCGGTGCTCAAACCGCAAGGTTCCACGTGGAACAAGGCCGCGTGACACGACTGCTATAATTGGAAGATTCCAGCCAGCCTTGGCGCGCTCCGCGCGCCGGCAAACGCGCCCGGAGCCACATGAGCGATCAATACGATTCAAGTAAAATCAAGGTCTTGAAAGGTCTTGAGGCCGTCCGAAAACGGCCTGGCATGTACATTGGCGACACCGACGACGGCACCGGCTTGCACCACATGGTGTTCGAAGTTGTCGACAACTCGATTGACGAAGCGCTCGCTGGCTACTGCGACCACGTCATCGTCACGATCCTGACCGACGGCTCGGTCAGCGTGTCAGACAACGGCCGCGGAATTCCCGTCGGAATGCAGGCTGACGAGGGTCGTTCCTCCGCAGAGGTCGTGATGACCGTGCTGCATGCGGGCGGCAAATTCGATGACAACAGCTACAAGGTCTCGGGTGGCCTGCACGGCGTTGGCGTATCGGTCGTTAACGCCTTGTCCGACCACCTGTGGCTGACGATCTATCGCGACGGCTTTGAGCACGCGCAGGAATATGCGCACGGCGAGCCCCTGTTCCCGCTGAAGGTCGTCGGTCCGTCCAACAAGCGCGGCACCACGGTGCGGTTCCATCCGAGTCTGGGCACGTTCTCGACGATCGAATTCCACTACGACATCCTCGCAAAACGTTTGCGCGAACTTTCGTTCCTCAATTCCGGTGTCAAAATTGAGCTGATCGACGAGCGCAGTGACAAACGCGACCTGTTTGAATACGAGGGAGGAATCCGTTCGTTCGTCGAGCACTTGGCCGTGCTGAAGACTCCACTGCATGCGAAGGTCATCAATTTCAGCGCGCAACACGAGGGCACTACGGTCGACCTCGCGATGCAGTGGACCGACGCGTATCAGGAAACTGTTTTCTGCTTTACCAACAATATTCCGCAGCGCGATGGCGGTTCGCATTTGTCCGGCTTCCGCGGAGCGCTGACGCGCACGCTGTCGACCTACATCGAGAAATCGGGTTTGCAGAAGACCGCCAAGGTCGCTTTGTCCGGCGACGACATGCGTGAAGGGTTGATTGCGGTCCTGTCGGTCAAGGTGCCCGATCCGAAGTTCTCCTCGCAGACCAAGGACAAACTGGTCTCGAGCGAGGTCAAAGGCATCGTCGAATCGATCGTGAACCAGAAGCTCGAGGAATTCCTCCTCGAGAACCCGGCTGAAGCTCGCGCCATCACAGCCAAGGTAGTCGACGCAGCGCGCGCACGCGAAGCCGCGCGCAAGGCGCGAGAGATGACCCGTCGCAAAGGTGCCCTCGACATCGCCGGCCTTCCGGGCAAGCTCGCGGATTGCTCGGAAAAAGACCCGGCACTCAGTGAATTGTTCATCGTGGAGGGCGATTCGGCGGGCGGTTCGGCAAAGCAGGGCCGAAACCGCAAGAATCAGGCGATCCTTCCGCTGAAGGGCAAGATTCTCAATGTCGAGCGCGCGCGTTTTGACCGCATGCTCGCCAGTGCTGAAGTCGGCACCCTGATCACCGCGCTGGGAACCGGCATTGGCAAGGACGAGTTCAACGTCGACAAGCTGCGATACCACCGCATCATCATCATGACCGACGCCGACGTCGACGGCTCGCATATCCGCACGCTGCTGCTGACCTTTTTCTACCGGCAGATGCCTGCACTCATCGAGCGCGGACACATCTATATCGGGTTGCCGCCGCTGTACAAACTAAAGCAGGGCAAACAGGAGCTATACCTCAAAGACGACGCAGCCCTCAATGCATACCTGATTTCGAACGCGGTGGATAATGCGGAACTGGCTTACAGCAGCGATGCACCACCCATCAGCGGGCCTGGCCTCGAAAAGCTGATGGGTGCGTATCGCACGGCGCTGGACCAGATCGAGCGCCTGGGATTCCGCTTCGACGTCGCATTCCTGCATGCCTTGCTGGATGCGCCCATAGCCACCGAGGGTTGGCAGAACCCGGTGGTACTTGACGCCTGGGTTACACGCATGCAGACGTCATTGGCCGCGTCGGGTCTTGGTCGGCCACGCTATGGGCTGCGGATCGAGCCTGCCAGCGCCGAGCACGCAGCGACCTTGGTTATCGATCGTGACCAGCATGGACTGCGCCATACCCAGGTATTGCCAGCGACCTTCCTGGCGGCTGGCGAATTCAAGCCGATCGTGGAGGCGGCATCGCAGATCGCGGGTCTCATGCAGCCAGGGGCCAACGTGCGCCGCGGCGGGAAGGCTCAAGCCGTTGCGACTTTCAGGCTGGCTTATGAATGGCTGATGGATGAGGCAAAGCGTGGCCGCACGATCCAGCGCTTCAAGGGACTTGGCGAAATGAATCCGGAGCAGTTGTGGGATACCACGGTAAACCCGGATACGCGGCGTCTGCTTCAGGTGAGCATCGAAGATGCGGTTGCCGCCGATCAGATCTTCTCGACCTTGATGGGTGACGTCGTCGAACCTCGCCGCGCATTCATAGAGCAGAATGCGCTGAGAGTAGCGAATCTTGATGTGTGAGCCCGTAAACAAGTGCACATAAAACATAGTGCACAACTATACTTTCGAACCGTTTGATTGCTGCGCCGCAACAGCAACAACGTCATCCGGTTGCCGCGCTTGTGCTCTTTGCCAACGCAGCGGTAACCTCAGCACCCTTTTTGCAAACGTCGTCTATAATCTGCGACGACCTTCGTAGTTTGAACGGAGTGAAGATCATGAAGCGCACGAAATGGGTTCTGGCGGTAGTTTGCGCATCGGCATTGCTGCCTTCGGCCAGCGTCTTCGCGCAAATGTCGTCGACGTCATCTTCAGGCTCGGCCAAGAAAAACGAACATTCGCACGGCAAGCCAGACAAGGCTGCCAACGAGTATCCAGGCGCGACCCGAGCCGAGCCCAAGCTCGACATGTCCTCGGGCGACCAGCGTGACCTCAACAAGGCAGCTGATCTCGTCAATGACAGCAAAGCTGCCGAGGCGCAGCCGCTGCTGGACAAGGTGATCGCCAACGATCATTCAAGCAAATACGCGCAGGCGTTCGCGCACCAGCTGCAGGCTCAGGTGTACTGGGACCAGGACAAGGGCGACCAGGCGATCGCCGAATACAAGAAGGCAATCGCCTTCGACGCCATGCCGAACGCAGCGCAATTCCAGATGATCTATGCGCTTGCACAGACCCAGTTGCAGCAGGAGAAATACCAGGATGCGCTGGCGACCCTTGCCGATTGGGAAAAGCTGACCGGCAAGCAAAGTGCCGAGGAACTTGCTGTAAAGGCAAACGCCTACTACCGGACAGATCAGTTCCAACCGGCGGTCGATACCATGAAGAAAGCGTTGTCGATGACCGACAAACCGGCCGACAGCTGGACGCAAATCCTGATGGCGAGCTACTTCGAGCTCAATCAATACGACCAAGCAGCGGAAGTCGTGCAGCAACAGCTCGGCAAGGATCCGAGCAACAAGAAACTGATCAACCAGCTGGCAACAATCTACATCCAGGGCGACAAGCCGCAAAAGGCGCTCGACCTGATGGCCAAGGCAAAGAGTCAGGGTCAGATCACGAGCAGCGAAGACTACGTTCAACTGGCCAAACTGCAGGCATCGGCGGAAAAGCCCAAGGACGCCGCCGCAACCATGAAGGAAGGCTTCTCCAAAGGCATCATCCAGCCGACCTACGACACCAACAAGCTGCTTGGTGACGTATGCACGCAGGCCGAGGACGACGCCTGCGCGATAGATGGCTACTCGAAAGCATCACCCATGGCAAAGGACGGCAACGTCGACTACCAGCTTGGGTACCTGCTGTTCTACTCGAGCAAGTCCAAGGAAGCAGTCGATGCCCTCAACCGCGCGATAACGAGAGGCAGCTTGCGACAGGAAGGCGAGGCTTATCTTTTGCGCGGCGACGCCGAGAATGATCTCGACCAGAACTCGGCTGCGATGGCCGACTGGAATAGGGCACTGACCCATTCAAGTACAAAGACCATGGCAGCCCAACGGATCAAGGCTGCCAAAGGTGGTGTGAAGATCCAACGCGCGAAGAAAAAATAGCGGTAGGCTGCAAACGAAATTCGGGCGAGTGCATTGCCGAAATCGCGCGTGGCGCGCCAAAAAGTGGCGCGCACGCGGCGAGTGGCTCGCGGAATTTCGCGTTTCAGGAAACACAACTCCATAATTACGTGAAAGTCACTCGCTTCAACCGCTTGTCGTAAGGGCGTCCGGTGTTGTACCGTGCTCCGCTCTCGCGCCCCCGGGGATTCATACGGGGCGGAAACAGCAAAGTGTCGCTCGCACGTCCGCTCAGACTCAATTCTCGTTGGTCACACTGATGGCAGATACCTACCAATCTGGCGGCGACACTTTTAGCTGGCGACGCGTCACAGCGTTTGCAAGCGCGTTCGCTCTGCACGCATTCGCATTTGCGATGATGATGGCGCCTGTGGCGCCACCGGACGCAAAGGACAAGACCGTCGACAAGAAGGTTACCGTAGAGTTCATCGAGCCGCCGCCGCCACCGCCGCCACCGCCGCCACCGCCGCCGGAGCCACCGAAAAAGCCGCCGCCGAAAATCATCGAGAAGGTGCAGCCGCCGCCGAAAGCGCCGCCGCCGCCGCCGGCCCCGGTGGTCGTGTCGGAGGAAGCGACGCCGATGTCGACGCCCGCGCCGCCGCCGGCACCGCCCGCGCCGCCCGCGCCGCCGGCCGATATCGCGCCGAGCGAGAACATCAGTTACCGTAAGATGCGTCCGCCGAAGTATCCGCCGCAAGCGGCTCGTCAGCATCAGCAGGGCAAGGTCCTGTTGAAGGTGCTGGTGGGCATCGACGGACACCCGGAAGAGGTAACGGTCGAGAAATCCAGCGGTTCCCGTTTGCTGGACCAGGCCGCGATCGAGGCCGTAAAGAACTGGATGTTCAATCCGGGTCAAAAGGGTGGCAAACCCAGTCGTGGGTATGCCTTGGTTCCCATCGAATTCAATTTGTCCGAATAGGGTAGCGCCATGCAGCAAGATGCCTCTCAGTCCCCCGCAGCGGCTCAGCCTGCTGTC
Organism: Dokdonella sp.; assembly: GCA_039926025.1. Lineage (GTDB taxonomy): Bacteria > Pseudomonadota > Gammaproteobacteria > Xanthomonadales > Rhodanobacteraceae > Dokdonella_A. The sequence goes on from JBDSXV010000220.1 coordinate 48,027, forward strand.
ATCCCCGCGCCCGGTGGCGGCAACAGCGCCGCCGCCATGAGCCAGATGGGCTTTCACGACCTGATCCAGAACTTCGATGCTCTGGGCTGGATCGTGTTTGTCACCCTCTGCATCATGTCGATCTCGTCGATTTACTTCGTGGTCGCCAATTTCCTGCGCAACGGCATGATCCGAGCCCGCATGGAAAAGGTGATCCACACGTTCTGGGATACGCCGTCCGCACAGGACGCGGTGCGTTTCCTCGAGGACCAGCCGAAAGGCGAACCGTTCTCGAAGATCGCGCTCGATTGCGCTTCCGCTGCGGCTCACCATCAGCGCAACGAAGGCAGCCGTCTGGTCGAGGCCCTCAACCGTTCGGAATTCATCGATCGCGCCCTGCGTCAGGCAGTCGCCCGCGAAAGCCTGCGTTTGGAAGGCGGCATGACCGTACTTGCAACGGTCGGTTCGTCCGCTCCGTTCGTCGGCCTGCTCGGTACCGTCTGGGGCATCTACCACGCGTTGATCAAGATCGCCGCGTCGGGCAATGCCTCGATGGAAGCAGTAGCCGGTCCCGTCGGTGAAGCGCTGATCATGACCGCCTTCGGTCTGTTCGTCGCGATCCCCGCTGTGCTCGCCTATAACTTCTTCGTGCGCCAGAATCGCGTGATCT
>JBDSXV010000221.1:0-3436 GCA_039926025.1 Dokdonella sp.
AAAAACCAGGGCCGACAGCATGGCGTAGCTTGCGAGTTCGTTGACCGTGATCAACCACGCCGGATTCCACGCGAACATGTCGGCGAATGGATTCCAGTAGTAAGGGTTGTAGGTCAGCAGCGAGCCATAGTGCAGCACGTTAGACATGCCGTGGTAGGAAATCTCGGCGAATAGTGCGGGCAGGAATCCTGCGACCAATCCGAGTGCGGCGAGGCTTCGATGCGCCGGCTTCATCTGCAAAAGTCGGTAGGCGAATACGGGAACGATGACGCCGGCGGTGATCTTCGACGAGATGGCGAGCGCGAGTGCCGCACCGGAAACGAAAGGAAAGCTCGCGAGTGTGAGCAGCGACAGCAGGGTGAGCGAGGCTTGCAGCGGCTCGAACTGGCCTTCGCGGGAAACCCACCAGATCGACATCGGTGATGCCCAGTACAGCAGCCCGAGGGAGCGGCTGCGGCACAGGCGCGCAATCGCAGCGGCGTTCAGTGCTTCGAGCGCCGTCAGTGCGAGCTTCACCGCGAAGACCGTGGGCGATACCGTCGCGACCAGGGCGAAGAACGCGAGCGCGACTGGAGGATAGCTGTAAGGAAAGGCGGCCCAGGAAACGTCCGACCACGCGGACGAAAAGTGTGTCAGCGCTTCGGTGGATGCCGAGAATCCGTAGTGCGTAACCAGCACGCCGTAGATGAGATTGCGAACGACATCACCCGTCTCGATCGGCAACAGCGCGCACTGATAGAGACGAATGGCCGCGACCAAAACACAGAGCGCAACGAAAAGCTTCGAGCGGAGTATCGAGCGAGAGAACAAGCGGAACACGCCCCCCGGCACTGGGTCTGACGGACTCATCGCAGGGTCGATAATTTGCAGCCGGGCAGATGCGGATTTCTTCGAGGTCAAAGGGGCGGGGCCGGCCAGAGAGCGAATGATGGGAGGCAGAGACGATCAGGCAGTGCGGCCGTCAACTAAGTTGGGCTGTAGCAAAGCCCCGCACACGCCATGAGCCGTGCAAGCCGCTCATCATAAAGCGTTGCGGGATCGGTGAGCCGGGATGGCTGCAATTGCCGATGTCTTCCTGACGGGGGCAAAACTCGGCTACATTTTTCCTTTTCCCATCGGGATCGACGCCGGTCACCGGACCGGCGGAAAGCGCTGACAGGCGCATGAGGGGCAGATCGTATCGGCGCAAAAGTCTTCCGGTAGGGCTTCCCTCATCCGGCGCTTCGCGCCACCGTCTCCCGGCGGGAGAAGGACAAAACCCGCTGAAGCTGGATCCTAGTCGAGCAAGCCATGCTTGACCGCGTAGCGGATCAGCTCGGCCGTGTTGCGCGCGCCAAGTTTGTCGAGCACGCGGAAGCGATGGTTTTCCGCCGTCTTCGTGCTCGTACCCAATTGACGCGCAATTTCTTTGGTCGTCAGGCCCTCGCAGATGAGGTGGAACACTTCGCGTTCTCGCGCCGTGAGGTCGCGGTAGGGATCTTCGATAGGCGTGTTCGGTCTCTGCACCTGCTGTGCGAGGACCTTCGAGGCGTGAGCGCCAAAGTAGCCGCGACCGCCTGCGAGCGCACGTACCGCCGCAAGCAGGTCGTCGGTTGCGCTGTCCTTGAGCAGGAAGCCCGAGGCGCCGGCGCGCACGACGTGCACGACGTATTCTTCTTCCGCGTGCATGGTCAGCACGAGCACGCGTGTATCTTCCAGTTCCTTGTGCAGGCGGCGCACGACTTCGATGCCATTGAGTTTCGGCATCGAAATGTCGACCACGACAACGTCAGGGCGGGTCGCGAGCGCGAGTTCCACCGCGCTGATGCCATCGGCGGCCTGCGCGACGACCTGGCAATCGCCACTGGCGTTGAGCAGCGCAACCAGGCCTTCGCGCAGGATCGTGTGGTCGTCGGCAACCAGGACGCGGATGATCTTGCTCAAGGCGTGCTCTCGTCGGCAGAAAAAGGCAGGATGACGCGCAACTGCAGGCCTTCGTCGGGTTGCGAGATCAGCGAGAAACGGCCACCGAACAGGCGTACACGTTCGCGGATGCTGGCAAGTCCGGTACTGTGGCCGTTGCTCGATTTTGCGAAGGCAGCAGTGACGTCGCAGCCGCAGCCGTCGTCCACAATGAGCAACTGCAACTGATCAGCGCGATGGCTCAGGCGCAGCACCACGTTGCGCGCGTGCGCGTGTTTTTGTGCGTTCGCCAGAGCCTCCTGCGCGACGCGGAAGAGCAGGGTTGAAAGATCATTGTCAACTGGAAACGGCAGTACGCCAACCTCCACCTCGATCGATGAATCGCTGCCTTCCGCGGTGTGTCGCGCGAGCCAGCGCAACGCGGCTTCCAGACCCAGGTCGTCGAGGATCTGCGGGCGCAACAAGCGCGACAGCGCGCGGGTTTCCTGGATCGCCACTTCGCATAGTTGCTGAGCTTGCTGCAGCGATCCGTTGCTGCTGGCGACGACGGCTTCGGATCGCGCCATCACGTCGAGCCGATGACGCAAGGCGGTCAGGTGCTGACCGATGCCGTCGTGCAGTTCGCGTGCGAGGCGACGACGTTCGTCCTCCTGCACGCGCCAGACCGAGCGCGCGAGTTGCTTGAAGTGTTGTTCGCCGGAGTGCAGTTGCGCACACAGCTGCTCCTGCTGCTCGCGCAGTCGCGCGAGTTGTTCGCGCACTTCGCTGCCATCCGCGGGCAATGGCGTCTTTGCGGGGCTGGGCGGATCGCGACTCATGGGACAACCGTCGGTTTCAGCCCGGTCGAAGCGGCCAGATCGGCGAGAGCCGCACGCTGCGCTGCAGGGGTACTGTCGTGCAGCGACGCGTAACTGGCGTTGACGGCACGGAGTGCGTCGTCGATGCCTTCGCCGCCCGTTCGGCGCAATGCGTCCACGCCGAGTGTGTGGATACGAAAGGCGCGGCCGTAGGCGGGCAGGCGCGCGAGCAATGCCCGCGCTTCGCGATAGATGGCTGCACCTTTGTTCGGCGCGACCACCAATTCGGTTTCGGCAAGCGCCAGTCGCAATGGCACGCTGGCGTAGCGCGCGACGCCGGTGCGCACGCTGGCCAGTTCGCGTGCGGCTTCGGTTGACGTGTTGCGCTTGCGGGACAGTGCGCGCGCACGCAGCAGGCGGGCCGAGAGTTCGGTGCCGAAACTGTGTGCTTTCTGTGCGCCCGCGATGGCCTCGTCGGCACCGGCAAGTGCCGCCTTGAGGTCGCCGCGGCCAAACGCGATCTCACCACGTCGCCAGGCGAGAATGCTTGTCTGCTCCTCATTGGCGACGGAGTCCGTGTTCAAGCCATTGAGCGCGCTCGCGGCGCCGTCCCAATCGCCGACATCGCAGGCGATCGTGCTGCGCAGCAGTTTCATTTCGGTGACGCCGCGTGGGTCGTCGCGTTTCTGGAACAGATCAAGCGCTTCACTGGCATGTTTCGTCGCATCGTTGATGCG
>JBDSXV010000222.1:0-7569 GCA_039926025.1 Dokdonella sp.
TCGCCTTCAACGCGTAATGCCAGCGATCGACCGCCGCGAGCGCACGCAGCGACTGCGCCTGCGCGCGCACCTGCGCAAGCGAATACACGTAGCGCGGCGATGCCTCGGCGGCAATGCGCAGCAGCGTCTCGCGCTCGCGCCGCCACCAGGTTTCGCGTGATGCCGCAGCGGTGGTCTCGCCGAGCTGGCGCCAGCTCGGACCGAACACGGCACCGTCCTCGGCGCGCAACGCATCCGCGTGGATCAACAGCGCGTGCAGGCGCGGGATCAACCCGTCGGCAAGCGCTTCGTCGATGACGAAAGTGAGGTTCAGATTGTTCGACGACTGGCTGATCATGTGCACGTCGAGTGCACCAAACTCGGCGAGCACGGTCGACAGGCGATGCAGCTGCGCGCGCATGCCGCGACCGACGAGGGTGATCGCCGCGCACGGCGCGATGACTTTCACGCGGCAGATCTTCGCGAGATCCGCAGCGAGCGCCGACAGCACGTCGGAATTGACGAGGTTTTCGCTCGGATCGAGCGATACCGTGACATTGGTTTCGGCCGAGCCGATCAGATCGATCGACAGGCCATGCCGCTTGAACTCCGCAAATACGTCGGCGAGAAAGCCGACCTGCTGCCACATGCCGACCGTCTCCATCGACACCAGGGTAACGCCCTTGCGCGCGCTGATCGCCTTCACGCACGGCGCCGCGTCGGTCGCCGCAGCGCGGATCTCGGTGCCTGCAAGTTGCGGCCGGTTTGTATCCTTGATGACGAGCGGCACGCCGGCGCGACGCAAGGGCCCGAGCGACCGCGGATGCAGCACCTTCGCACCGGTGGTCGCGATTTCCTGCGCTTCTTCGTAATCGAGCCGCGCGAGCAGGCGTGCTTCGGGCACGACGCGCGGATTGGCGCTGAACATGCCGGGCACGTCGGTCCAGATCTCGACGCATTCGGCCTTGAGCATCGCGCCGAAATAGCCCGCCGACGTATCCGAACCGCCGCGACCGAGCAGGACGGTTTCGCCGGCGTCGTTGCGCGCAATGAAACCCTGGGTGATGAACACCTCGCCGCGCGCGGCAAGCGCCTGCGCGAATGCCGCATCCGGCACTGCCGGCACATTCGCCGAAAGGTAATGCGCCCACGCGTTCTGGTTCGCCAGCGGCTGTGCGCGCAGGTGCTCGCGCGCGTCGAGCCATTTCGTCTCAAGTCCGCATTGACCGATGAACGCGGCGCCGAGTGTGCTCGACATGAGTTCACCGAGCGCGAACACTTCGGCCTGCCACGGCAAAGACGCCTGCGGGCGGCGCGGGTCGACGATCAATTGATCCAGCCGCGCCAGCCAGCCGTCGAGCGCGTTGCGCGTCGGCAATTGGAGGTCGCGATGCAGTGCAGCGTGTCGTTCAACGATGCCCAGTTGCGCTTCGCGACAACGCGCCTCGTCGCCGCGCGCTTCTGCGATCTGCTTGAGCAGGTCGGTCACGCCGGAGAGTGCCGACACGACGATCAGCACGCGGCGACCACGCGCATGGTGATCGGCCGCAATACGCGCGATCGCCTCCCAGCGCGAGCGCGTGGAAACGCTGGTGCCGCCGAACTTCGCAACCACCCAGGACTTCTTTGGATCGGACGTGCGTGGTTCGGCGTTGCCCGGATAGGGCTTCACCAAATCGGCCGTCGCCGAATCGGGGGTGATCGAACTCAAGGAAATTCCTTCTGCGGAGTCACGGCGGCGTCGCATTCTTTCTTGCAACGCAGCAGAACGCAATCGAATGGCCGTACGCGGGCGCATAGATGGCGCGATCAGGGCAGACGCGGCAACACGAGTCGGGCATGATCGGACTCTTCGTTCGACCCGGTCTCTATCCGCCGCATGCTTCGACCTCACGCTTGGCTGCCGTCGTGACCGCGCGACATTACGCTCAGATCGACGTGTTCACCACACGCGCCGGTTACGGCAATCCGGTCGCGGTCGTGTTCGATGCGGACGATCTCGATACGCCAGCGATGCAGCGCTTTGCCGCATGGACAAACCTGTCCGAGACCACCTTTGTACTCGCACCGACCTCGGCACTGGCGGATTTTCGCTTGCGCATCTTCACGCCGCGCCAGGAATTGCCGTTCGCCGGACATCCGACCGTCGGCACCACGTATGCGGTGCTCGACGCGCGCGCCGACCTCGCCGGGCGCCATGCGCTGACGCTGGAATGCGCGGCGGGCTTGCTGCCGGTGCGTATCGAAGGCGCTGGCGCAGAACGGCGCATCTTCGTGCAGGCGCCGCGGGCTCGATTGGATCCGCCGCTGCCCGCGCTGGTCGAGGAATTCACCGCCGCACTCGGCGCCGCGCCGAAAGCCGATCCGGCGCCACGCCTGATCGACGTCGGTGCGCGCTGGTTGATCGGCGAGTTTGCCGACGCCGCGACGGTGCGCGCCTTGCAGCCGGATTTCGCATGCGTTGCGGCATTGACGACGCTTCGCGGCGACGCTGTCGGCATTGCCGTGTTCGGCCGCGAACACGGCGGCGATGCAGCGCTAGCGGTGCGCGCATTCTGCCCGGCCGACGGTATAGCGGAAGATCCGGTGACCGGCAGCGCGAATGCGGCGATCGCGGCATTGCTGCATTCGACCGGCGCACTCGCAAACATCGGCTATCGCTATCGTGCAAGCCAAGGGCGGGAGATGGGACGCGACGGCCAGGTCGACATCGCCGTCGACAAAGAATCGGGCAGCATCGAAATCGGCGGGCGCTGCATCAGCTGCATCGTCGGTCACCTCCACTTCGGCGAATCCAGCAGGGAACCGCACCCATGAACGATCCGGCCAGCAGCGCAACAGGCGAGCCATCGGTCGGATACGCCCGCCGCCTCAATGTGTGGGACGCGGCGATGGTTGTGGTCGGCGGCATCATCGGCTCCGGCATTTTCCTGACGCCGGCCTCGATCGCGCGCCAGACCGGCTCGGGCAACGAGCAGTTGCTCGCCTGGGCGGTTGGCGGCGTGATCGCGCTGATTGGTGCGCTCTGCTACGCGGAACTCGGAACGCGACGACCGAATGCAGGCGGGGGCTACGTCAACCTGCGCGAAGCGTTCGGCCTGATCATCGCGTTCGTGTACGGCTGGAACCTGCTGGTCGTCAATCATTCCGGCAGCATTGCCGCGGTCGCGACGGTGTTCGTGGAATATGCGGCTGCGGCGTTCGGCGTGACGCTTGCCGATCCGCGTCCGTATGCCGTCGGCACCATTGTCTTCTTGACCGGCATCAACTGGTTCGGCATACGCGCGGGTTCGCTGACCCAGAACATCCTGACCGTATTGAAACTGATCGCGATCACCGCGCTGATCGTGGTCGGTCTCATCGCGCGCGGCGCGCCACCGCCGACCACGACGCCCGGACCGATAAGTCCGTTCGCTTTCGGCGGCGCCTTGATGCCAGTGCTGTTTTCCTACGGCGGCTGGTACTACGTGAACGACATCGCAGGCGAAGTGCGCGATCCGCAACGCACGATCCCGCGCGCGTTGATCTTCGGCATGCTGCTCGTCGCTGCGTGTTATCTGCTGGCCAATCTCGCGTATCTCGCCGTGCTCGGCCACGAAGGACTCGCCGCGAGCAAGGCACCTGCTGCAGATTTGATGCGCCATGTGCTCGGCGAACCCGGCGCGCGCCTGATCGCCGCGGGCATCGCGATCTCGACGCTCGGCTTTTGCAACATCTCGATGATCGGCGCGGCGCGAGTGTTCCAGGTCATGGGCGCGGACGGCGTGTTCTTCCGCTCCGCCGCGTATCTGCATCCACGCTGGCGTTCTCCCAATGTCGCGCTGATGCTGCTCGCCGTGTGGGCAAGCGTCCTAGCGCTGACCGGAACCTTCGACCAGCTGCTCAATTACTCGACCGTCGGCGACTGGCTCGGCATGGCCGCCGTCATCACCACGCTGTTCTGGTATCGCAGCGCACGCGGCGGCGAGTCCACCGCCTTCCGGCTGCCGTGGTTCCCGTTCCTGCCGCTGCTGTTCCTCGCCGTGGTGGCGTGGGTCGTCGGCGTGACGATCTGGCAACACCCCGGCGATGCGGGCATGGGCGCGCTGATCACGCTCGCGGGATTGCCGATCTATTTCATCTGGCGGCGGATGCCGCGGCGCTAGCCTATTGCTATTCCATAGTCGCGCATGACCTGCTCTTCCTTCTCCCTGCGGCGTCCGCAGGGAGAAGGAAAAACCCAGGTCGATGCCGATGTCACTTTTTGCGCGTTCCTGCGTGTGTAGGCCTGACACACACAAGAGGGGCGCCATGAAAACTTCCGTTCGACCGAGCCGCAGGGGTCTGCGCCAGAGGCCAATGGCTACATGCCTGGCCGCAGCGCTCGCCATGGCTTCAACGTCGGCGTTCGCCGCGCAGCGCGCGTCCGCGACGCCCTCGTTGCCTGCGATTTCCGAATCGACCGCTGCGCCCGCGACCATCACCGTCTTCAACTGCACCGATGCGGGCATCGGCAGCCTGCGCATCGCGATAGGCAGCGCCGTGAGCGGCGACACGATCGACCTCAGTCAGCTCACCTGCAGCACGATCACGCTGACCAGCGGCGCGTTGGCTGTGGATGTGAACGCGCTTACGCTGAAGGGGTCGAGCACACATCGCGTCACCATCGACGCCGGCCGCAATACGAACCACTACGATCGTGCCATCAAACACACAGGCACCGGCATTCTGGCGATCAATGACCTGTCGATCGCGAACGCGAAATACGAGGATGGCACGCGCAAAGGTGGCTGCATCTATTCCAGCGGCAGCGTGTACCTGACGCGCTCGACGGTGACGAACTGCACGACCATCGATTCTGCGGAATTCGGAGCGCAGGGCGGCGGCGTCTATACGCATGGCAACTTCAAGATGGTGAACAGCACGGTGTCCAACAGCCTCGCCGTGGCGGGTAGCGGTATCGCATTTGGCGGCGGCGTGTTCGCCAACGGAAACGCATCGGTGACCTACAGCACCATCGAAAACAACCAGACGATCGCCAACGATTCATCGTCGGCGGGCGGCCTCTACGCCCGCGGCGATACCTTTATCGAATCGTCCACGATCTCGAACAACCAGTCGGCGAATGCGGCGGGTGTCGATCTCGCCGTTGGATCGCAGAACGCCGAGATCGTGGGCAGCACGTTCTCCGGCAACATCGCCAGCCAATTCGTCGCCGCCATCTCCGCCGGCTGCAAGCTCGATTTGACCAACAGCACCATCGCCTTCAACACCGCCGGGCACGGCGGCGGAGCGGTATACCTGGTCGCCAACTCGACTCTCCGCAATACGATTATCGTAGGCAACACGAATCAGTCGAACGGCTTCGAGTCGGATTTTCTGAAGCACAGCGGCGTCATCCTGACCGCCTCGAAAAACCTGGTCGGCATTTCCGCTTCGTCCCTGTTTCCGCCAGGCTCGGGGACCCTCGTCGGCTCCGGCAACGACCTGACGCCGCTCGCCGACAACGGGGGTTCGACGAGGACCCATGCACCGGTTCACAACAGCCAGGCGGTCAACGGCGGCGGCGCGACGATCCCGACCTACGACCAGCGCGGCGTTGGCTTTCCACGCTCACTCGGAACGGCAGTCGATATCGGCTCGATCGAATTCGATCCCGATCTTATTTTCGTGAACGGGTTCAATTGAGCCAGTCGTCCTATTGCGAGTGAGGCGGGCCCGAGCTGCAAATCCCGGCTCGTACAGGCGCCCGCGAGCGCGATGTCACTTTCCGCACGATCCTGCGTGTGAGAGGAAAGACCACCGGTTTCCTTCAGCGAACCGGCCTGAACCTTTCTCTGTTGCAAGACTACCGATCATGCCCACGCCACGCCAAGCGTTTGCGCAAACCTCTAGGCTGAAACCACTCGCCGCCTGTCTTGCCACGATGTTTGTCCTCGTTTCGACATCGGCAATCGCGGCGCCCTACGCACCGGAACTCGGACCGCTGCCAGCCGCCAAGGCCGCACTCGTCGCTACTGCGCGCGCGAACGCTAAAGCAAAACCATTGCGGCAACCGATGGTCGCGACGGTCACCAACTGCAATGACGCGGGCGGCGGCAGCCTGCGCGCGGCGATGAGCGGAGCTGTCAGCGGCGACACGATCGATCTCAGCCACCTCGCCTGCAGCACAATCACGCTGACGACCGGCACCTTGGTAGCTGCGGTAGACAACCTGACCCTGCAAGGCCCAGCCGATCACCACCTTGCCATTGATGGTGGGTTGACCACCCATCACTACAACAACGCCATCGTCCACAGCGGCAGCGGCATCCTCAGCCTGGAGGACATGACGATTACCGATGCAAAATACAAAGACGGAGGTGGACTGGGGGGGTGTATATGGTCGAACGGCAGCGTCTATCTCGGCCGCACCGTCGTATCCAATTGTCAGGTGGCTAACTCGACTGCTGCCGGCAACGCGACGGGAGCAGGGGTCTGGGCGCGCGGCACTGTCACTGCAAAGCACAGCCGCATCGTCGACAACATCGCGTTATCGGAGAATGCCAGTGCGCTGGGCGGCGGCATCTACGCCAAAGGCTCTATAACCGCAGTATCAAACACCATCAGCGGAAACCAGGCTCAAGGCGACGGCGCCTCGGAAGGCGGCGGTATCTTTGTCGAAGGAAATTTGCTGCTAAGCCAGACCACGTTGTCCGGCAATGCTTCCGCCATCGGAGGCGGCCTATTCGTGGATGGCCGCAACTCGACCATGAGGCCAGGGATCCTGAACAGCACAATTTCCGGAAACTCTGCTGATGACGTCGGCGGCGTCTTCGCACGAGTCTCCACCGGTTTCTTCAACGACACCATCGCTTTCAATACAGCTTCCGCGGCGTCGTCCGCTGCAGCGGGTATCTATCTAGAAGTCGATTCAGTGGTCGAAAGCACAATCGTGATCATGAACCAGGCAGGTATTACCCTCGACATCAATGGAGCGCAAGGAGTAACAGTAACTGGCGGCCACAATATGATTTCAGTGTGGGGCAACATCACGTTGGCCGGCTCCCACATTGGCGGAAGTGCAGACGATATATTCCCGCTCGCAGACCATGGCGGCCCGCCCTTGACCCACGCCCTGCGACCCGCAAGCCTGGCCATCAACGGCGGCACCAACCTGCCCAGTGCCACACAAGACCAACGCGGAGCGTCGTTTCCGCGCCTGGTTGGCAGCTCGCCCGACATCGGCGCGTTTGAATTCAACCCGGATATCATCTTCGTCAACGGGTTCAATTGATCCAAACGCGCTCGCTCCTCTCGAAGCCAATCGTGTTGCGCCCGTCGCAGGATCAAGGCGGGCAGGCGCACAAATGCACCCACTTGGCCGCATCGGAGCCTGGATCAGCTGCCGTCTGTTGAAAAGTCCGTGCGACAATGCGCGATGTCTCGCTGCGGCCGCACCACGCGCCGCCGACGCACGGAGATCCGCATGCCCAATCCCCCCGAACACAGCGCCGAACCCGTCAAGCGTGCGGCGACGCGTCCGCCGGAAGCGCTCGCCATCACGATCAATGGCAAGGCGTACTTCCATGACGGCGATCCCGCCATGCCGCTGCTGTGGTTCCTGCGCGA
>JBDSXV010000223.1:0-9920 GCA_039926025.1 Dokdonella sp.
GGGAATGATCGGCTGATCCGGCACCGTGAGGATGCCGTTCGCGATCGTGATCTTGGCGCCGCCAGCGGGCGGCGTGGGGGAGGCTTGCGTCATTGGGTTCTCCGGGATGCGGCGCCGCGGACCGGGAAGGGCGCGGCCGGCGCAGTCGTACATTGTCGCGCGTTCGCGCCGATCAATGAAGACCGCGCGCGGTGGCAGCCGCGTTTTCGCTGCGCCGCACGATTGGTGTTCATGCAGAGCGTGATAGCGTTGGCGGAAATAGAACCGGCGGGATGTTACCGACGCCAATCGCGGCGACCGGCTGCGTTCCTTGGCCGAAAGAGCCAAAGGGGGCTCCATGCGTATCGGCATCGTGGTGGATTCAGCCTGCGACCTACCCGCCGAATTTCTCTGGCACAACCACATCACGGTACTGCCCATCACCGTACGCATCGATGACGATGTGCTCGTCGACGACCGCGACCCGGCCATCGCCAGGCGTTTTTTCGACGAGAAGCTTGGCGCGCGCGGCCACGCCGCCGAAACCGAACCGTTCACCGTCGAGCAGATCAAGGACCTGTTCCTGAGTCGCCTGGTACTCGACTACGACTGCGTGTTTTGCCTGACCATCACCTCGACGCGCAGCCCGATTCATGCCAACGCAAGTTCGGCGAGCTTCGCGATCCTCAAGGACTACCGCCCGATCCGACGTGCAGCCAACGTGCCTGGTCCATTCCTGATGCGCGTGATCGACACCGAAAACCTGTTTTCAGCGCAAGGCATCACCACCGTTGAAGCCGTGCGCATGCGCGATGCGGGACAGAATCCCGGACAAATGCGCGAACGCCTCGAAATGCTCGCGCATAACACCTTCGGTTACATGCTCACGCGCGACCTCTACTACATGCGCGCACGCGCGCAGAAGAAGGGCGATCGCAGCGTCGGCTGGTTCAGCGCGGCGCTCGGCACTGCGCTCGACATCAAACCGCTGTTGCGCGGCTACCGCGGCGATACCGGGCCGATTGCCAAGGTGCGGGGATTCGACCACGGCGCGCAGACGATGTTCGAGTACGCGGCAAAGCGGGTCAAAGCCGGGCTGCTGACGCCGACAATGTGCATGAGTTACGGCGGCGATCTTGCCGAAATGCGTGCGTTGCCCGGCTACGAGGCCTTCAAGAGCGTCTGCGCCGAGCACCGGATCGAGATGTTTGAAGCGCCGATGAGCGTGACCGGCATGATCAATGTCGGCGCGGGCGCGGTCACTATCGGGTTTGCGGCCGAAGAGCACGAATTCGGCTAGGCGCGCGGATGGCAGCGGAAAATGAATGCCCCTCAAAAGGAAAGGGCACGGATCACTCCGCGCCCTTCTTGTTTGACCCGACGGCGACGCTTACTTGACGCTGAAATCCTTGGTCGCGGCTGAGGTGCCGTTGAGCGAGATCTCGACCTTGTAATTACCCACGGGCCAGCCATCGGGCTTGCTGATGTGGAAGCTGGTCACGGCGGGGCCGGTCGGGGCAATGGTCTGGCTCGACTCATTGACCGTCTGACCATCCTGATAGGTCCACTTGGCGCTGATCGCCGCATTCGCTGCGGTGCCTGTGGTCGAAACGGCGGCGTAGATCGTGTCCTTCGCGCCGAACGTGGTGGTTGGAGCGGTGACCTTCTGGTCCGCGCCAACCGCCGTGCCGAGATCCACCGATGCGACCGCAACCGGGGCGGCAACGGGTGGTGGCGGCGGCGCAACCGGGGCCGGTGCAGGCGCGACCACCGGCGGTGGTGCCGGCGCGGGTGTTTCCTTCTTGCCACAGGCGGAAAGCGCAAGCGCGCCGGCCATGGCGACGATCAGGGTGAGTTGCTGGCTGCGTTGTTTCGTCATCGTCGTAACCTCCATTATCTGGCAACTGTTGTCTGGCAACTATCAGGCGTTGGAATCCGCATCGGGGAGCTTGAGCACCTGACCCGGCTGGATCAGGTCGGGATTTTCGAGCTGATCGCGATTGGCTTCAAAAATATCTCGCCAGCGGTTCGCATTGCCGTAAATATGCTTGGCGATCTTGGAAAGGCTATCGCCTTTCGCGACCGTATAGGTCTTTGCGGCGACAACCGGCGCGGTCGACTCGACCCCGGACTGCACGTGGCTGAAATCCGCCTTGGGCGGCGGCGTGGCCGTTGTCTCGGATCCAGATTGCACGTTTGAAAAATTCGGTTTGTTCGGCTCGTTCACCATCGTCCGGTCTCCTCCGTTACGAGATCAGCACAATACACTCACTCACCCTTAACAGGGAGTGAGCACAGGCTCGCATCCCTTGTTGAAACGCATCGTGACAGTGCATTGCGGCGACAGGGGTGGGGCCGCCGTTGCCAAACGGTTGAAATCCCAATTGGCCCTACTGGCGCGCGCCACGCGGATTCGTCGGCGGAGCCGTATGGCTGGCCCGCCAGGGGTTGATATCGAGACCGCCACGCCGCGTATAGCGAGCGTAGACGCTGAGAGAGAGCGGCGCACACGCGCGCATCACGTCGACGAAGATACGTTCCACGCATTGCTCATGGAATTCCGCATGTTCGCGAAACGAGATCAGATACCGAAGCAGGCCGGCGCGCTCGATACGCCGGCCGCTGTAGCGGATCTGCACGCTGGCCCAGTCCGGCTGTCCGGTCACCGGGCAGTTCGACTTGAGCAGGTTGGAGACCAGACTTTCCTCGACAGGATCGCCATTCTCGACGAGCTTGAGGTGCGCCGCATTCGGCGGACCGTAGTCGTCGATATCAAGCGCCTGACCGTCGATCGAATCTCCGGCGAGCTCGGACAAGGTCACGGCTGAAAACCGTTCTGCCGACGTCAGGTCGACCTCGACCTCGATGCCGGCTGTGGCAGAGAGATCGATTGCCAGTCGTCGCTGCAGTTCACCGGCATTCGCCACGCGCGCACGGTTGTAGCCATTGAGATAGAGCTTGAAGGATTTCGATTCGATGATGTTTGGCGACGTCGCCGGAACGCGGAACTGCGCGATCGCGATTTCCGGCTTGCCCCGCTGGTCGAGCCACGACAACTCATACGCGTTCCAGACATCGACGCCGTGGAAGGGCAGCGTTGCGCCAATGCCGAGTTCGGCGCGATTGGGTACGCGCGAAATCGCGTGCAGCAACTCGGGCGCATACGCGTCCGGATAGGCGACGTCACGGCCCAGGGGACTGTCGGACGGCGGACTCATGGGTGACTCGGATCGGCGCGCCGGGCGCACGCCATGCCGCGATCCGCGATCACGTCGGAGCGCCGCGTGCGCATACTTTGCGTCGGCCGCAGCTGCGCCCGCTTTCGCCGGAGATCGTCATGCGCTTTCTCGCCGTCGTGTTGTTGTCGACCCAGACCCTCACCGCGCTGGCTGCCGGACAGCCGCCGCCGCCCGGTTGTCCGGTGAGCAAGGCCGAACATCACCAGTTCGATTTCTGGATCGGCGACTGGGACGTGAGCGACCGCGCCGGCACTTTGCAAGGACGCAGTCACATCGAATCGATCGTCGATGGCTGCGGCATTGCCGAACATTGGCAGAGCACCAAGGGCGTCAACGGCGTCAGTTACAACGCGTGGGATCCGGCGTCGAAAAAGTGGCATCAGTTCTGGATCGGCAATGGCGGGGGCGTTCTGTATCTCGAGGGTGGCGTCGAAAACGGTCACATGGCCATGGTCGGCGAGCAGATCCAGGCCAATGGCAAGCCTTCCCTGCAACGCATCGCATGGACGGCGCAGGCCGACGGCAGCGTTATCCAAGTGTGGGATCAATCCACCGATGCCGGCAAGACCTGGGTCGTTGCATTCGAGGGCGTCTATCGCAAGCATTCGCCCTGAGCCCGGTACGCGCGATGACGCACGGCGACTGCCCGGTGTGCTCACGACCGATGCTCGCGCGCCAGGTAGTCTTCGCTCTGCATCTCGATCAGGCGCGATTCGGTGCGTGCGAATTCCGCGCGCAGGCGCTCGCCGTCGTAAAGCTCGACGATCGGCAGCGCGGCTGAAAGCACGAGGTTCACGCCGCGATCATAGACTTCGTCGACGAGTTCGATGAAGCGTCTCGCGGCGTCGTCGGTCTGCGGCGTGAATTCGGGGACGTTGGAGACGAGGATCGTGTGATAGGCCTTGGCCAGCTCGATGTAGTCGGCCACCGCGCGCGGCCCTTCGCACAGGGCACGGAAGTCGAACCAGATTGCGCCGTCGGCTTCGCGATGAACGGTGATTTCGCGATCGTTGAGCCGCCAATCGAAGTCGCAGCGCACGTCACCGCGCGCAACCCGGTTGAAGATCGCGAGCAGCCCGCGCTCCGCCGGCGCGCCGGTCGGGTTCAGATAGACCGGCGCCTGCTTCAGCGCACGCAAACGCCAGTCATGTGCCGAGACCATTTCGACGATCTCGCAGTATTGTTCGATCAAGGCAATCGCGGGGAGGAAGCGTTCGCGCTGCAGGCCGTCCTTGTACAGATTCCGCGGCGGCGTATTCGACGTGGTCACGAGCACGACACCGCGCGCGAACAGCGCGCGCAGCAGGTTGCCGAGGATCATCGCGTCGCCAATGTCGCCGACGAAAAATTCGTCTAGCACGAGCACGCGGATGTCTTGCGCGATGCGCGCAGCAACTTCGACCAGCGGATCAGCGCGTCCTTCGAGCGTGCGCAACTGTGCGTGCACGTCCTGCATGAAACGATGAAAGTGCACGCGGTGTTTGTACGACGTCGTCAGTGACGCGTAGAACAGGTCGCAGAGAAACGTCTTGCCGCGACCGACACGTCCCCAGAAATAGATGCCGCACGGCGCTTGCGCTTCGCGGCCGCGCAGACGCTGCCAGATCGATGGTACGCGCGCGGCCTCGATCTCGCGCCAGAGTCGATCAAAGACAGCCAGCGCAGCAAGCTGTGCGGGATCGTCCTGCCACTCGCCGGCACTGACGCCTGCACGGTATCGCTCGCTCGGCGAGAGCTCTTCGGCCGATCCACTCATGCGCGCAGGGGTGGCAGGTTTCCGCCCAGCGCATTCTTGACCGCACCTCGCAGGTCCATCAGGCGGCGATGGAAGAAATGTCCGGTTTCCGGCATGCGCACGAGTTGTGGCGGCGGCTGCAGCGTCGCCGCCCAGGCGAACACCGCCTTCGGGTCTACGACTTCATCTTCCTCACCCTGCACAATGAGCCACGGACAGGCCGGCGCGGCGATGTCCGAAAAATCCCAGCGCCCGACCGGCGGCGCGATCAGGATCAGTTGTGCCGGATGCACGCGCGCGGCCGCGCGCAGGGTGACGTAGCTGCCGAACGAAAATCCGGCGAGCCAGCGCGTGTCGCCTGGCCGCACTTCGCGCAGCCACGCGGCGATCGCGACAAGATCATCGGTTTCGCCAACGCCATTGTCGTGCACGCCTTCTGATTGGCCGACACCGCGAAAATTGAAGCGCACGGTTGCAAGGCCAAGTTCGAGCAGGGCACGCTCGAGAATCGTGACGACCTTGTTGTGCATCGTGCCGCCCTGCAGCGGATGCGGGTGCGCGATGATCGCGACGCCAGCGCGGGCGACGCCTGCCTCGGGCAGCGCACAGGCAAGTTCGATCGCACCGGCGGCGCCCGGCAGCAGCACGCCACCCGCACTTTTCGGAAACGAAGGTAAGGTCATTGCGCTGTCACCCGTGCTCATCGACGCACATGATACCGTGAGCGCGTGTGGTCTCCCCCGACATCGCAATGAACCACCTCGCCCATGCGCTGCTCGCAGCGCCGGATGAGGACCTCATGTTTGGCGGCCTTATCGCCGACTTCCTGCGTGGTGCGGTCGATCCGCAACTCCAACGCGGCGTGCGCATCGGCATTGCGCTGCATCGTGCAGTCGATCGCTACACGGATGCGCATCCACAGGTGGTCACCGCGCGCGCATTGTTCGAACCGCCTTATCGGCGCTATGCCGGCATCCTGCTCGATGTCTGGTTCGACCATCTGCTCGCGCGCGACTGGCATCGCTACGCCGATGGCAGCCTGCCCGCATTTTCGCGCGACGTACAGGACCTGCTCGCGGCGCGCGTGCAAGAACTACCGCCGCGCATGCACGGCTTCGCGCGCTACCTGCACGCCCACGATCTGCCCGAGGCCTATCGTTACGCACCGGTCATCGACCAGGTTCTGCACGGTCTGTCGCAGCGGCTGAGTCGCGAAAACCCGCTGGCGCGAGCGCTGCCGGTTGTACAGGCGCATGCGGCCGCACTCGACCAGCACTTCGCTGCATTCTTTCCGGACCTGTTTGAGCATGTGGCGCAGGAGCGCGTGCGGCTGGCCGACAGTGTGCCGGCGTAGCGCGCGACGTCTGTGGGCGCGAGGCCGCCCGGGGGCAGCGCACACGCGTTCCTCCCTGAAGTATCTTCCGTCGGGCATCCATGCCCGACCCAAGTCATCCGCGCGCGACGCCTGCAGGCGTCGCGCAAGCGCGGACTACTTGACTTGCTCGACCATCCATTCGACCGTCGCCTTGATCTGCGCGTCGTTGAGTGCCGGATTGCCGCCCTTGGCCGGCATGATGCCCGCCTTGCCGGTGTAACCCTCGGTAGCATGCTTGATCAGCGTGGCGACGCCTTGCGCAACGCGCGGTGCCCACGCGGCCTTGTCGCCAACCTTTGGCGCGCCCGCAATGCCGGCGAGATGACAGGTCTGGCACAGGTTGCCGAAAATCGTCTTGCCGTCGGTGGTGCCGCCGTACGCAACCGCCGAGGCCGCAGCCTTCGCTGCCGCATCCGCGGCTGCCTGCATCGCCGCGCGGCCGGTATCGCCGGCATAGACCGCGCCCACGGGAGCAATGCGCTGCTCGACGAGGGTCTGCTTGTCCGGATTCTGCGGCGGCGGATGGTCGCCGTAGATGTGCGCGGCCAGCGCCATCAGCACCAGGGCGACGATGACCAGGAAGCCGATCAGCATCGCGAAATGCTTGAGGAACACCGAGTCGGTCGGGGTGATGGGATTGGTCACAGGGACTACCTCTGCAGAAGCGCGTCCGCGGCACAGAGCCGGCAGCCGGGCAAAAAAGTCCGTCAAGTATAACGGCCGCGTCCGGGGCGCGGAAGGCGGCGCGCGCGCCCAGGCCATGGTCGCCAAGCCCCTCCAGCCTCTCGTCGCGGTGCGAGCACGTGGCCGGGGTGTGGTCTCCCCACGGCTTCGTAACCCATGAGGACTGGCCGCATCATGCGCGCACTATTCCTCCAATCAGCACGCAAATCGTTGATTGATCGAATCGATTCGTGGGGAATCGTCAGACTCTGATACCGCTTCTGGCTTGATGCCCTTTCAGGGTCGGATCGGATCAATGACGCGCCGGAGCAATCCCCATGGACTGGAACAGCGCCGCCGAATCGAACAGCCGGTCCCCGCGCAGCACCGTGCGCACGGTTCGCATGTCGGAGATGTTGATCAGCGGATTGCCGTCCACGAGTATCAGATCGGCGACGTAACCCGGTGCGATACGTCCGAATTCCTTGTCCCGCTTCATCACTTGTGCAGCGCCCAGGGTATCCAGGCGCAGCACTTCCGCTGGCGGAATGCCGGCGTTGACGTAGAGCTCGAATTCGCGCGGCAGCCGCATGAAGCCAAGCCCGTCAGTGCCGGCGACGAGGGTGACGCCGCTGCGGTAGAGCACGCCGATCATCTGCACCATGCGCTCGACGGATTGCCGATAGCGTGCATCCATTCCGGGAGGTACCGGCAATCCTTCGGCGCCGCTCCTGATCGAGCGCTGCCAGGACAGGGACATGCGATCCACGAATGGCGCATAGGTCGGGGCCATCACGCCTGGGCGCGCCAGGAACATGTACTCGAAATCCGCCACGGTGGGATCGATGACGATGTGGTGCTGGCGCAGCAGATCGATGAAGGCTTGTACACGCGGTGAACTCAAGTCGAGTTCGGCGCCATGTTGTGCGACGACGCTGAAACGCGCCGGCGTGCGCGTGTCCTGCACCTGGTCGAAGAAGAAATTGAGGAACAGGTAGTTGATGTGCTGGATCTCGTCCACGCCATCATTGACGAATTGTTCGGCCGTCATGAAAGCCGGCACATGCCCGCTGACGCGCATTTCGCGAGCGTGCGCCTCCTTGACGATCACGGGCACCAGCTCGGGCTTGATCGAGCTGTAGATCTTGGCCTGCACGTAACCATGATCGGCGTAGAAGTCGACGTCCTTCACCGCCTCCTCGGCGGTGTCGGCATAGATGCCGGCCCGCGACTGAAGTGGTCCGCGGCCGTCCATGAGCCCAGCCTTGATCACGCGCGGACCGATATCGGCACCGGATTCGTAGCCAGCGATGAGCGCGGCCAGGTGGTCCGATGGGTTGCCCATATCCCGTACCGTGGTGATGCCCGCCGCCAGATCGAGCACGCCGTCATCGTCGTGCAGATGCTGGTGCATGTCCCACAAGCCGGCCATCAGGAAGCGGCCGTGGCCGTCGAGACGCTGCGCCGCTTTCGGAATATCGACGCTGCCATCAGCGCCAATCGCGGCAATGTGGCCGGCGCTGACCAGTACCGTCTGTCCGGCCTTCGCCGTGAGTTGGTCCGGATCGAAGATCCGCACGTGTTCAATGGCCAGCGGCTGGTCCAGATGTCGGGTCAGCGCGGTCGCACGGCCAACGCGAAACTTTTGATCTTGCGCTTCCTCGAACGTGTGCAACGGGGGCAGGATGTCCTCCCATCCCTCCGGCACCACGGTGCCATCGACGAAGAAGTGTCCACCGGCATCCTGCCAGTAGTAGTCCGGCGTCCCATCCGACAATCCGCTCATTGCATACAGGGAAAGCTTGCGACTGCCCGCCTTGCCGCGCACGGTCTCGTCACCCACCTTGCGCAGACTGACCTCGCCGGCGGGAAGCAGGTGGAGCGTGTGTTGCGGCGCCTTCAATAGTGCCTGCACCAGCAAGCGCTGTTCTTCCGGCGGTCCGTAGAGACTTTTGTAGAAGGCCGGGGTTCCTACCGCGCGTTGCTCGTTTTCGGCCGTGTTGTGCCAATGAGCCTGGCCGCCGACGAGGGAGAAGTGATCCGACAGCGGTGCATGCAGGTAATCCACGCCTTCCGAATCAACCTGCAGCGTCGTGCCATCGGCAGCGAGCCGGTATTGCGTGTCGAACTTTGGCCCGCGACCGCGATCGCTGTACTCGAAATGCACGCTGATGCTGCCGTCGGCGTTGTGTCGAACCTCCTGAAAACCGTTCGGCTGTCCGTACCTCAGATGCACCGAACGTTCGACAGCGCCGGAAGCCAGCGCCGGCGCCGGCGCCGCCATCGGGACGATGAGCGCGAGAGCAACAGCCCACAGCGGGCGGCGCATGAACATGAACTGCATGGCGTCACCACGGACGTTGTAGAAATCTGGACTCGCAAGAATGTTGAGCGCCGTAATTCATGGGCGCCATCAAGGCTAAACAGATCGGCGGCGCGGAACTTGTCGAGTACCACAACCGGGGGTCCGCGCAACCGCCGCAACAGGGGTCCGCAACAGCAACCGGAGTCCGAGTCGACTTTCGGAAAACTGCACCATGGCCCCATTTTGGCGCGCCCGGAGGGATTCGAACCCCCGACCCCTTCCTTCGGAGGGAAGTACTCTATCCAGCTGAGCTACGGGCGCGTGCCTGCAATTCTCTCACAAAACCGTTTCAGGCTTGCCTGGCAAGCTTGCTGTGGCGGATGCCGTAGCCGAAATAGACCAGCAGGCCGAGGCTCAGCCATACCAGGAACACCAGCCAGGTAATGGCAGCCAGCTCGGACAGCAGCCAGATCGAAAATCCGATGCCGATGAGCGGAATCAGCGGCACCAGCGGCGTACGAAACGCGCGCGGAAGATCGGGCTTGCGGATGCGCAGCAGGATCACCGAGCTGCAGATCACGATGAACGCGGAGAGCACGCCGATGTTGACGAGCTTGGCGACCT
>JBDSXV010000224.1:0-12450 GCA_039926025.1 Dokdonella sp.
TCGAACCTACGACCTCATCATTACGAATGACGCGCTCTACCAACTGAGCTATTCCGGCAAGGGGCGCGGAGTATAGACGCTGTCCGAAACTGCGACAACTGGGCGATCACGCGTCGCACTGCAGCCAGCTATGCAGTGGCTACCAGCATGCTCCATTCGGAGGCGGTTTCGTGCCGGTCCAGTCCTTGGAACCGCTGTTGTTGATCAACAGCGTAAGGCAACTGTCGCCGACCTGAATGCCGGCCGGCGTCGCTCTTATCGTGTACGTCTGGTTGGTAGGACCCAGGACAACCGCTACGGTGTAGTAGCCATTTTCCGACGTCAGGCTGCCGATACCGAGATCCGCGACGATGTTGGACGTGTAGCGGTTGAGGTTGGTGTAGTAGCGCTCCTCCAGCGAAGCTACCCGCATTGCCAAATCCTTGCCTTCGGCGCGCCGGGCACGGAACGCGTACCTGGCGTAGCTTGGAAGGGCAATCGCGGCGATGATCGCGATGATCGCTATCACGATCATCAATTCAATCAACGTAAATCCCTTGTGCTTGGCAATTGTCATCGCGGCCCCCTTGGTTCGCTTGATGTGATCCGCGTCGGCTCCTGCCGACGCGGATCATGAACTTATTGCAGTTCGAGCAGCTCGCGCCAGGCACCACGGTGCCAGGTCGGAGCGGCTGCATTGAGGGCTTGCTTCACCGAACCAGTGAGGATCGGCGAAAGCCCCGGAATGATCAACTCACCGCCACCGCGCGGCGTCACCGGGTCACCCGGCGGGAACGGCAGGTCGGTGACCTGGCCCACAACACCGTTTCCTGGCGGGCCGACGCCGGTAAGGTTGCCCACCGCCGCGCCACTCACTGCATCAACGACCATGACGCCATAACGGGCACCCGGATCGCAGGGGTCATCGCCCTTTGGAATAAGCGTGTAGAGCACGCCCAGATTCGCGCTCGGCAGAGGAATCACTCGACGTTGGGCACGCTCGCCGGGTTCAACCGGAGTTCCCGTGCCATTCGTGAAGTTCAACGGCAAGCGCCAACCCTGTGCCGGCACATTTATGAGGATGGGATTCCCGCTTCCATCGAGATCACCCAGTTTGATCCCGGGCGGCGTGGGAGAGGGCAGCGCCACTGGCGCAGTCCAGCCTGTAATCCGACGTTCCAATGCCGCATTCTCGGCGATTTGTCGAGTCACGAGCTGGTTGTTGTTGATCGGGTAGTAGTTATTGCTCGGCGCCGTCCCATAATCGCGAATACCATAGAACGCCTGCGCCGCGATGGTACTGGTGCGATCGGGGCGTCCGATATATTTGCCGGTGCCGAACAGGATCATCGGGCGACGCGTGACCGGATCGCGCAGCGCCGTCGGGTTGAACTGGATCGGCTGATCGCCTGCGTTGAGCGCTCCGCCATTGCCATAGGTGGTGAACATCAGGTCGACCTTCCAGTTGGCCGGATTCGGATCGGTCAGGTCGAAACGCCACAGGTTGCCGGCGAGGTCACCGGCGTAAGCAAGATCACCCACCTCGTCGGAACTAAGGTCGTAGACCATCGGCGTCGACATGCCATAGGTCTTGAAACCGGGCGGACGCGTTTGCGGCGCAAGGCTGGTCTTGATCTCGCGGATCAGCTTGCCTGTCGCCACATCAATCACCATCAGCGACGTACGATTGGCTGCTGCCTCAGTCGCGTCAGCCGGATTGGCTGCGTCCTCGGGGCGCGAGGGGAAATAGCCACTGGAGACCAAGGCGACCCAGGAATTGCCCGAACCCGGATTCTGGTACTTCAGGCGCACCACGTTGGCCGCGTCATAGGTGTAGCCGAGCGACGCGCACGTGCTCGATCCCGTAACACATGCGGGATCGCCCGCCGTGCTTGCCGTCGCGCCGTTGGTGAATTCCCACAGCGGCAGTGCTGCAGCGGCACCTGCTTCGGTGGTTAGATTCGGATTGGTCACGTCAAGCGCATAGATGCCGCGGCCGCCGAGGCGCAGTGAACCCACCAGGATCGTGTGCCACGCCCCCCTCATGAACACATCCGCTTCGCGCGGCGCTGAATCGACGCCGGGCGTGAGCCCTGCGCTCTGGGCGGTCGACTTGGTAAGGCGCACGTTCTGGATCAAGGTATTCGGCACGTACGCAAATTTCTCGTCGCCGGCACCGGCATCGAACGCATGCAACATGCCGTCATCGGCGCCGACGTAGACCATAGGTGCACGAGCTTTCTGGACATTTTGGTAATACGCATAGCTGTTGCCAGCGGTTGCCGCCAGGTCTTCTGGCGAATTGACGGGAAAAATGTCGTGATAGCCGCCCCGCGGCGATGAAACATAAACGGGCTGACCATTGATGACAGCACCCAGCACTGACGTGCGCGAGCGCAGATGCGGCGCCGCAGCCGAAGTTTCCTGCGTGCGTACACCGCGCACGTAGTCGACACGGCTGGAACCATAGTTGTCGCAATTGCCGGCATGCGTCGCGTCGCAGGCGGCGGTCGCCGCAGGATTCTGGTTCAGCGAATATTGCTGCGCGGTCTGCAGGCTGCTCCAGCGGAACGGCAAGCCAACCGTTGTGCCGCTGCCGTTGACGTAAGAGGTCACGATGACGCGACTGTTCGGGTTACGCACCGTATTCGTCCCCGGCGGACTCGCACAGGTGCCGCCCGTGAGGAGGCAACCGGCGTCCCACTCGATGCCCGTCGATTCGGCAGTGATCGCGTCCAGATTTTCCCGTTTGACCGTCCCGGACCAGTCGCTGCTGTCGTACCCGGCTGCGTAACCGCTGCTGCTGCCGGTCAGGATCGGCAGCGAGACCGACACCGGCGTTGACGATGCGCCACGCGCGACGACGCTGTGGATCACGTCATTGAGATGATCGACCAGATCGCTTGGATTGCTCGCGCTGAAATAAGAGCCACGGCTATTGACAGCAGCATGCCAGGTGTCGTCGATCGCGGCAGGGTTGTTGTTGATCGGCCGAGGCCAACCCGTCGCGCCCGTCGAGTTGTTCTGGCCGCGGCGGAGTCGGCACATCTCACTTCCGCTATTTGTACAGTCGGGATCGTCGGCGAACTGAAGATTGCCCGACACACCCAGGGTCACCATGAACTGTACGACGTGCTGCCACGACGCAGGATCATTGGCCGGGTTGAAATAGATCTCGGTGTTGCTGAGAGGCGGGCTGACCGAAGCTGCGGCCGAGCCCGTTATGCCGATGGTCTTGTCAGGCAGATACGGCTTGACCTTGTTGGGTAGATCGCCGCGCAGGTCAGAGGCCCAATAGTTGAAAGCAATATTGGCCAAGGACGACGCATATTTGTTTCCGACCACATCCCAGAAAACACGAGATTCCGGAGCCGTGGAGCTGAAAGAAGTGCCATCCGGCAGAGCTACGGAAGATTCGCCGTCCCTGTATGGCGTTGGAAGCGCCGGATCGCCCTCATTCCAGTAACCATCGGTCACCAACATGTTGAAATTCTGCCGGCAGCTCAACTCGCGGCCAACAATGATGCCGTTGGCCGGGTCCGGCATCTGCCAATAGGGATTCAGGAGATTCGGAACCCCGCCGGTACCGCGCTTGAAAAAATCGCCGGCGCGAATCGTCGCAGCTCGATCTGGCGTGGAGCCGCTGGCCGGGACCTGGAAGATCCAGTTGTAGAACGCGCTGCGGTAGCAGTCCGGCTGCACGCCAGGAGTCGTTGTATTCTGGGTCGTCTTCGGAGCGGTCGTGGCACAACTCACCCCGGCCTTATCGAGCAGGCTGGTGATGATCGCCGTGTTCGGCAACAAGTAGTTGCCGTCATTGATGTTCTGCCAGGAGACGTGGACCGCAGACAACGTACTGAATACGCGTGAGAGTGCGGTGCGCGTCATCAGGTTGCGGGTGTGGTAATACGCCCACCAGTTCGCCCAGTTCTGACCTTGGGTAGTGGCGACGCCTTCGATCGTCACTGCGCCAGTCGGGTTGATGACTACGTAATCCCAGCTGGCAGCGAGGAAGAGTGTGGTACGTCCCGCGGGTGTCGGATTGCCGAATGTCGTATCGACCGGGATAGCGCCGACGCTCGCTTTCAACTTGTAGTAGTACGCGCCGCCACTGGCTGAAGGCGTGGGGCTGGTACCGTCAGCCATGCACTTCCAGCGACTGGTGCCCGTCTTGGTGAAGTCCGTTGTGGTGCCGGCGCCGGACGGACTGAGGGGACGGTTGGCCGTGATGCCATCGTTCTGCACAGCCTTCAGCGTTGCATCTGCGGGGGGGAACGAAGTGCCGTCCGCCTTGATTGGAGGCACGTAAAGCACGTTCGGGTTGTAGTAGACGCCGTTCATCGAATGCGCCGCGAGGGTATTGGTCGCGGCGCCGCCAATCACACCCGCACACTCGTAAGGCGATGCCCAGCCTAAGTTGTCAAAAGGACGGCCGTCGCCCATGAAATCAGAGGCCATCGATCCTGAATCGTCGAAGGTGACGACGATGTTTGGATCGACGGAGGAAGTCAGCTCCGGTGGTGTCGTCAACAGATCGACGGTACCGGGCGCAATGACCTGGGCCCAGCCAGTAACTGGCAAACCAGCCGCCACACACACGACGGCGCTGAGCGCGGAAAGAGCGAGCGACTGATTGAAGCGGGCCCGTTTCATGATGATGATCCTTGCAAGCTGTTTGATCATGGCAGTGGTGGCGGTTCGATGCCGGTATTGGTCAGGTTAGCCGCTGCAAACACGCTTTCGGCCGCACTCACCACGGCTTCACTGCCGCCCTGGCTGCGCGACGTGATGCGATATAGCCAGGCCGTCCCCGGACCTCCCTGTCGCTCCGGATCTATGATGCCGGACTGGCCCCCGGCGCCAGGAGGCGTGTCCGCCCCCAGATCTTCAATCGAAAGCAACGGTTGCGCAGCAAGCGATGCCGTTTCGACGGAGCCGGTCAGGCCGGTCAGTGTCTGTACGTAGGCAGGTGCCCCTGCGGGTGCGGTATTGATCCAGGTTTGTTGGGTGCGGAACTTCTGCACGCCCGCATTGAGAACGCCTGTGTGAGGGGTCGGGCGGTAGACACAGTTAGTGCCGGGCGCATAAACGACGGCGGTTGCACAGGGGGGCAAGGGTTGCCCTGTCGCTGCATTGAAGCTCAGGTTGAACAAGAAGGCCTCGCCGCCACGCAGGCCACTTTCGGAGCCCATGAGGCCGAGCTGGCGATTGCGCATACCGCCCGTCATTTTCTCCTGCAAGATTGACGTACTCGTAGCCGTCAAGGCGAGCAAGGTAAGCAGAACCAGGAAGATCAACGCGACAAACAGCACCGCGCCGCGTTGGGCACAGACTGATCCTGGATTGAATGATATGGGGTTCTTCACGAAACGGTTCTTCATGGCACGCCTGGCTTAGAAGGTGTAATTGCGATTGGCTACGTAGCCGATGAATTCACGGCGCATCATGCTGCCGGCAGCGAGGCCCGATGGCAGCACGGTGGAAATGGTGACACCGGTGGTCGTGGTGCCGTCAAACGTGTACTGCCGGCTGGCGGTATCGAGGTTGACGACTTCGTTCACGGTGTTCATCAGCAGGTGCACCTCGATCGTGCGAACCGCGCGCCACAGGCACCCTTGCTCTCTCAAAAAAGGGTCAGCCGGTATGTTGTCGGCGGGCATGGGCGGACATGTCGAGGCGGGTGCCGCAGCGATCTGCGCAGCGGTCATGAAGCGGGTATTGCCCAGGTTGTCCTGTACGCCATAGTGCAGACGCATCACGTCCACACCCTGCACCAATTCCTGCTCAATGCCGTTCTCGCGACGGATCAGCGTTGGAATCAGTCGGGTCGCCGTCGCACTGTTCGGTCGCGCATCCGGATTGAGATCCGGGCGCACGCCGACGTAGTAGCTGACGGTCACGAAATCCTTGGAGAAGTCGAACACGCGAACATCCCGTGTGCCGGCGCCGGTGCAGACCTGCGCCGGCGCGTTCGCAAGAATGCCCCCAATGGTCACCTGGTTGCCGGCTGCCGCACTCACCGGCACGATGGTCGAGTTCACGCAATCGGTAATCAGGACCACTGATGGTGGTGCGGGCGTGACCAGTCGTGAGATCGGATCATCTCCTGCTTGCGGACTCAACGTCAGGGTGTCGCCAGTAAGAATCTTGTCGTCGGGTAGCATCGGCACGCCACCCGAGTGAGCGCACTGGCCAGTCGGCAGCGGCCAACCCGTGCCGCGCTGATAGCGGATCGTGAGCACGTCGCTGCCGGGCAAGCGCGAATTCGCCGTCAGGGCCTGGGGAGGAAGGCTGGTAGGCAGACCGCTGGTGCAGGCTGAGGCCGTGGGGCAGTCATAGCCTTGCACGAAAAACCGCGGGCTCAATGCATAAGGCGTAGTTGCAGCTGCCACAGTCGGGTAGCCGGTAGCGTCGACACTGTTCATCACGGCAATGCCGGTGCCCGATACGCCGGGCCCCGGATCCGGCAGTTGCAATTGCTTTGCGTATACCTCCGGTGCGCGCACCGGCAACATCGGAACCACGGCACCTTGCCTGGCCTTGCCGGAGGTATTGCTGCAGTACTGACCGCCGAGTCGGCGCAGATCGTCCTGTACGCGGGTCACCGCAAAGCGACCGTTCTCCTGCAGATGCGCTAAACCATCCTGCACCCTGTTGGTGTTGCTGGTGCCTTGGAAGAGGCTGAGTATGCCGCCACTCAGCAGCAAACCCAACGCAAGCGCCACCATCACCTCAAGCAACGAAAATCCGCTGCTGATGTAACGGAACGAACGGCGTGAATTGACACAAGGGCTCATCGGCGACTCCATCACGGCTGGAAGACCCAAGCGAACGTCTGGGCTGTAGGCGTGCCCGCTGCAAGCGGCGCGCCCGTCGCGCTTCGGTTGAGCGTCGCTTCGTCCCACTGGATAGTGAATTGGCAAAGGCCGTTGTACGGGGCTGCGCCACGATGCGTCGCAGTCCCCAGCGTCAAACCCGTGCAATTGATGAGGCCGGTTACGTTTGGCAACGCAGCCACCAATTGCTGGCTGAAAAACAGCTGGTCGCGGACCACAAGTTGCGGGGGCGCGCAGACGGCGCCCGCGGCGCATGGGTCAGAGCCGCTCGCCGTGCTGGCGTTGTACGTACCGTTGTAGGTGTTGATCCATCCCGTGTTCGCGCGCATACGGTCGGCCATCGACTGCGCCAGAAACGACGCCTGGGTGCGCAAATAGGCGCTCTGATTGGTCTTCACCGAGACCACCATGAGCCCCGCCAAGCCGAGCAGGCCGAGGCTGAATACGAATACCGCGATCATCACTTCGAGCAAACTGAATCCGCGGACTTTCCTGCGATGCATGACTGCGCTCCGTTAAATCAGGTGCCGGCCGGCGACAATGTAACGTTGCGCCGGTTAGTGACCGTGCCCCTCGGCGAAACGCTGACCCAGCGCGACCACAAGGGGTTGGCGTTGACGACGGGGAGCAGCACACTGAAATCAAATGACGTATTGGCCGGGCTCAACGCTCCCGTAAGACCGAATACGACACGAGTGGCGACCGCACCGGCGCCGGTACCTACTGCGTTGATCGTGTAGGTTGCCGGTAAAGCGACTTGGTAACGCGGGCAAAGCGGCGTGGTGTTGGCGCCGTCAACCGCATTGTCGATATAGCCCTTGCAGTCCGCTTCCGCGGGACCAGGGGATGTCGGCACCGCCTCGATGACGCCAGGGGCCGTTTCCTTCGCCACGACAACCTGCCAGCCTGTATTCCAGTTGCCGCCATTGGCGATGACAGCCACTGGCCTTCCGCGTTTGACCGCTTCAGCGCGCGCCGTATTCAGCGCACCAACGAGGTCATTGGCGGTCGAATTGACCGTCGAATGAATGACGAAATCATGGAAGTTCGGCAACGCGACCGCCAACAGGATGGCCACAATCGCGATCGTGATAACCAATTCGATCAGCGTGAATCCAGCCGCGATGTGACGACGACCTCGCTCGGCCCGAGTTTTCAAAATGGACATCTGCATCCCCGGCAAACTCCTAGACAACGCTAAGCTACGCAGCGTGCCGAGCGCGGACAAGCAATCACGGTTGCATGGTAGGAATTGCCGGACGAGCGGCGGCTAGGCTGCCGCGGCATCCCGGCCGGGTTCACGCCACCACGCGCAGCCGCAATTCCTTGGGCAGGGCAAAGGTCACGTTTTCCGGTTCGCCATCGAGTTCGCGTACACCGGCAGCGCCGGCGTCATGCAAGCGCGCGATCACATCGCGAACCAGGCTTTCCGGCGCCGAAGCTCCGGCGGTCACTCCGATGCGGGTGCGCCCTTCGAGCCATTCGGGGCGGATGTCGGCGGCGCCGTCGATGAGGAAAGCGGGCACGCCCTGCTTCTCGGCCAGCTCACGCAGGCGATTGGAATTGGAACTGTTGGGCGAGCCGACGACGAGGACCAGATCGCATTGCTGGCCGAGTTTGCGCACGGCGTCCTGGCGGTTCTGCGTCGCATAGCAGATGTCGTCGTGGCGCGGCCCCTGGATCGACGGAAAGCGCTTCTGCAGCGCCTCGATCACGACACGCGTGTCATCGATCGACAGGGTCGTCTGCGTCGCAAACGCGATCTGCCCGGCATCACGCGGCTGCAAGTGCGCCACGCATTCCGGCGTCTCGACGAGATGGATCGCGCCGGCGTTGTTGGGGTCCCACTGCCCCATCGTGCCTTCCACTTCCGGGTGACCGGCGTGGCCGATGAGTACGACATCGCGCCCGGCCTTGCCGTGGCGCGCAACTTCCATATGCACCTTGGTCACCAAGGGACAAGTCGCATCGAACACACGCAAGCCGCGATCGCCGGCTTCGGCACGCACCGTTTGCGAGACGCCGTGCGCACTGAAGATCACGGTGGAACCATCCGGCACTTCGGCTAGTTCGTCGACGAAAATCGCACCCTGCGCGCGCAGCTTGTCGACGACAAAGCGGTTGTGCACGACTTCATGACGCACGTAGATCGGCGCACCGAAGGTCTCCAGCGCTCGCTCGACGATCTCGATCGCGCGGTCGACGCCGGCACAGAATCCACGGGGATTGGCGAGGAGAACTTCCATGGCGCGATT
Organism: Dokdonella sp.; assembly: GCA_039926025.1. Taxonomy (GTDB): domain Bacteria; phylum Pseudomonadota; class Gammaproteobacteria; order Xanthomonadales; family Rhodanobacteraceae; genus Dokdonella_A. The sequence goes on from JBDSXV010000224.1 coordinate 9,071, forward strand.
ATCCGTCAGTGCCCGCGACTTTCCTACTCGCGAATCCGAACAGGATCAGCAGCACCGCGCCGATCGAGATTGCCGAATCAGCGATATTGAAGGCAGGAAACGCCCAGTCCTGGTGGTAGACCTGGATGAAATCGGTGACCTGACCGGAACGCAGACGATCGATCAGATTACCCAGCGCGCCACCGATAATCAGCGCGAACGGCGCCGCGTTGCGCCAGTCATGTCGCTGCGTACGCGACAGATAGAACGCCAGCATCGAGCTCACGCCGATCGCGAGCGCGGTGAACAACCAGCGTTGCCAGCCGACCGCACCGTCGAGGAAGCTGAAGGCAGCGCCCGAATTGAACGCCAGCGTCCAGTTCAGAAAGCCTGGAATCACCGCTTGCGGCGTCAGCGGCTGCAGTTCGGTCAGCGCAATATGCTTGGTCGCCTGGTCGAGCACGATGACCAGCAACGACAGCAGCAGCCACAACAGTGCGTTCGGCTTGGGCGTCATCAGAACCACCGCCGATGTTCACCATCGCCGTCCACATTTTCGATGCAACGCCCGCAGATTTCCGGATGCTCCGCATGCGTGCCGACATCCGGCCGATAGTGCCAGCAGCGGATGCATTTCTGCGCATCACTGGGTTTCGCTGCGACCCAGACTTCGGCGCCCTCGATCTCGACGCCATGCACATCCGTGCGTTCGGCAGGATCCGGCCGTACTGCAAGATCCGCCCATGCGAGATTGGACGTGATGAAGAAGAAGCGCAGCTCATCAGCGACTTCGGCGTAGCGCGCGCGCGTCGCCGCATCGGCGTGCACGACGACATCCGCCTGCAAGGACGCGCCAATCGCTCCCGCGGCACGCATGCCTTCGAGCAGGCGCGATGCGCCAGTGCGGATGGCGAGCAGGTCGCTCCAGTATTTGCGCTGCTCCGGCGTTCCCTGCGTTGCCGCGAGACCGTCGTACCAGGTTTCAAACAGCACCGATTCGCCACGCGCACCGGGAATCAGCGGCCAGATTTCCTCCGCCGTGAAGGAAAGGAGCGGCGCAATCCAGCGCACGAGGGCTTCCACGATGCGATACATCGCACTCTGCGCGCTGCGTCGGCCGACGCTGTCCGCCTGCATCGTGTACAGGCGATCCTTGGTGATGTCGAGATAGAGCGAACCCAGTTCGTTGGTGCAGAAGTTCTGCACGCGCGCGACGATCTCGGGAAAATCATGGCGCGCGAACGCGGCGATCACCGCTTGCTGCACGTCATGCGCCTGCTGTATCGCCCACTGGTCGAGCAAAAGGCATTGATCAACCGGCAACAGATGTTTCAACGGGTCGAAGCCGTCGAGATTGCCGAGCAGGAAGCGCGCCGTATTGCGGATGCGGCGATACGAGTCCGCCACCCGTTTCAGGATTTCGTCGGATACCGACATCTCGTTGCGATAGTCGGTCGACGCAACCCACAGGCGCAGCACGTCGGCACCGAGCGCATCAACGACTTTCTGCGGCGCAACCACGTTGCCGAGGGACTTGGACATCTTGCGTCCTTGCGCATCGACCGCGAAGCCATGGGTCAGTACAACGTCGTAAGGCGCACGGCCGTGCATTGCCGTGGAGGTCAGCAGTGACGACTGGAACCAGCCACGATGCTGGTCCGAACCTTCGAGGTACATGACCTTGTCGCCGGCTTTGCGCGCAAGTTGCTGACGCTGGTCGAGCACGCACCAGTGGGTGACGCCGGAATCGAACCAGACATCAAGGATGTCGACGACCTTTTCGTAATTCGACGCCTCAGCGCCCAGCAACTCGCCTGCATCCAGCGCATACCACGCGTCGACGCCGTCTTTCTCGACGCGCTGCGCGACCTCTTCCATCAACTCGACGCTGCGCGGATGCGGCTGCTTGGTCGCCTTGTCGACGAACAGCGCGATCGGCACGCCCCAGGTGCGCTGGCGCGAAATGCACCAGTCCGGTCGTCCCGCGACCATGCCGGCGATACGTTCCTCGCCCCACGCGGGGAACCAGTCGACGTCCTCGCGTACCGACTTCAGTGCCGCATCGCGCAGTCCCGCGACTTCCATGCCAATGAACCACTGCGGCGTCGTGCGGAATGCGACCGGCGTCTTGTGACGCCAGCAGTGCGGATAGCTGTGCGTGATCTTTGCGGACGCAAGCAACACGCCGCGCTCGCGCAGCAACTCGACGATGGTGTCGTTCGCCTTCCAGAGATATTGGCCTTCGAAGATCGGTGTGCCGGGCAGATAGACGCCGTTGCCGCCAACCGGATTCAACTCGTTGGCCGGATATTTTTCGACAAGACCGTACTTCTGGCCGACCGCGAAATCTTCGACGCCATGACCGGGCGCGGTGTGCACGGCGCCGGTGCCATCTTCGGCGGAGACGTGGTCGCCGAGGATGACCGGAATTTCGCGATCGTAGAACGGATGACGCAGCGTCGAGCCCTCAAGTACCGCGCCCTTGACGCGTCCGAGCGTGATGGCATGCTCGACGCCATAGCGTGCGAGCGCGCCCGCAACCAGGGCTTCGGCAAGCACCAGCAGCACGCGCCTGCCATCGCGCGAAGGACCTTCGACGAGCGCGTACTCGAGCTCAGGGCCAAGGGTCACCGCGACACTCGCTGGCAGCGTCCACGGCGTGGTGGTCCAGATCGGAATGGCAACGATCTCGTTGTCACCTGCCGTCACGCCAAACTTCGCCGCGAGCGCCTTCGGGTCGATCGCGTCGTACGCCACATCGATAGCCGGAGACTGCTTGTCCGCATACTCGATTTCCGCTTCCGCCAGCGCGGAGCCGCAGTCGAAGCACCAGTGCACCGGCTTGAAGCCGCGCACGACATGGCCGTTGGCGTGGATCTTCGCCAGCGCGCGAATCATGTCGGCTTCGTATTTGAAATCCATCGTGCGATAGGGATTTTCCCAATCGCCGAGCACGCCCAGACGTTTGAAGTCGGCTCGCTGCAGATCGATCTGTTTCGTTGCGTACTCACGGCACTTTTGCCGGAACGTCACCGCGTCGACCTTCTGGCCAACCTTGCCGACATCCTTCTCGACCGCGATCTCGATCGGCAGGCCATGGCAGTCCCAACCCGGCACATACGGCGAACGAAACCCTGCGAGCAGCTTCGACTTGACGACAATATCCTTGAGGACCTTGTTGACCGCGTGCCCGATATGGATAACGCCATTCGCGTACGGTGGACCGTCATGCAGGATGAATGCATGTTCGCGTTGCGCGGTCTTGCGCTGGATCTCGCCGTAGCGATCCGCCTGTTCCCACTCGGCAAGCATGCCAGGCTCGCGCTTGGCGAGATCCGCCTTCATCGCGAACTCGGTCTTCGGCAGGTTGATCGTGTCTTTGTAATCCTTGCTCACGCATT
>JBDSXV010000225.1:0-28034 GCA_039926025.1 Dokdonella sp.
CGAATGGAATCGACCAGCTTTCGTAAAGCGCTGCGAGGCAGAGGAATACAGCGAGGATTGACAGCGCGAACAGCAATGGCGCCTGGTTGCCCGCCACGATTTCCTGCAGCGACTGGCCGCTCCACTGGGAGCTGAAGCCTTTCGGGAAATCCTTGCTGCCGACGATGTCCGTCATTGCCTGCATCGCTTCGCCGGAACTGCGCCCCGGCGCCGGACCGCCATTCATCTGGATCGCAGCGTAGCCGTTGTAGCGCGTCAGACTGGGAGAGCCCATCGTCCATTCGGTACTCACGATGTTCGACAGCGGAATCATCGAGCGATCCGCTGCGCCAGTGCCGGTCACGCCGGTGGCCAGTGTGCTGGGCAAGTAGTAGTGACTGATTGCATCCGGTGACATACGGAACGCCGAATCGGCCTGCATGATCACGCGCTGCACGCGGCCCTGGTGGAAGAAATCGTCGACGTAGATCGGCGCCAGCATGAGCTGGATCGCAGTGTACACATCGCTCAACGAGACGCCCATAGATTGCGCCTGCACGCGATCGACCTTCATGTTGACCTGGGCGGAATCCTCGAGTCCATTCGGGCGCACACCGGCCAACATCGGCGACTTACCGGCGGCACCCAGCAGGGCGTTACGCGCCGCGATCAATGCGTCATGTCCTGCACCGCTGCGATCCTGAAGATACATCTCGAAGCCGCCGAACTGGCTGAGGCCGGGGATCGTCGGCAGATTCAGAACGAATACCTGAGCGTCCTTGATCATCATGAAGTTCGCGCCATTGAGCTGCTGCGCAAGCGCACTGGAATTGTTCTTGCGGTCGCCCCACGGCTTGAGTCGATAGAACGCCATGCCTACGTTCTCGCCCTGGCCCACGAAGCTGAAGCCGGAGACGCTGACCACGCCTTCCACGTCGGGATTCTTGCGGCCCAGCGTGCGCACGGTCTCCATGACCGCATTGGTTCGCGCGATGGTGGCACCAGGCGGCAATTGCACGATGGCAAGCAGATAACCCTGATCTTCTTCCGGCACGAAGCTGCCGGGAAGGCGCGTGAACAAGAATCCGCACATCACGGCGATCACGATGAAAACAGCAAACCAGACAGGCGCCTCACGGACCGCACCGCGTACTTGTCGCGTATAGGTGTTTTGAGTCCATTCGAAGAGGCGATTGAACCCTCGGAACAGCGCGTTCTTTTTGCCTGTCTCGTGGATCGGCTTGAGCATGCTCGCGCACAGCGCTGGCGTGAATGCGAGCGCGAGAAATGCGGAGAAACCCATCGAGATCGCAATGGTCAGCGCGAACTGGCGATAGATGGCGCCGGCACTGCCACTCTGCATCGCGCTCGGGATGAATACCGCAGCAAGTACGACGGCGATCGCGATCACGGCGCCCGTGATCTGGCCCATCGCCTTGCGTGTCGCGTCCTTGGGCGAAAGGCCTTCCTCCGCCATGATGCGCTCGACGTTCTCGATCACCACAATCGCATCATCGACGACGATACCGATTGCCAGCACCATGCCAAACAGGCTGAGCTGGTTGATGGTGAAGCCGAGCATCCACATGCCGAGGAAGCCGCCCATCAGCGCGACTGGAATCACCAGGGTCGGGATCAGCGTAATGCGCAGGTTCTGCAGGAAGATCAGCATCACCAGGAATACGAGCACGATTGCCTCGAACAAGGTCTTGACCACTTCCTCGATCGAGACGTGGATGAAGGTCGAGGTGTCGTAAGGGATGAACCACGACACTCCCTTGGGGAAGCCGGGTTGCAGTTCTGCCAGTTTCGCCTTGACCGCGTCGGCGACGCCGAGCGCGTTCGAGCCGGTCAGCAGCTGCACGCCGAAACCAGCAGTCGAGGTGTCGTTGTACTTCAGCGCGAAGCCGTAGCTGCCGGGACCGATCTCGACACGCGCGACATCCTTGAGGCGCACTGTCGTGCCGTCGCTGTTGGCGCGCAGCAGGATGTTTTCGAATTCTTCCGGCGTGCTGAAACGCCCTTCGGCACGCACGGTGGCGGTGTAGCCGATACCCGCGGTGGAAGGTTCCGCACCGACCGAGCCGGCGGCGACCTGCACGTTCTGGCCTCGCACGGCAGCGAGTGCCTGTACTGCGGAAAGGCCATAGCCGTGCAGCTTGTCCGGGTTGAGCCAGATGCGCATCGCGAATTCGGAACCGAACTGAAACGCGTTGCCGACGCCTGGAATGCGCTGGATCTGGTCCAGTACCTGGGTCGCAACGATATTGTTCAGTCCATACGTGTCCATCGATCCGTCGTCGGATTTGAGCATGCCGACCATGAGGAAGCCTGGATTGACCTTGGCCACCGTGATCCCTTGCTGGATCACCTCGCTCGGCAGGCGTGACTGCGCCAGCGAGACGCGGTTTTGCGTCTGCACCGCCGCGATGTCCGGGTCGGTACCGGGTTCGAACGTGAGCGTGATTGACGCGCCACCGCTACTGCTCGAGCTCGAGCTGAAATACAGCAAATGGTCGACGCCAGTCAGTTGCTGTTCGATCACCTGGGTTACGGTCTTTTCAACCGTACTTGCATCGGCGCCCGGGTAGACCGCGTTCACGGCGACCTGTGGCGGGGCGATCGTCGGATACGCTTCGATGCCGAGCTGGCTGATCGCGATCACGCCACCGAGGGTGATCAGGATCGCGATCACCCACGCGAAGATCGGACGGTCAATGAAGAAACTGGGCATGGGATAGGTCCTGGGTGCGCTCGTCCTGGAGCGGATTCACAAAGCAGCCATCCTGGCTGCATGCCTCGTCAATTTCCGGCGTCACGCGACGATAGTTCGCGCCGCGCGAATCGCATGCGCGCAGGCTAGTGTTTGGTGTCCGCCGGAGCGTCGGGGTGGGCGGGGTCGGATCCGGACGCTTTCCAGGGCACCGCCTTGGCGGGCTTGTCGGGCTGGACCTTCTGCACACCCGAAACAACGATCTGGTCGCCATCAGCAAGGCCGTCCGTCACGATCCAGCTGTCGCCCTTGAGCGCGCCGGTGGTTATGCGTTTCTGTGAGACTTTGCCATCAGCACCAACGACGAACACGTACGCGCCCTGACCATCACGCTGGACAGCCAGCTGCGAAACGAGCCAGGCATGCTTGTATTCGCCCACGGTCAAATGCACGTTCACGTACATGCCAGGCAGCAGGCGATGCTGCGGATTCGGTACGACGCCACGCAGGGTCACGGCACCCGTAGCGGCATCAACTGCCGTGTCTGAAAAGTCGAGCGTGCCGTCCTGGTCGTAGGCGCTGCCATCCTGCAATCGCAGTTCGATCCTTGCCTTGTTCTGTTCGAACAGCTGCACCTTGCCACCGGTAGCGGCACTGCGTACGTCGTCCAGAACGCCCACCGCCTGGGTGAAATTCACATAGAGCGAATCGATCTGGTCGATCGTGGTCAGCAGGGTTGCTTCGCCCTGGCCAACCAGGGCGCCTTCGGTGACCTGCTGCTTGCCCGCCCGGCCGGCAATAGGCGCGGTCACGTTTGCATAGCCGAGACTGATCCTGGCCGACTCGACGTTCGCCTGCGCCTGCTTCACGGCAGCGCTTGCCGTGCGTTCGGCCGCAGCGGCATTGTCGACGTCGGCCTTGGACAGCAGCCCCTTCTGCGCCACGGAACGCGCGCGCTCAGCCGCAACATGGTTGTTTTGATAGGTCGCCTGCGCGGCGGCGAGATTGGCCGTCTGCGCATTCAAAGCCGCGCGCAGCGGCGCAGGGTCGATCTGGAAGAGGACTTCGCCTTCCTTCACGTCACTGCCTTCGGTATAGACGCGCTTCTGCAGCACCCCGGGAATGCGCGCGCGCACATCCGCGCTGCGCACCGCAGAAAGGCGGCCTACCAGGTCCTGCACGAGAGGCACCGTTTCCGCTTTTGCGTTCACAACGCCCACTTCGGGCGGTGGCATCTGCTGTTGCGGAGGCTGGGACTTGCCGCAGCCTGCTGCGAGGCTGACGATCAGGGCGGCACCGACACCGGTCAGTGCGCTATGCAACTTCATCATGAAGTTTTCCTGTTGTATTCGGATTGGACAAGCGGAATGCAGCACTTGCTCTCTTGAAAAGCGGAAACGTCGACCTGCAAACGCGAGCGTCGACTATACCGTCCAGTACAGAAACAGTCACCCGCCGGAAGTCATAGCGTTCGATGAAGGCAACCCTTCGTATCGAAGCAAACCGTGACGCGACGACATCGCGATCATGCAAAAGCGATACTTCAGTCGAACCTTGTAAATGGCTCTGCAGCTTGATCTGCGGGGTTTACGTGTGGATTACTTCGATGCCGCGGCGTATCCTTCGCGATTAATTTCCCTTCCCTCTTCGGACCTCTTCATGACTGCTCAAGGCGCCGTCTCCAGCACGCCGGTTGACTCGATTCTCGCTTTTCAGTCCAGCCGGCTCAGTGGCGCGCAACTGCGCGATGCGCAGGAATTCGCAAGCGAGTTCCTGCGCCGCGTTCCTGGCGAGGACCTGGCCTTGCGCAGCGCCTCCGACTGGTCTGCGCTGGTGCAGGGAGTGCTCGACTTCGTGCGCGAGCGTCATGCGGGTGCCGCCAAGGTGCGCGTATTCAATCCGGTCGCCGGCGAAAGCGGTTTTGATGTTTCGCGCACGATCGTCGAGGTGGTTACCGACGACATGCCTTTTCTGGTCGATTCGGTTGGCATGGCGATCGCCAAAGCCGGCTTGCAGATCCATTCGGTGATCCACCCGGTGTTCCGGGTCGAGCGAGACGCGAGCGGGCACCTGACGAGCTTCGGCGCATCGGAAAACACCGGTGGCGATGCAGAATCGGTAATGCACTTCGAGATCGACCGAGCTCCCGAGGCAGCCGAGCTGGACGCGCTCAAGCAGGCGACCATTGACGCGCTCGAAGATGTACGCGCCTGCGTGACTGACTGGAAAGCGATGCGCGACTGCATGCTGGGGCTTGCCGACGACCTTGCCAGTCGCAAGATGCCGGTGGATGCGGCAGGAGTCGCCGAAGCGCAGGATTTCCTGCGCTGGGCCGCCGACGACAACTTCACTTTCCTGGGTTGCCGCGAATACAAGGTCGCGAAGATCGGCAATGACGAGGTGCTGCAGGCGGTCGAAGGCTCCGGTCTCGGTATCCTGCGCGGTTCCGAGCGCTCGCTTGCGCCGCGTTCGCTGCGCACGCTGGTCGCCAAAAGCCTGCCGCAGTCAGGGTCGATGGACGCGATCATCCTGACCAAGACGAATGCACGTGCCGGTGTGCATCGGACCGGCTACATGGACTACATCGGCGTTTTGCGCTTCGATGCCGCCGGCGTGCCGATCGCGGAACAGCGCTTCCTTGGTCTGTTCACGACGAATGCGTACATGGCGCGCCCGCAGGACGTGCCGCTGGTGCGACGCAAAGTGGAGGCTGTGATGCAGCGCTCGGGTCTGCGACGCGATTCCCACTCGGGCAAGGCGTTGCGCCACGTACTGGAGTTGTTGCCGCGCGACGAATTGTTTCAATGCAGCGAAGAAGAGCTGTGCACGACCGCAATGGGCATCCTCGCCCTGCGCGAACGTCCACGCACGCGCCTGTTCGTGCGCCGTGACAAGTACGGACGCTTCTATTCCTGCCTCGTCTACCTCCCGCGTGACCGCTTCAACACCGAAGTGCGCGAGCGCATCGAGGCACTGCTGAAACAGGCTTTCCACGGCGAGTACATCGATTCCTCGATCCAGGTCGGCGAATCTCCGTTGGCGCACCTGCACCTGGTGGTTCGCCCCAAGCCCGGTGATCACACGAATCACGATGTTGCCGATCTCGAAGGCAAGGTCGAGCACATCGTGCGCAGCCGCCACGACGACCTGCGAGAAGCGCTGGTGCAGCGCTATGGCGAGGAAAAGGGGCTCAATCTCGCGACGCGTTTTGCACGACTGCTGCCGACTGGCTACATCGAGGATGTGGGGCCGGAGGCCGCAGCAGTCGACGTCGAAATGGCAGCCAGCCTGCGTGACGTAGATGACCTCCGCCTGAGCCTCTATCGCTCGCAGCGCAAGCCCGGCATCCTGCATTTCAAGGTGTTCCGCCACGGCGGTGCGATCGTGCTGTCGGAGGTCATCCCGTTGCTCGAGAACATGGGTCTGAAGGTACTCACCGAGCAACTTCACGAAATTCACGTGCAAGGCGGTCCGCTCTATATCCAGGACATCGCAGTCCAGCCGGCGACGCGCTGCGACTTCGACATCGATGAAGTGCATGAAGCGTTTCAGACCGCGTTCGATCGAACCTGGCGCGGTGCGGCCGAGAACGATGCGTTCAACAAGTTGATCCTCGGTGCCCAGCTCGACTGGCGCCAGGTCAGCATGCTGCGCGGCTACTGCAAGTACCTGCTGCAAACTGGCGTGACGTTCTCCCAGACCTACATGGAGGAAACGCTCAACCGGTATCCTGCGATCGCGGGTCTGCTGGTGGAACTGTTCGAGGCGGGCTTCGATCCGCAACGCGAAAACGTCGACAAGTCCGCGATTGAGGTGGCAGGTCAGCGTCTGGCGAGAGAACTGCGTACCCTGATCGCCGACGACGTGCAGAAAGCACATCCGAAGCTCATCGATGATCTTGTCGTGGCGCGCGCGGCGCCGCGTGCACAGCAGATCAGCGCGATCGTTGCCACCGTCAAGGTGCTGCTCGACCATGTGGCCAGCATCGATGAGGATCGCATCCTGCGCGCCTACCTCGGCGTGATTGGCGCGACCCTGCGCACCAGCTACTTCCAGAGCAAAGACGGTGTGCCGTCGCACACGATCAGCTTCAAGTTCGATTCGGCGAAGGTGCCCGACCTGCCCAAGCCGCGCCCGTATCGCGAGATATGGGTCTATGGACCGCGCGTGGAGGGTGTGCATCTGCGTTTTGGGCCTGTTGCCCGCGGCGGCTTGCGCTGGTCGGATCGTCGCGAGGATTTCCGCACCGAAGTACTCGGTCTGGTCAAGGCGCAGATGGTGAAGAACACCGTGATCGTGCCGGTCGGTTCGAAGGGTGGCTTCTTCGCCAAGCATCCACCGGCCAGCGGTGAACGTGACGCGGTACTTGCCGAAGGAATTGCCTGCTACAAGATGTTCATCAATGGTCTGCTCGATATTACCGACAACCTCGTGGACGGCCAGATCGCCCATCCGCTGAACGTGATCCGCCACGATGGCGATGACCCCTATCTCGTCGTCGCCGCGGACAAGGGCACCGCGACGTTCTCCGACATCGCCAACGCGATCAGCAACGAGCACGGCTTCTGGCTGGGCGACGCGTTCGCATCCGGTGGTTCGGTCGGTTACGACCACAAGAAAATGGGTATCACCGCGAAGGGCGCCTGGGAATCGGTCAAGCGTCATTTCCGCGCGCTCGGACGCGACAGCCAGACCGCGGATTTCAGCTGCGTCGGCGTTGGTGACATGTCCGGCGATGTGTTCGGCAACGGCATGCTGTTGTCAAAGCATATCCGCCTGGTCGCCGCATTCGATCACCGGCACATCTTTCTCGACCCTCATCCCGATGTGGCTGAGTCGTTCAAGGAGCGCGAGCGCATGTTTGTGTTGCCGCGCTCGTCCTGGAGCGACTACGACGCCAAGCTCATCTCGGCAGGCGGGGGCGTGTTTGCACGCGCTGCCAAGACGATTCCCGTCTCGTCGGAAATCTGCCAGGTACTCGGCATCGATCAGGCCACCGGCCAGATGACGCCGAATGAGCTGATGAGCGCGATCCTGAAAGCGCCAGTCGATCTGCTCTGGAACGGTGGTATCGGTACCTACGTCAAGGCGGAAACCGAAACCAATGCTGATGTCGGCGATCGTGCCAACAACGCATTGCGTATCAACGGCCGCGATCTGCGCTGCAAAGTGGTGGGGGAGGGCGGCAATCTCGGCTTCACGCAAAAGGGGCGCATCGAGGCAGCTCAGCACCATGTCCTGCTCAATACCGACTTCATCGACAACTCGGCCGGTGTGGATACCTCGGATCACGAGGTCAACATCAAGATCCTGCTCAACGACGCCGTGCAGCGCGGCGAATTGACGACCGAGCAGCGCAACACCCAGCTTGCGGCGATGACCGATGAGGTCGAGCGCCTGGTGCTGTCGGACAACTATCGTCAGAACCAGGCGATCACGGTGATGGAACACATGTCGGTGCATCGCCTCGGTTCGAACGCGCATTTCATCCGCACGCTCGAAAGCGAAGGCCTGCTCGACCGCCAGATCGAATTCCTTCCGTCGGACGCAGAGCTTGCCGAGCGCAAGACGCGCCATCAGGGTCTCACGCGACCCGAACTCTCGGTGCTGCTGTCGTACTCGAAGATCAAGCTGTTCCAGCAGCTTCTCGATTCGGACGTGCCGGAAGATCCCTACTTGTCGAAGGAACTGGAGCGGTATTTCCCGGAGCCGTTGCGCGCGCCCTATGCGGAACACATGCAGCGCCATCGTCTGAAGCGCGAAATCATCGCGACCGTGGTCACCAACTCGATGGTCAACCGCATGGATGCGACCTTCGTTCTGCGCATGCAGGAAGACACAGGCCAGCCCCCGGCGGCGATCGCAAAAGCCTATTCGGCCGTTCGCGAGATCATGGATGCGCGTGGAATCTGGGCCGAGATCGAAGCACTCGATGGCAAGATCGGCGAAACCGTGCAGATCGACGCCTTGCTCAAGGTCTGGGATTTGTTGCGCAACCTTACGCGCTGGCTGCTGAATCACCGCGGCTCGAACCTTGATATCGCGGGTATCGTCGAGCGCTACGCGCCGGGTGTCGGGCAACTGCGCGCGTCGGTGCCACGCGTGCTGACCGCGACGGGTCGCGCCGACTACGATGTCGATGTCGAGAAGTGGCAGGGACTCGATATCCCGGAAGCATTGGCGCACAGACTGGCGGCGATTCCTGTGCTTGGCGTTGCGCTGGATATCGTCGAGGTGGCGCTCGAAAGCGGACGTCCGCTCGATCGCGTCGCGTCGGTCTTCTTCGAGCTGGGGCAGGCGCTCGATATCGACGGCTTGCGCCGGCAGATCGAGGGCCTTCCGGTCGACAGCCGCTGGCACGCACAGGCACGCGGTTCCTTGCGTGACGAACTGGCGACTCAGCATCGGGCTCTCGCCACGCAGATCCTCGCGGGCGCGAGCGAAGCGGTCGAACATCCCGTCGCGCAGTGGCTGGAGCGCGGCGACGCGACGTTGAAATTCACCCTCGGCATGCTTGCCGAGATCCGCACGCAATCGGTCGACTACCCGATCGCCTCGGTGGCGTTGCGGCGATTTGCCCAGTTGGTGCAAGCGGCGTCAAAAGCCGCCTGACCCGGGCGATCGTGTTAGCTTCCCGACCAGGCGCCGCACCATGGCGGCGCCCTTCAGACGAGGCGGGGAACTGATGAGCCAGCGCATCGCCTTTGTCGCAAGTCCGACTGCAGAGGCGCAGATGGCGCGCGTGACACTTGCTGCGCGCTATGGCGACACGGCACTCGACGAAGCCGAAGTCATCGTCGCGCTCGGCGGTGACGGATTCATGTTGCGCACCCTGCACCGGCACATGGCGCGCGGATTGCCGGTCTACGGCATGAAGCTGGGCACGGTCGGATTTCTGATGAACCAGTACGGCGTCGATGAACTGCCGGAACGGCTCGCGCGCGCGCAACCCACGGTGCTGCGACCGCTGCTGATGGAAGTCGCCAGCGAATCGGGCAGCAGTGCAACTGCGCTCGCGTTCAACGAAGTGTCCCTGCTGCGTCAGACGAAGCAGGCTGCGCATCTTCGGGTGTCGTTGAATGGCGTTGCCAAGATCGAGGAGCTGATCTGCGATGGCATCCTCGTGTCCACCCCTGCAGGCTCCACCGCCTACAATCTGTCCGCGCACGGTCCGATTCTGCCGTTGGGTTCGCAACTGCTGGCACTGACGCCGATCAGTCCGTTTCGCCCGCGACGCTGGCGTGGCGCGATCCTGCCGGCAATCACCGAAGTCAAATTTGAAATTCTTGATCCGTACAAGCGGCCGGTCAGTGCGACGGCCGACTCCAGCGAAGTACGTGATGTCATCGAAGTGGTGGTGCGCGAATCGCGCGAACGCACGATGACGCTGCTGTTCGACCCCGAGCACGGTCTCGAGGAACGCATCCTCAACGAACAGTTCGAGTTGTAGCGCTCTGCGTGCGACCAAGGTGATCGAATTGCCGTGGCTTTCGTCGATGCGTCGGTGCGGACTCGCCCTGGCTATTGTGGCTCTCAACGCGTGCTCCAGCCTGTGCTACACCGCGCATGTCGCGCATGGCCACGCGATGTTGCTGGTTCATCGCCAGTCGGTGGCGCGCATCGTTGCCGACGAGGGTACCGATCCCTCGCTGCGTGCGCGGCTGAGGCAGGCGCAGGCGGCACGTCAGTTTGCGTCGGACCACCTCGGTCTGCCACGCAACCGCAGCTACACCAGCTATGTCGATCTCGGTCGGCCGTTCGTCACCTGGAACGTGTTCGCGACGCCGGAGTTTTCGGTTGAGCCGCTCACGCACTGCTTTCCGTTCGCCGGCTGCGTCGCGTATCTGGGTTTCTTCGATCGCACGCGTGCGCAAGAGGCAGCAAAAGAGCTTGCCGATCGCGGCGATGACGCGCAGGTCGAAGGCGCCGCCGCGTATTCGACCCTGGGCTGGTTTGCCGACCCGATACTTTCCAGCATGCTGCGCTGGGACGACGACGAACTCGATGGCGTGATTTTTCACGAGCTCGCGCACCAGAAGGTCTACGTCAAGGATGACACCGCTTTCAATGAATCGTTTGCAAGCTTCGTGCAGGAGCAGGGGCTGCGCGAGTGGCGGGTGGCACGCGGGCTTGTTCCCAAGGACGATGCAGCCGAATCGGCGCGCGATCTCGCATTCCGGCGGCTGGTGCTGGATCTGCGCGAGCGGTTGCGCACCTTGTATGCAAAGCCGCTAGCCGCCGGCGAAATGCGTGCGGCGAAAAATGACGAGATCGCGGCTTTTCGACAGCGCTACGCGACCCTGCGAGACAGCGATTGGAACGGCGACAAGCGCTACGATCGCTGGATCGCCGCGCCGATAGATAACGCGCGTCTGCTGCCCTTCGGTCTCTATGACAAATGGGTGGCGGCGTTCGCGCGCTTGTTCGATCGGTCAGGAAACGCGTGGCCGACGTTTTACACGCGTGTCGCGAGCTTGGCGAACGCTCCGAAAGCGCAGCGCGACTGCGAGCTCAGGGCGCTCGCGGACGTCGTTCCCGACACAGCAACGCATTCCCGATGCCCTGACTGATCCATCGTCTGCACAGTCCCGGCTCAAGACGCGCGTCAACGGTTGTTCCATCTCCGCGTTGAAGCACGCACAAGGCGCGTCGATGCACCTAAGTGAGGGAGCGTCATGAATAGAACGAAGTTCACCGGATTCTTTGCGGCAATCTGCATTTGTTTGAACTGCGCGGCGGCCGCGCCGTCATCAGCACGCGCTGCTATCGGTGTGGCCATACGCATCGCACCAGCACCCCCTCGCATCGAGCAGGTGCTGGTGCACACCGGATACACAGGGGCTCCAGGGTACTGGCGATGGAACCGCGCGCGCCATGTCTGGACCGGCGGTGGTTGGCTTGTGGCGCGCCCGGGCCGCCGATACAGTCCTGCAGCCTGGGCAAGCGTTGGGCCTTCCTGGCGCTTTCATCGCGGTTACTGGCGCTGAAGCTCGCAGTGCACGCAATTGAGACACTGCGGTTTCAACGTGCGCGCACCCAGCGCTCGTACTCCGCCTTGGAGATCCTCCCGTCGCGGTTTGAATCCGCATAGATGAAGTCATTCGCGAGCAGCGCATAGCCCGCTGCGTCCTCGCTGCTGAGATAGCCGGCGCGGCGGAGGTCAAGCTGCGCGAAAGCGGGCGGCGGACCCGGATCCTGCGCGGCTGGTTGACCGGTATGCACGACCAGCTTTCCCTCTTCCGTTGGGTAAACCGCAGTCTGCTTGTTGTTTGCGTCCTGGGCGGATGCAGCCGCGCAAGAGAGCGCAAACATGCCGGAGATCAACAATTGAAGTTTCATGATGGTCACCTTATGAAAAGAACACTGCGGTCAGATGGTATGGGCCTGACACGCGCCAGAGGCGCATGAGCTGCCGCAGCGCCAATCATTGACCCTGCATTCTTAACCTCGTCGAAACTGCACAGCCGAGGCTGCGGGCGCGATTCAAGATCGGCTGTTGCATGTATCGTCGGCGCGGACCGCAATCGGGCTTGAGATGTCGAACCCCCATTTCAGCAACGCGGCTTTGACACCCACACTTCGCGCCGTCGCCGCCGTGGTGGTTGTCTGCATGCTGTCGACGGCTTGCCGGCGCGAACCGGAGCAAACCCTTTCGTCGCCGCCTTCTTCAGTATCGGAGCCGCTCGTCCCGGCGATGGCGACGAGTGCTTCGGTCGACAAACCGGACAGTAGCCCGGCGCCATCGCTCGCGATCGCACGGGAATCCGTAGCGCAGCTTGCGCGCGATGTGGAGGCGGCGATGGGGCGAACGGCGGCATGCCTTGCGCACACCGCTGCGGGTTCGTCCTCGCGCTCGATCGCGGTGCACCGCTGGGTCGATGGTGCCGGGATCACGCACTACTCCGACCTGCCGCCTGGCGTGAGCGCGCGCGACCATCGCGTGATCGAAGTACAGGGCTTGCCATCGATTGCCGTGCAGGCAGTCGGCAACGACATGAACTTGCCGGACGAATTGCAGCAGCGTGCCGTCGCGGACGCGTTGGGCATACAGCGCGTGATGCGCGATGTGCTCGGCGTCGGTGTGCCAGCCGGACTGACCCTGCACATTGTGTTCGTGAAGTCGCCCGAGACGTACGCGCACCTGATCGGCGAACCCGCGCTGGCTTCCTCGGCTGGCGCCTACTCGACCGCACAACAGACGATCTATGTGCGCATGCAGGCGCAGCAGGAGGCCGGTTTCGCCGTACTGCGCCACGAGATCACGCATGCGCTCGTGCATGAGTCGATCGGCAACTTGCCAACGCCAGTGAACGAAGGCATGGCCGAATTTTTCGGACGGTACCGCGTCGGCGGCCTTGGAGGTCAAGTCGATGTCGGTGCCGACCGCGAAGCCATGATCGCAGCGGCTCCGGCCAACGACGAAGTCGATGCGCTGGTCGATTTGCTCGCGCGCGAGGGCAGCACCTTTTATGGCGACGATGCCGGCACCTCCAGTCGAGAGCGACGCTATCTGCGCGCCTACGCGCTGGTCGCGCTGTTGATGCAGAGTGCTGGATCCAGAGCAGTATTGGCCGCCGTGCTTGCGGAACAGCGTGCTGACCCTTGCCGACCGGTCGCGTCGGAACGAATCCTGGAGCAGCGCTATCCAGGCGGTTTGAGGGCGCTGTCGGGCGCCTGGGCGGGATTCATGCGCAATCCTCCTGCGGGCAGCCAGGCCTATTGAGAGACGCGGTCGATTGCGACCCTGTCTTCCCGGAATTCTCCGCTGGGCTGGGGCAGGTGGCTGCGCAGCGCAGCCGGTCGCGTCCGTCGGCCAACTCGGTTAAACTGACCTGCTTTGTTTGCGTCATACGCTTGTTCGTGGACTACGACAGCTCGTCTTGCGGGCATCTCGTCAGGATCGCCGGGTGCGCGTTGTGGGACGAGCGGAAGGTCGCGCCTGGTCACACAGGGTCGGAGCGACGTCAGTCCGAAACGCGCCAACAGCGCCTTGCAGCGGGCGCCTGCTCAATGAAGGCCGCGGCGCTCGCGCTGCGGTTTTTTTTCCGCACCGGCTCGGCCTTTTACGCCGCGTCCCCGCGTCATCGGCTTGCGTTGATGGTTGAAAACGAGCCGGATTGCCTCATTGTGATGTTTCGATAACGGTAGTCGAGGCGAAGGCGTCGGCGACCAAGGTCAAGGAGATACGTAATGCTGACCCTCAACGTGCGTGGTTTGCCGCGCAGCGCGACCGAAAATTCCGTTACGGAATTGTTCGGAAAATTCGGCCGTGTACATAAGCTCAAGCTCGCAACGGACCCGTTCAAGAACGAATGCCGCGGTTTCGCCGAGCTGGCGATGGAAGGGCATGAGGCGCGTGCGGCGATCGCCAGCCTCGACGGTTCTACCCAGGATGGCGCGACCATGCGGGTTGGTCTTGCCAGCGACCGTCCGCAACGCGGTCGTCGCTAGAGGTTTCGCCGGCGCGGCGCCTGGCGTTTTTTGCTGTCGGCGCCGATGCTGGCATGATGGCGCGTCTTCGCTGACGGCCTTCTTCGATGCCAGTCGGAACACCGCTGTTGCTCGAACCGAGCCTGCACGACCTCGGCGACGGTTTTTCCGTGCAACGCCTGCTTCCGGCTCGTTTGCGCCGAAGCGTCGGTCCGTTCGTATTCTTCGACCACATCGGTCCAGCAGCTCTGGCGCCTGGACGGGGCCTGGATGTGCGTCCGCATCCGCATATCGGGTTGGCCACCGTGACCTATCTCTACGAAGGTGCGCTGACGCACCATGACAGCCTCGGTTGCAGGCAGGTCATCCGGCCAGGCGATGTGAACTGGATGACCGCCGGGCGTGGCATTGTTCATTCCGAACGCACGCCTGCTGCGGAACGCGCAACGGGCCACCGCATGCATGGCATCCAGACCTGGGTCGCCTTGCCCCAGGCATCTGCGGAAGCCGAGCCGGAATTTATCCACCATGCAGCCGATGCCTTGCCCCAGCTCGAACGCGACGGCGTGCGCCTGCGCGTGATCGCGGGAACCGCTTTCGGAATGCAGTCCCCGGTACGCGTATACGCGCCGACCTTGTATGTGGATGTCGAGTTGCTGGCGGGTAGCCGCCTGATCCTGCCGCCCGAACACGAGGAGCGCGCTGTCTACGTCGTTGCCGGCGACCTTCGCGTTGATGGCGAGTTGATTCCGGTGCAGCACATGCTGGTGCTACCCACGGCCGGCGCCGCAGAGATCGTCGCTGACAGCGCCGCGCGGATTTTGCTTTGCGGCGGCGCGCCGCTCGACGGCGTACGTTTCCTCTGGTGGAATTTCGTCGCATCGAGCAAGGAGCGCATTGAGCGCGCGAAGGCGGACTGGCGTGCACAAACGCTGGGCCAGGTACCCGGTGAACTTGAATTCATTCCGCTACCCGAGCACTGATCATCTGCCGACGACTCCCCAGCATGTCCAACTTCCGCAGCTTCAACGAGTTCTACGTGTTCTATTTGTCGGAGCACGCCGATCGCAATTGCCGCCGTTTGCATTTCGCCGGTACGACGCTCGTGCTGGCGACGCTGACAATCGCCGTGTTGGCGCGCGATGCGCGCTGGCTCTGGCTGGCGCCCGTGTTCGGATACGGCTTCGCGTGGATAGGCCACTTCGTCTTCGAGAAGAATCGTCCGGCGACATTCCAGCATCCGTTCTACAGTTTCGTCGGTGATTGGGTCATGTACTGGGATGTCCTGCATGGCCGCGTGGGTCTTTGAATGGCGCCGCTTGATGTTCGCCGCGAGAATTCGCCGATCCCGCCGCTGATCGACGGCCGGCGCTTGCGCCACATCGACGCCTTGCGAGCGCTCGCCGCGCTGCTCGTGGTGTGGCGCCATGTCGCCGATTTTTTTGTGCAGGCAGACCCAAGCGGAAACGCCGGTGGCCACTGGATGCAAGTCGTTGCCGACAAGGCTGATGTGGGGCACATCGGCGTGATCGTGTTCTTCCTGATCAGCGGGTACGTCATTCCATTCAGCATTCACGCTGGGCGACGGGCTGCGGTCGGCAGCTTCCTGATCAAGCGTTTCTTCCGCATTTTTCCCGCATATTGGCTATCGATTCCCCTCGGCGCCCTGACCGGCTTCTGGATCTGGAAGCAGCCGTTCAGCGCGCAGGATTTCCTGATCAACCTCACCTTGTTGCAAAGTTTGTTCGGTGCGAGGGCGGCTGAAGGTCTGTATTGGACCCTGCTCGCGGAGTGGGCTTTCTACGCACTGTGCGTCGCGCTGCTGCTGAGCGGGAGTCTGGCCAACATGCGTCGGGTGTGTTTGCTCTCGGTCGCGTTGCTGTCGGCATATGTGCTGCAGCTCGCCGCAAAACGGGTCGGTATGCCAGTGGCGAACGCGAACATCGGTATCGCCTGCTTCTACCTGTCGGTCATGTTGTGTGGAACGCTGTACCGCACGTGCGTGGTAGAGGAAAGCAGCGACGACGCGAAGTTGTTTCTTGCGTCCGTGTATGGGTTGTTCGCGGCCCATCTTGTCATTCTGCCGGCAGCCGGGTGGTGGCTCGCCGGTTTCGGCAACAGCCCATGGATTTCGAGTGGCGTTGGCTTCGCCGTCTTCATCATCGGCACACGTTGGCTGCGGGTATCGACGCGACTGACCGATTGGCTTGGGCAAATCAGCTATTCCATCTACCTGTTCCACCCCGTCGTGTTCATGGCGTTGTGGTGGCTGCTGCTGCGCCAGCCGATCGGATCCTGGTGGCGCTCGCAGCACTTGGGTGTTTACCTGCTCGTCAACGCAGGTCTGACGATTGCCATGGCTGCGCTGGTCTACCGATTCGTCGAGAAGCCCGGCATTCGCATTGGCCACCATTGCGCGGAATTCTGGACGCGGCGCGCACAGGACCCGAGCTCTACGACGCTTATGCGCGAAACGGCCACCGCGTCGATCAATCCGGCGCATGATCGTTGTGGGCCTTCCGCATGACTTCCTTCCCATCGCAAGCATGAGCTGGACTCGTTAGTCTTCTGCCTAGATGTCGTCGAGAGTACGCCTTGCGCGAACTTGCTCGATCCAGCCCAGCCCAGGAGACCTTGCATGTCCATCCATGTGAAATACGGCATTGCCGCCTTCGCCTTCGCCTGCGTGGGCGCGCGTGCGGGCAGCGTCGACGAATTGATCGCGAAGAATCTTGATGCGCGCGGCGGCACGACGAAAATCCAGGCGATCAAGACACTGAAGACCGAAGGCAAGCTGCTATTTGGCGGCCAATTCGAGCTGGCGTTCACGCAATATCAGAAGGCCCCAGAGTCTGTCCGCAGCGAAGCGAGCCTGCAGGGCCTCACCGGTGTGCAGGCGTGGGATGGCAAGGAGGCCTGGCAGATTTCGCCATTCCAGGGTCGCAAGGATCCGGAAAAAATGACGATCGAGGACGCCAAGGCGTTGGCCGACGACGCTCCCATCGCAGGCCAGCTGCTCGACTGGCAGGCGCGTGGCAGCAAGGTCGAATACCTCGGGACGGAAGACGTGGACGGCACCGATGCGCACAAGCTCAAGGTCACGCTGAAGAACGGCGACATCGAATACGTGTATCTCGATCCGGACCACTTCCTCGAGATCCGCACGGTCGCGCAACGCAGCGTGCGCGGCACCCAGGTTGAGACGGTCAACGACTACGGGGACTACGAACAAGTCGACGGTGTGTATTTCCCGTTCTCGATTGCGACAGAGAACAAGTCGGATGGCAGTCGTCAGCAAACGACGATCGAGCATGCGCAGGGAAACATCCCGATTGACGATACCGAGTTCGCATTTCCAGTAGCCAAGCAGGGAGCCGGCAAATGAGCGTTGTACGCATGAATCACGTGATTTGCGCCATTGCCATCGCGTTGGCAGGCGTCACCGCGACGGCAACAGCGGGCTCAGCTGAGCACGCGGCAGGCAATTCTTCCACGACAGAAGCACGCTTCGATGCCGGCGTCGTCTCCGGCCTTGGTGCGCGGAACATCGGTTCGGCAGCCATGAGCGGACGCATTGCGGCGCTGGACGGGGTTCCGGGCAAGGATGGCAAGACGACGCTGTTTGTCGGCGCCGCGTCCGGCGGTGTGTGGAAGTCGACTGACGGCGGCACGACGTTCAAGCCAGTATTCGACAAGCAGCCGGTACAGTCGATCGGTGCGATCGCGATCGATCCATCCAACCGCGACACGATCTGGGTCGGCACCGGCGAACCGTGGACGCGCAACTCGGTATCCATCGGCAATGGCATCTACAAGTCGACCGATGCAGGCGAGACCTGGACGCATGTCGGTCTCGACAATTCCGAGCGCATCGCGAAGATCCTCATCGATCCGCGTGACGGCAACAGCGTCTACGCCTGCGTACCGGGCAAGCTGTGGAGCGACTCGCCCGATCGCGGACTCTACAAGACCAGCGATGGCGGCAAGAGCTGGAGCCTGGTGCTGAAAGGAAAAAATCTCTCGACCGGTTGTTCGTCGATCAGCCTGGACCCCAAGGACTCGGGTGTGCTCTTCGCCAGCCTGTGGGATTTTCGTCGCAAGGGGTGGACATTCCGGTCCGGCGGAGACTCGGCGAATGCCGACTCGGGCAGCGGACTGTTCCGCTCGGCTGATGGCGGTCGTTCCTGGACCGAACTGACCGACGCTGCGAACGAGGGTTTGCCGAAAAAGCCTTACGGTCGCATCGCTGTCGCGGTTGCTCCGTCTGCTGCAAACATCGTGTATGCGTTCGTCGAATCGACCGACTCGGCGTTGTATCGCTCCGATGATGGAGGCAAAACCTGGAGCAAGCGCGACAAGAGCCAGATGATGGTCTGGCGTCCGTTCTATTTCGCCAATCTTGTTGTCGACCCGAAGAATCCTGAGCGTTTGTTCAAGCCGAACCTCTCGCTGATCCAGAGCCTCGATGGCGGCAAGAGCTTTGCCAATGTGGGCGGCGGCTCGCATGGCGACGACCACGTCGTCTGGATAGATCCCGCCGATACCCAGCATGTGATCGCCGGCGACGACGGTGGACTGTGGCAGTCATACGACGGCGGCAACAAGTGGTGGAAGCAGAACAATCTGCCGGTTTCGCAGTTCTATCATGTGAGCCTCGACAACTCCGATCCGTTCCATGTCTATGGTGGTCTGCAAGACAACAGTTCCTGGGTGGGTGACAGTGAATATCCCGGGGGCATCACGAATTCGCGCTGGGAGAACATGTACGGCGGCGATGGCTTCTGGATGTTCGAGGATCCAGCCGATGCGGATTACATCTACTCGGAAGCGCAGGGTGGAACGATCGGCCGCGTCAATCGTCACACGCACGAATTCCGCGCCATCCAGCCGGAGGCCGGCTACAACGAGAAGCTGCGTTGGAACTGGAATACACCGATTGCGTTGAGCCCGAACGAAAAGGGCACGATCTACATCGGGGCACAGTTCCTGTTCCGGTCACGCGACCACGGCCAGAGCTGGGATCGCATCTCGCCGGATCTGACCACCAACGACCCGCAAAAGCAGAAGCAGGAGGAATCGGGCGGCATCACCGTCGACAATTCCGCAGCTGAAATGCACACGACGATCTATTCGATCAGCGAGTCGCCGAAGGCAGGCGGCACGATCTGGGTTGGCACCGACGACGGCAATTTGCAGCTGACGCGTGACGCCGGCAAAAGCTGGACGAATGTGATCGGCAATGTGAAAGGCATGCCAGCGCATGCGTGGGTATCGTGGGTGCAGGCCGGTGCGTTCGATGCCGGCACCGCATTCGTCGCGTTTGATCGCCACACGTTTGGTGACATGGCGCCTTACCTGTACAAGACCATCGACTACGGAAAGTCGTGGACCGCACTGGTTTCGCCGCAGGATACGCGCGGCATTCGCGGCTATGTGCACGTGATCCGGCAGGACACGGTCAAGCCCGACCTGCTCTATGCCGGCAGCGAATTCGGTTTGTGGATCTCGAACGATGGCGGGCGCCAGTGGGCGCAGTTCAAGGGGGGCAATTTCCCGGATGTCGCGGTGCGCGATATCGCCTTGCAAAACCGCGATGCGGCGCTCGTCCTCGCAACCCACGGCCGTGGTATCTGGGTTATCGATGACCTGACGCCATTGCGTGCGCTCGATGCGAAGACGCTGACGAGCGAAGCGGCGTTCCTGCCAACGAAGCCAGTGCAGCAGCGCATTACCGCGTTCGGTGGCTGGGTCGAAGGCGATGCTTCCTTCACCGGGCAGAATCCGCCTACTGGCGCTGACATCGCCTACTTCCAGAAGTCGCGACATTTGTTTGGCAAGCTGAAGATCGATGTGCTCGATTCAAAGGGTACGCTCATCGATACGTTGCCCGCGAGCGTGCGTCGAGGGATCAATCACGTGCGCTGGTCGATGCGCGCGAAACCGCCGCGGGTTCCACCGGCTGCGCAGATCGCGTTCAACTCCACCCAAGGGCCGCGCGTGCCGCCCGGTACCTATACCGTGCGCATGACCAAGGGCGAGGGAACCTACGAGACCAAGGTCGATGTCGGCCTTGATCGCCGCGTCGCGTTCAATGCGGCCGACCGCCAGGCGCAATACGAAGCCGCCATACGCGTGCGCGGCCTGTTCGATGAGATGAGAGACCTGGTCTACAAGATCAATGCAGTGCGCGCGCAGGCCGATGCTGCGGCGGGCAAGCTTGCCGAAGGTGACGCGACGCGCAAGCAACTGGTCGCCTTGAACTCCAAGGCGGATGAGATACGCAAGCAGATCGTCGCGACCAAGGAGGGCGGCGCGATCACAGGCGAGGAGCGTCTGCGCGAGCACATGGACACGCTGTATGGTTCGATCATGTCCTACGACGGCAAGCCTGCCGACTATCAGCTCACGCGCATCGACACGCTCAAGCGCGAGCTTGGCGATGTGCAGAAACAGTTTGCCGACTTCGAAACAAGGGATGTCGCTGCGGCGAATGCGACGCTGAAGGCGAAAGGCTTGCCTGCAGTAGAGATCCCTGCAGGCGCGCCGGCGGAGCAGGGAGGCGGAGCGAAGGGTGGTAACAATGAGGAAGCCCGCGCTCCTTGGGATAACGACTGAGCATGCCCGTGTCGCCTGCGATTGAAGAAAACGGGGCGCTCAGCGCCCCGTTTGTTTTTGCGGGACGAGGGGCCGGTGATGCAATGTCCATGTGAGGCACTCGCTACACGAGGTGCGACTGCGGTAGCGCATCACGTCGTGCTCAATGTCCCGCACCAGCGGCTACGTTGCCGAATGGCGGTTTTGCGAACCACACCACCGGAATCATCGCGAGAAACAGCACCGTGCACATCAGGAATACATCGTTGACCGCCAGCGTGAGTCCCTGGCGCGTGACGAGCGCGTCGATGATGCTCCATCCACGTGCGGCAGGGCCGCCGAGTGCGCTGAGGCCGTTGATGTAGTCCATCGCAGCAGGGCTCGTCGCATTGACGTGTTCGGCCAGCACCGTGTGATGGTATTCGCCGCGATGCTGCCACACGGTCACCGTGACCGCGGTCGACACGCTTGCCGCGAGCGTTCGACAGAAGTTGGCTACGCCGGACGCCGATGCGATCTGGTGCGGCTCGAGGCCGGACAGGAAGATCTGGTTCAGCGGAATGAAGAAGCAGGGAATGCCGATGCCCATGATGAAGCGTGGCCAGATCAACTGATTGAATGCCGCGTTGTCCGGGAAGCTCGCGAACCAGTACGAAGTGAAAGCGAACACGAGGAACGCAAACGTAACCACCGAACGCAATTCGAGGCGCTGGATGTTCTTGCCGATGATCGGCGACATCAGGAACGCGAGAATGCCGACCGGCGCGGTCGCAAGTCCGGCCCAGGATGCGGTGTAGCCGAGCACCGTCTGCAGCCACAGTGGATAAACCACGTTGATGCCGAAGAATCCGACCATGCCGAACGACATTGCGGTGACGCCGACGGTGAAATTGCGTTTTCGGAACAGCGTCAAGTCGACGATCGGCTGGCGTTCGGTCAGTTCCCAGGCAATGAAGAACACAAGGCTGACGACGGCGATGATGAACAGCGTCACGATGAAGGTGGAGGAGAACCAGTCCTTGTCGTTGCCGTTGTCGAGCATGAATTGCAGGCAGCCGACGCCGAGCACGAGCAGCACAAGGCCGATGGTATCGATCGGCGTCTTCACTATCTTCGATTCGCGATGGCGCAGCAGCGACCAGGTGATGGCGACCGCGAGCAGGCCGACCGGCACGTTGATGTAGAAGATCCACGGCCACGAATAGTTGTCGGTGAGGTAACCGCCGAGGATCGGCCCGAAGATCGGTGCGACCACGACCGTCATCGCCCATAGTGCGAGGGCGAGGCCTTTCTTTTCGTTCGGATAGTTGTTGAGCAACAGGCTGAGGCTGAGCGCAACCATCGGGCCGGAGCCCGCGCCCTGCAGCAAGCGCCCAATCACCAGCATCGGCATGCTCGTCGCGAATCCGCACAGGATCGACATCAGCACGAACAACAGGGCCGATACGCAGAAGCTGCGGACTTCACCAAATTGGCGCGCAATCCAGCCGCTCAACGGCTGCATGATCGCGCTGGCGAGCGAATAAGAACTGATTGCCCAAGTGCCTTCCTGCGGACTGACGCCGAGACTGCCGGCAATGTGCGGCACCGATACATTCACGATCGTGATGTCGAGCACTTCCATGAACGTCGCGAATGCAACCGCGATCGTCAGCAGTGCGAGCGGCGCTCCCTTCAGCGGTGGCAGCGGCGTGCGATCGCCTGGGTTGGCAGCCATCGTTGTGCCTCAGCGAGCGCCGGGGAGATTGGCTGCGACGATCGCGTTGGCCTCGGTTTCGGCTTTGGCGAAATCGCGTTCATAGACACCGGTCTGCGCGACAGCGGCGTTGGCCGGCACGCTTGCGAGCACGCTTCCTGATCGGTCGTGCGTGTCGATCGCGACCGACGTCGACAGCCCCACGCGCAAAGGAGATTTCTCCAGTTGCTTCGGATCGAGTGCGATGCGCACGGTGACGCGCTGCACGACCTTGATCCAGTTGCCCGACGCATTTTGCGGCGGCAGCAACGCGAACGAGGAGCCCGTGCCAGCGCCAAGCCCGACGACTTTGCCGTTGTATTCGAAGTTGCCGCCGTAGAGATCGCTTTCGACCTTGGCGGATTGCCCGATACGGATGTGCGCGAGCTGGCTTTCCTTGAAGTTCGCATCGATCCACAGATCGTGCAACGGGATCACGGTGAGGAGTGCCTGACCTGGCTGTACGTGCGAGCCCACCTGAACGCTGCGCTGCGCGACATAGCCACCGATTGGCGCGACGATCGCGCTGCGTTCGTTGTTGATCCAGGCCTCACGGAACGCCGCTTTGGCTTGCAGCACGGATGCATTCTCGCCGATGGCGGTGCCGTCGACCAGCGCATGCGAAGCCTCCGCCTGGCGCATCGCGAGATCGAGCGCGGCCTTTGCGGTGTCGACGGTTTCGCGTGCGTGCGCGACTTCTTCCGGCGCAATCGCCTTGTCGGCGAGTAACGGCTGGCGCCGCTGCAGATCGGCCTGCGCGCGCGACAAATCGAGTCTGCGTGCGGCAATGGCGGCATCGTACTGCGAGGCCATCGCGGTTTGCTGGCGCACCTGGCGCACGGCGTTCGCAAGCGCGCTCTTCGCCTTTGACAGATTCACCTGGGCATCGGTCGGGTCGAGCTTCACCAGCACCTGGCCGGCGCTGACCAGTTGGGTGTCATCGGCGAGCACCGCGATGACCGTGCCTGCAACCTGTGCCGACAGCGCGACCTGGTTGCCGTTGACATAGGCGTCATCCGTCACTTCACGTAGTGAGAACACGAACAGCCAGAGCAGATACCAACCAATGCCCAACAGGATGAACACGGTGGCGATGACGCCGAGGATCACACGGCGCTTGCCATTTCCATTGGTTTGCGCGCCATCTGATTTCACGGCGGAAGTAGGGGAGTCGCTCATCGGGAGTTGGCTCGTTCAACGGATGTCGGGGAGTGGAGCGATGCGTCGTTTTCTGCAGCAGGCGCGGCAGTGTCGATGGTGTCCATGTGATAGCCGCCGCCGAGTGCCTTGGTCAGCGCGATTTCGCTGGAGACCGCTTGCGCATCCAGCGTCGTCGCTGCATCGCGTTGCTGCAGTACCTGCGCTTGCGCCGCCAGCAGGCTGCGGTCATCACTGACACCGCGACGCACGCGCGCAGCTGCGCTCTCCACCAGTGACTGCGCCGCAGCGAGTTGCTGCGCACGCTGTCGGCGGCGTGCATCGATTTGTTCGAGGCTGAGCGCCTGTGTCGCGACATCGCGCGCAGCATCGACGACGCTCGCATCGTATTGCGCAGCCGCAGCGTCCAGTTGCGCCTGCGAAACGCCATACGCTGCGCGCAAGCGTCCGAGACCGAAGATCGGCAGATGCAAAGCGGGCCCGATGCCGCCCATACGGCTACCGGCAGTCAACAGCTTGTCGAGATCGACCGACTGCAGGCCGACCATCGCGCCGAGGCTGATGTCAGGGTAGAACTGAGCGCGCGCGACGTCGACGCGGCGCATGGCCGCTTCGATGCGCCAGCGGTTGGCGGCAATATCCGGGCGTCGCGCCAGCAGATCAAGGCCGATCTTGTCGGGTAGGGTTGCGGTGATCAGGGGCAGCGGTTTGGGATCCAGTTTGGGCAGGTCGGCAGGCGCGACGCCGAGCAAGGCTGCAAGCGCGGCTAGTCGGATTCGCGCGGCGCCCTCGTAGGAGGCCGCCAATTCGCGTGCCTCCGCTATCTGCGCGTCGGCCTGGTGCACGCTGTCTGGCGCATCGATGCCGCTCGCGACGCGCTTCGCCGCGATTTGACGATTGCGTTCCAGCGCTACGACAGTGTCCATCGCAATCACGAATCGCGCTTGATCGGCCTGCCAGCTGAAGTAGGTATCGGCAATAGCAGTTGTCAGCATCAGCGTAGCGGCGCTGCGCTCGGCTTCGGCGGCGTGCGCTTCATCCACGGCGGCAGCGACGGCGGCGCGCGTCTTGCCCCAGAAATCGAAGTCATACTGGAATTGCAAGCTGAGGTCTCCCTGGTTGTACCAGGTAAAGCCCAAAAATTTCGGGGGAATCAACCCATTTTCGCTGAGCCGCTGGCGTTGTACTTGCGCATTCGCCTGCACCGACATGCCGCCGGCGGCACTCGCGATATCAATCGCGCGCAGTGCGGTATTGAATCGCTTGTGCGCCTGATCGAGCGACGGTGAACTGGCAATGCCCATCTGTTCGAGCGAGTTGAGTTGCGCGTCCGCATAGCGCTGCCACCACTGCGCCTGAGGCCAGTCGCCACTGGCGGCCGTGATTCCTGCGAGCGGCGCCTCGTTGCGCAAGCTGGGTGCATCGGGCTTGGGCGGAATCGAGCAGCCCGCCACAACAAGCAGTGCGGTCAGTACAACGAACGGGCGAACGGCGTTGGCAGTCATCGATTGTTTTCTGCGGAGTTCGGAAAACGGAGGTTGCTACGTGGCGCGGAATGGAAAGCGTGGCGAATCGTGTCGATAAAACTGATCCGCTGCAGCCCTTCCATTGCCAGCAGCAGAATGGATGTCAGAAACGCGACACGGACCGCGTAAGGCCTCAACTCGAAATAACGATACTAATGAGTTTTGTAATTCACTGCAACGGGGCAAGCACAGGAATAGCGCACGCCAGGCAGGCGCATCAACGATAGTCGCGATGGCAGGCGTCGCAGGCATTCGCGACCTTGGTCAGGGCCTCGGCCTGGACTGCGCATGTCGCCGTGGGATCCCAATGCGCAATTGTGTCCCGCATCTCGCTGGCGTATTGGCTCAACACGCGGTCCTTCGCATCCGGCGCGAGCAAGGCAGACTCCAGATCGGTTGCGAGCAACTGCAGGTGCGCTGCTGCGGCCGGCATCGTGGGCGCCAGGCACTTGTCCGCGCGTGCAGCGCTACGTGCGTCAACCAGCGCATGCTGCATCACGTTCATCAATCCACGTGGCCAAGCATGGCGAAGGGCGATCGCGTTGCTGGCCATGTTTGCCATCAGGGCGCCGGCCAAGAGGCCGACAATCAGGCAGATCAGATACCGCATCAGTGCGCACCCGCAGAAAATGCAATGGTAACGCGTGTTCCGGCATGCGCAGCGCAGCCGGCGCATCGAAGCCTCACACAGATACTGTTACCCTGCGCGCCCTCATGAGCACGCATCCCGTCGACGAACGCTTCCGCGGCATCGATCGTCTCTATGGCGTCGGTAGCGTCGCGCGCCTTGCGCACGCGCATGTGTGCGTGATCGGCATCGGCGGCGTCGGCTCGTGGGTCGTCGAAGCGCTTGCGCGCAGCGGCGTGGGTCGACTGACCCTGATCGACGCGGACGACGTCTGCATCAGCAACACGAATCGGCAGCTGCACGCGCTGGATGGCGAATTCGGCAAACCCAAGGTTGCGGTGATGGCCGAACGCGCACGACGCATTCATCCATTGATCGCGGTAGATGCGATCGAGCAATTCCTGACGCCGGGTAACTTGGAGAGCCTGCTCGATCGCGGCTTCGACATCGTCGTCGATTGCTGCGACGCGTTCCGCGTCAAGGTGCTCACGATCGCGTGGTGCCGTCGCCGCAAGCTGCCACTGATCACGTGTGGCTCAGCCGGCGGACGCACCGATCCAACCCTCATCGCGGTGCGCGACCTGTCAAAGACCGAACACGATGCGCTGCTCGCGCTGGTGCGCAAGAAGCTGCGCGAGGAGTTCAACTTTCCGCGTGGCCCGAAACGCTACTTCAGCGTGCAGGCCGTCTATTCACGCGAAAACGTGCGCTACCCGCAAGCCGATGGCAGCGTCTGCGGCATCCGACCGGAGCAGGGTGAAGCGCTGAAACTCGATTGCGGTGGAGGCCTCGGCGCCGCGACGCATGTGACCGCCGCGTTCGCGTTTGCGGCCGTGTCGCGTGTGCTCGAGCGGCTGTTGCGGCCAGCGATGACGACGCGCTCCTGATTCGTAAGGGACTGTGCGGCGTCAAACCATGGCGTCTGGGGAATGCATTCTGGCATGAGATAGAGCACGTATCAGTAACGCAACTGAACCGTGATAGCATTTCGGCGAGACAACTTCTTACGACTACGACGAGATCGGGAATCTGATTGGTCGCACCAGCGCGAAAGGCGAGCGTCGTGTATATGGATACGACGACGCGCATCGTCGAACCAGCGAACAGGTTTACCACGTATCCAGCCAAGTCGTTCGTGAATCGGTTGCATACGAATATGACGGCAGAAATGCGCTCACTCGGTATACACAGCTCGGTGAAACCGTGAGCACTGCCATCTATGGCTACGATGCGAAGGGTCAGAAGATCGACGAAACGGTTATTTATGGCAGCGGCCAAGATTCCGTCAGCGGAACCTTGCGCTATGCCTACCAGGCGAACGGATTGAAGTCGAAGCTGACCTATCCTGGGGGAGCTGAGCAGATCAGCATTTACGACAAGAATCGCCTTGCATCCGTCAACATCAAGGGCAACCTCATCCAATATCAGGACTATGTCTGGGGTGTGTCCACCAAGACAACGATGCCAGGTGCGATAAGGACCACGACTTACGATCCGTTGCAGCGGCCGATCGAGATCGCAGGAATTTCGAACGGTGGTGCAGTTCTGATGGACTACAGCTACGCGTACGACGCTAACGGGAACATCACGCGCAAGAGCACCGAAGACGGCGACTTTATTTATCAATACGACAAGCTCGATCGTCTGATCAGCGCAACGCCCCCCGTCGGACTGCAACAAGGTCCAGGCAATGTCGATGGATTGCCCGTTGAACAGTACACATATGATGCAGATCACAATCGGACAACCAGCGCTCATCAACCGGGCGTCTGGATCTACAACGAAGACAATCAGCTTCTGGGTTACGGGTCTGGCACAAACCAGCAGACCTTCGACTATGACAGGAATGGAAATGCCATAGCCCAGAAGATCGGCAGTCCCCAGAGTCCCGCAGCCACACGTAAATATGTATACAACGCCTCAGAGCGAATGGTGGAGGTTCGCGACAACGACGCGACAACCGCAAAATACCAATACGATCCGAGGGGACGTCGCATAAAGAAGGAAACTCCAGCCGGGGTGACATGGTTCCTATACGCAGACGAAGGGCTGATTGCTGAGTTCACCGGCGCCGGACTGTTGAAGCGCACCTATGGATGGAAGATGGGCGGCGCATGGGGTACCGACCCTGAGGTTTCCCCACAAATATCACATGGGCAAAGCAAGTTGTTCGAGTAGCTCGGCGGTGGGATTTTGCAGCTGCGCGATGATGGTGCGAGTCGAGGCGCTTGACCATTGTCGTCGCAACGCCTCCTGCCCAAGGCGCGGCGT
>JBDSXV010000226.1:0-3233 GCA_039926025.1 Dokdonella sp.
CCGCGAGCGCATGGGCCTTGCACAACGCGTGGCGCGAACACGCCCAACGCGAAGCGGCGGAGCGCGAGGTCGAGCACAGCAATGCGGTATACGGCTACGTGATGCTGATGTTTCGCGACGCTGGCGAACGTCCCGACAGCGGTCAGTTGAGCGCGCGCGACGTGCTGCGTTCCGGCGCGAGCCAGATCGCGAAACGATTCGTCGACCAGCCGGAAAGCGGACAGCGGATTGCGGTGGCGCTTGCCGGTCTGTATGGCCGCCTTGGCGATGCCGAGGGAGCGACGCCCCTGCTCGAGCAGGTGCTCGCGTGGCCGGGGATCGAGAAGAATCCCGATGTTCAGGCAGATGCGCGTGAACAATTGGCGGAGATCGAATACACGAAGAGCCATATTCCACGCGCACGTGAACTTGTCGAACAGGCGCGCGCCTGGTGGAAGGCCAATCCCGTGAGCAATGCGAAAGCGCTCAACGGCAGCCTGGTCACGCTGTCGCAGATCGAGCGCGCCGAAGGCAAGGCGGATGCCTCGATCGCCACGCTCGAACGCGCGATCGCTGAACGGCGCACATTGCTGGACGGAGGCGACCGCGACCTCGGCATCGCTCTGTCCACACTGTCGATTTCCCTAGGCCAAGCCGGCCGCTTCACCGATGCGATGCAGCGTGCCGATGAAGCCACCGCTGTGTTCAAGGCATTGGGGGAGGAGAACTCGTACGCCGGCCTTGCTGCCGTGAGCAATCACGCGTATGCAGCGATGAATGCGGGGCTGCTGGACAGTGCCGAGCGCGACATGCGCAACGTGATGGAGCTGCGCCAACGCTTCTACGGCCCCTCGCCTGAACTGGCGGCCGTGCACAACAATCTCGGGCACAATCTCATGCTGCAGAACCGGCCCGGTGATGCCGTTCCTGTCCTCGAGAGCGGACTGGCCATGGCGGTCAAGTTCGGAGGCGAAACGAGTCGCTACGCGATGGCATTGCGCGGCAATCTTGCCGAGGCCTATGTCACGGTGGGACGTGTCGCCGATGCCGCGCCGATTGCAGAAACCGCGGTACGACTCTCGCACGAGCAATTTGGGGATCAGGGTCAGTTTGCCGGGATGTCGCGGCGGGCGCGCGCGGCTGTGCGCATTGCCCAGGGCCGAACGGCGGAAGCGCGCGAGGATCTCGACGCCGCCGATGCCGCCTTCACCGCGATGGGCGAAGGCGGACGGAACTACCTCAAATCGTTGCAACCGCTACGCGACAAACTGATGGCGAACTAGGCGGACTCGCATTGCCGCGAACAGCGTGCGTGCGCAGTCAGCCGCGAAGCAACAACCCGATCGGGCCATTGCTTCGCATGATTGATGTCAGCGTGGCGTAAACAACCGCGCGATGCGCCGGAAAAAACCCTGCTTCGGCGGCAACGCGGCGGAAGGCGGCGGCGGAACCGCTGCAGTTTCGTTGCGCGGCGCATGTTCGCGGCGCGGCTTGCGTTCGGACTTGCCGCGAGCAGGCGCCACAGCGGTGTCGCTTGCTCTGGTCACCGGTGTCGAGGCACTCGTCGTTTCCTCTCCCTCGTGTCGCGTGCGGCCACGGCCACCGCGGCGACGACGCTTGCGCGCAGCGTCGCCCGCTGCAGCAAACGTGGGATCGGCGAGAGCAGCGCCGGATGTCGGTGCTGCAACAGTCACGGGCGGCGATGCAGGCGCGGGTGCGGGTGCAGCGCGCGGCGGACGTGCAGCACCAGCGCCGCCCGAACGCGGTGCACGGCTGCGCTCACCCGTTGGCGCAGTGCGCGAAGGCGCGCCACGCGAGGAGGAGGAGGAGGACGATTTGCCCGGCCCCGTCTTCGGCGGTGCGCCTGCCGTATTGCGCTTGTCGTCGGCGGCTTCGTCGACATCGACGTCATCCGACGCGACCGGTGTGGCACGTGGCCGCGGCGGCGGAACGATGAGCAAGTCGGCGCTGATCGATGCGGTCGGAATCTTCTGCTCGATATAGGCCTCGATATCCGGCAAGCCCATCGCGTAGAGGTCGCAGGCGAAACTGATCGCATCGCCCTCGGCGCCGAGGCGCGCGGTGCGGCCGATGCGGTGCACGTAGTCTTCGGCATCGTGCGGCAGGTCGTAGTTGAATACGTGGCTGACATCGGAAATGTGCAGGCCGCGCGCGGCGACGTCGGTCGCAACCAGCAACTCGATCTCACCCTTCTGGAATTTCGCCAGCAATCGTTCGCGCTTGGCCTGCGGCACGTCGCCGGACAGCGTCGCGACCAGATAGCCCTGTCGTTCCAGCGAACGCGTGACTTTTTCGGCCGCGATCTTGGTGTTGACGAAGATGATGCTGCGATGCGCATCGATCTTCGAGAGCAGGTTCATCAGCAGCGGCTGCTTTTCTTCCTTGGCCGGGAAGTACACAAGCTGGCGCACGCGGTCGGCGGTGATCGTCTCCGTCTCGACTTCGAGCTTTTCCGGGCTGTTCATGTGGTCGTAGGCGAGCTCGAGCACGCGGTGGCTCAGGGTTGCCGAGAACAGCATGCCCTGGCGCTGCTCGCGCGGCGGCATGCGCCGGAACAGGAAGCGGATGTCCTTGATGAATCCGAGATCGAACATGCGGTCGGCTTCGTCGATGACGACGGCTTCGATCGCGTTGAACGAAAACACGTGCTGCTTGAGATAGTCGATCAGGCGGCCGGGGGTTGCGATGATCAGGTCGCAACCGGCCTTGAGCAGTTCGCGCTGCTTGTCGTAGTCGACGCCGCCGTAAATCAGCGCAGAGCGCAGACCCGTATCGCGGCCGATGTTGCGGAAGTCCTTGTCGATCTGGATCGCCAGCTCGCGCGTCGGCGCGATGATGATCGCGCGCGGATCGCTGAGCTTGCGATCGATGACGGCCGGCTGGGTCAGCAGGCGGTTCAGCACGGCAACGAGGAAGGCGGCGGTCTTGCCGGTGCCGGTTTGCGCCTGGCCGGCGACATCGCGGCCGGACAACGCAATCGGCAAGGTGAGGGCCTGGATGGGCGTGCAGCGCGTGAAACCGGCGGCGTGCAGGCCGGAGAGGACATGCGGGTGCAGGTCGAAACTCTCGAAGGTGATATCGGTAATCGGATGTTGGGCCATTATGGATTCTGCGTGTTAGCGAGGTGGCGTTGGGGCAGTGCCGAACGCAGTGAGTGCGCCGCGTTCCGGACAGGCAACGGCGCTGGCAGCGATGCAGGGGGCGTGCCGTGCGGAGCCGGCATCGCGCGCCAT
>JBDSXV010000227.1:0-45601 GCA_039926025.1 Dokdonella sp.
CGTCGGATTGCTGTTGAAGCCGCTGGTGTAGCTCCAGCCGGTGAACACTTGTGCGTAGGCGCTCACGGTCGCTTGCGGATACGTCGGTATCGGCAGGCAGTCGGGGTCGTGCAGCGGATCGCAACCGGCGGGATATGTCGGCGAGAAATCCGGATTGCGCAGCACCAGCCCGATCGAGAACAGCTGCATCACCTCACGCGCGTAGTTCTCGTCGGGCAGCGTGCCGAGCCCCGCATCAGGTGCCTTGTTGCGTCGATAGGTCAGCATCTTGCCCATCGCGGGCGCTCGCGTGATGTCGTCCAGCAGATTCGAATAGGTGCCGGCGTGAAAGCCACCGTTGCCGTCGTAATAACCGGCGGCATCGCGAGCGAGCGTGTCGTAGTACTCGGCCAATGCGACCGGATCGCCACCGAGCATGCTCTGCGCATACGTCACGACCATGATCTGACTCAGCGCCCACGCCATGCGCTGACGCAACTGGTCGGGTGCAGTGACCGCAGCCTTCAGCCACGCCTGCAGCCGATCAGCCTGCCCCGGATTCTGCAATTGCGTGACGCCATCGACTTGTTCCACATAGGGGCGTTCCAGCGTCGTCGGCATCGACAGTTGCTGCGCTATCCATTCGTCGTAGCCGACGCCGCGCAGGTGGGCGATCTCGGCCGCGGTCGGACCGAAGGTCGCGATGCCGAGGAAACGGGCGGCTTCTGCGTCACACGCCGGTGCGTCCGCGGGGCGTTCAAGGCCGTTGCCGAAGATCTCGTCATAGGCCCAGGCAGGCGTAGGACCGAACACGAGCGCGAGCACGGCGAGAGAAAAGAAATATCGACAGGCGCGCCACAACCCCAGCCCACGCAAAATACGACACGCACGCAACGTCAGAGGCCGCATGTTCGGCTCCTCCCTTCAAGGACAGTCGGTCGGTTTCCGTGCCGGTTGCGAGTCGCCGGCGCGGATGTTGGGTTCGATCGAAAGGAAGGAACGCGTGCGTGCGGATTCGGTTGACAGCGATCAACCCGAATGGATGCGAGGACGACGCATGCCGTTGCGCGCTCGAGGCATCAAGCGACCGAGGCGCAAAGCGCGCGCGTCCTCAGAGATTGCGCAGGTAGAAACGATTGCAGCCGTGATGGCCCGTCGCGCCGAGTGCGTGATCGATGCGCGAGAAACCGCTTGCCAGATACAATGCCTGCGCCGCATCCATGCCGGTCAGCGTTTCCAGATAGCAGCGGCGGAAACCCGACGTGCGCGCGACATCCATGCAGTGCTCGATCAGCGCGCGTCCCGCACCGAGGCCACGCAGTGCAGGCAGGAAATACATCTTGCGCAATTCGCAAACGTCGGCGTCGGCCGATTCGAGCGGCGCTATGCCGCCGCCGCCGAGCACGAAGCCATCGCTTTCCACGACGAAGTAGGCGCAGCGAGGTCGCGCATACGCCGCACTCATCGCCGCGACTTCGCTGTCGTGGATCGCGAAGCCTGGACCGTCCGCGCCGAATTCCGGCATGACCGCGCGGATGATTGCAGCAACGGCGTCATCGTCGCGTGCTTCGATCGGGCGAATCGTGAAGGGCGCTTGCGGTTTCATGGGCTCGCGGATCAGTCGACCGTGCGGCGGAAGTCGAGATCGTAACGTGCGCCCCCCGTCAGTGCGTGCAGGCGCAGGTTGGTGATGCGGATGGGCGCCCCCGGCGCCACGTCGGCGACATTGGAGTCGGTCATTTCGGCAGGGTCGATCAGGGTGACGCCGCCGGCACCGATGACTTCGAGTACGTTGTCCGGGCCGATCACGGCAGCGGTTGCGGCATCGAGTCCCAGGCCGAGTGCGAACGGATTCAGCGCGAGTGCGGCCAGCAGCCGTCCGAGACGATCGCTGGCGTGGCCGCCCTGGTCGATGACGACGCGATTGGTCAGGCCAAGCCCGGGTGCGAGGCTCGCACCACCGCTGCGCGGTGTTGCGCCTTCAGCGCCATGCGTCAGCATGTGCTCGCACAACAGGGCAGCGCCCGCGCCGCAACCTGCCACCGCCAAACCATCTGCGTTGCGACGGCGGATCGCGCGCGCGAGCGCAGTGCCGCCGATCAGCGTCGACAGACGCAAGGGCTGATCGGAAAGCAGCAGGACCAATTGAGCATGCTCGACGGCATCGAGCAATGCGCGCTGATCGCTGTCGGCGCGCGATTGCAGCGTGCTGCGCCGCACTTCACCAGCGCCTGCGGTGTACAGCGAGGCTTCGATGTCGGCATCGCCCTCATCGATGGTTTCCATGGCGCCGAGCACGACGACGCGGGGTTGTGGACCGATCAGGGCAAGGATGCGCCCGAGCAACTGCGCGTCGCGCCCATCGGTACCGAGTTCCCCGCTGGCGACAATCAGTCCGCGATGGCGGTCGGGTGCGAGTTTGGCAGGCATGGGCCGGACCGCTCCAGAAAGGAAAACCGAGTATAGCGAGCGAAGATATGCAACGGAGTGCCGTCAGTTCGCGCCACGCCTCAAGCCGCACTCGCGCGCGCGACACGACTCGAGGTCGCGCGCCCGAGCTGGTCGCTCAGCCACAGGCCGGTGGCGATCAGCGCAGGCAGGTCGATGCCGGTCGCAATGCCCATACCTTCGAGCATGTAGACGACATCCTCGGTCGCGACGTTGCCGGTCGCGCCTTTTGCATACGGACAACCGCCGGTGCCGGACACCGAACTGTCGACGACAGCAACGCCTTCCTCGAGACAGGCGAGAATGTTCGCGAGCGCCTGTCCGCGCGTGTCGTGGAAATGCACGGCCAGTGCCGACATCGGCAGCTCAATCGCGACTGCGCGCAACATCGCGCGCGCCTTGCCCGGTGTGCCGATGCCGATGGTGTCGCCGAGCGAAATTTCGTAGCAGCCCAGATCATGCAGCCGTTTTGCGACGCGCGCGACATCGGCGAGCGCAACGTCTCCTTGGTACGGACAACCAAGCACGGTGGAGACGTAGCCGCGCACCTTGACGCCGTCGGCGTGAGCGCGTTCCAGCACGGGCACGAAGCGCTCGATCGATTCGTCGATCGAAGCATTGACGTTTTTTCGATTGAACGCCTCGGAGGCGGCCGTGAAGATCGCAACCTCGTTCGCGCCGACTTCGCGCGCGCGTTCGTATCCCTGCAGATTCGGCACCAGTACCGGATACGCGACACCCGGTTTTTTCACAATGCCGCTGAACACTTCGGCGGCGTCGGCCAATTGCGGTATCCATTTCGGACTGACGAAACTGGTCGCCTCGATTGTGCGCAGGCCGGTCGCTGAAAGGCGGTCGATCAGCTCGATCTTGGTGGCGGCTGCGATGATCGTCTTTTCGTTCTGCAGGCCATCGCGTGCACCGACTTCGACGATGCGGACCTGGCTCGGCAAGGCGCTCATGGTTTCTTGCCGGGTGCCGCGTGTTGCACGGATTGCTCGAACTCTGCGAGCGTTTGCTTGCTGCGCACGAGTTGCAAGTTGGGCTTGGATTCGAAGACGGATTCACGTCGGACCAGATCGAGCATCTGGGCGCGATTGCCGTGCACGAACACGTGCAGGTCATTCGCGCTCTTGTCGACGGTGCCATCGAGCTTGCCGTCGACGATGAGTTTCGCGAGGTGCTTGCTGTCGACCTGGTACAGCTCGATGCGATTGCCGCGCACGCGATAGCGCATGAAGAAGAATGACTTCTCCGGCACCGGATCGACCGCGTGCGGCGGCTTCAACTTGACCAGTCCCTTGATCGCACTGTCGGCGACGACGATGTAGTCGTTGCCCCCCGCGTGAACGTAGTTCAACGGTACATGCACGCGTTTGAGGGGGCCGCCTTTTTCAGGCTGGTCGAGCACGGTGAACTCGCAATTGTCATTGACGTTGAACGCCGAGGTATTGCTGTCACTGTCGATCGGCGAATCCTCCGCGCCGGTCCACAAGCCTTTCCAGCGCACATCGCAGGTTTCGATGTTGTCGCCAAGCGGCGACTCGAAACGTGTTTCGACGCAGCCACTCAGCAGGAGTAGCGTCAGTGTCAATGCGAAGCAGGTTGCGCGCTTCATTGCAGGGTCTCCGGGTTCATGAGCGTTGCCACTTGCTTCGCAAAAAGGCGCTGTTCTTCGTGCATCTCGCCATGTCTATCCGAGCACAGTGTGAATGCCGAGCCAGGTTTCTTCCGACGTGTAGTCTTCGCAGCGAAGATCAAGTTCTGCGTATTCCGCATCCAGATCGAGCTTCGCTCGCTCGTAGTCGGCTGTGCTGTACCAGCGGTCGATACTCAGGTAGATCAATCCGCCACCGTCGAGGCGTAGCAGTTCGGTGCCTGCATAGCCTTCGGCGCGCGCAAACAGGCGTGCCCAGTCGCCATGCGGACCATAGATGCGTTCGAAGGCACTCGCCGCCTCGGAATGCACATGGAAACGCCATACGGTTGCGATCATGGGGACAACCTCATGCGGCCTGCGCCGACGCGGTGGCGAGGCGCACCATGACGGCGTCAGCTTCGACGAATTCTCCGGCAACGGCTTGCACGCTCTCGACCGTTCCCGCACGTGGCGCTTTCAGGCTGAGCTCCATTTTCATGGCTTCCATCACCAGCAGCTCCTGTCCTTCGACGACTTCGTCGCCGACCTTGGTCTTGACCAGGACGATTCGCCCCGGCATCGGCGCAAGCACGCGGTCGCCACTGCCCACCGTCGCGCTCGCGTAGGCGAAAGCCGGCGCGTGCGCGTAAGCATGGCGGCGTATGCCATCGTGCACACCAACGCGATCATGGTCGATGCGGGTGTGCCAGCGTTGGGTCACCGCATCGAAGCTTGCAGCGAGGATGTCGTCGCGCAGGACGGCGTTGGCGACGATGCAACGGGTGCCTTCGTGTTCGAGCACATAGGAACCGGAGGATCCGTGCGCGATGATCTCGACGCGTTCGCCCCGATCGACCAGGACAACGATGCGCTTGCCCGGATGCGCGATGCGCCAGCCGTCTGCGCGTGCCCAGGGCGAATGGGGATCGCTGGTCGCATGGGCGCGACGCGGAGCTTCGGCTTCCTCGTGCAGCAGCCAGGCCGTCGCCGCGGCAAACAAGGCGTGCGCGTCATCGCTGTCGCCGACACCGACGAATTCATCGAGACGGCGGTCGAGGTAGCCGGTGTCGATGCGTCCCTCGATCACGACCGGATGGCGCACGAGACGTTCGAGAAAATCGATATTCGACTTTGGCCCAACGATGTCGCACGCCGCAAGCGCGTCACGCATGCGCACGAGCGCGGCATCGCGCGTGCGATCCCACACGATGAGCTTGGCGATCATCGGGTCGTAGAAGATCGTGACGGTATCGCCCTCGATCACGCCTGAATCGATGCGAACATGTTCGGACGGCATGGGCAGGCGCAGGCGTTCGAGTTTTCCCGAGCCGGGCAGGAATCCCTGCTCGGGATCCTCCGCGTACAAGCGCAGTTCGATCGCATGGCCGTTTTGCGCGAGAACACCATCCCCACTCAACCCTCCCCTTGAAGGGGAGGGCGTAGGGATCAGAGAACCCGGCAGCTCCTCGCCGCTGGCGACGCGCAGCTGCAGTTCGACCAGGTCGAGGCCGAGCACCATTTCGGTGACGGGATGCTCTACCTGCAGGCGCGTATTGATTTCCATGAAGTAGAAATCGCCGCCCTGGCCGACGATGAACTCGACTGTGCCTGCGTTGACGTAATCGAGCGCACGCCCGGCGGCCACTGCCGCTTCACCCATCTTCGCGCGCAGGTCGGGGGTGACGAAGGGCGATGGGGTTTCTTCGAGCACTTTCTGGTAGCGCCGTTGCGCCGAACATTCACGTTCGTTCAGATGCACGATGTTGCCGTGTCTGTCGCCGAAGATCTGGAATTCGATGTGGCGCGGCTGTTCGATATAGCGTTCCAGCAGGACGCGATCGCGTCCGAATGCATTCTTCGCTTCGCGCTGGCAGCTTTCGAGATTCGCCGCGAATTCGCCGCTCGTGCGCACGATGCGCATGCCTTTGCCGCCGCCGCCATACGCGGCCTTGATCATGAGCGGGAATCCGACCCGTTCGGCTTCGCGCGCGAGCAGGGCAGGGGCCTGATCCTCGCCGGTGTAGCCGGGAACGACCGGCACACTTCGCGCGGACATCAGGTCCTTCGCGCCGGCTTTCGAGCCCATGCGCCGCATCGAATCCGCGGACGGCCCGATGAAGACGAGCCCGGCACGTTCGATGGCGTCGGCGAAGTCCGCATTCTCTGACAGGAATCCATAGCCGGGATGGATCGCCTGCGCGCCGGAACGCCGGGCTACATCGAGGATCGCATCGCCGCGCAAATACGAATCCGCCGGTCGCGGGCCGCCGATCGGGTAGGCGACATCCGCGAGTCGCACATGCTGCGCCGTCGCGTCGGCCTCCGAGTACACCGCAACGGTTTCAATGCCGAGCCTGCGGCAGGTGCGGATCACGCGACAGGCGATCTCGCCGCGGTTGGCAATCAGGATGCGTTTGAACATGCGATGGACTCGTAGTCCTCTCCTTCACGGCGAGGGTGGGTGGGGAGATAGGTTCATCCAGCCTGCGGTGCGTGGCAGACCGCTTCGATATTGTGACCGTCGGGGTCCAGCACGAACGCACCGTAGTAATGCTCATGATAGTGGGGGCGCAAGCCGGGTGCACCGTTGTCCAGGCCGCCGGCTGCAATCGCCGCATCGTAGAATGCGTCAACTGCGGTTCGGGAGGTCGCTTCAAATGCGACATGCACCGGGCCGCTGTGCCGGTCGCCAGTGCCGATCCAGAACTGTGCCCGGCCCGGAGGACCGAACCCGCTGCCATCGTAGCTACCGGTCTGCTCGCGGGTCACATCCACGACGACGCCGAAGCCGAGTGGCGCGAGTGCCTGCACATAGAACGCGCGGCTGCGCCGCAGGTCGGAAACGGTAAAACCGAGGTGGTTGATCATGGCTGATCTCCATTCACGTTGAACGTTTACGGTAGCATGACCGATCATCCGCGGTCGTCGCGGAGTGGACAATCGACGATGCAGAATCGATCGGCGGGCGAGTGGCTCGCGCAGGGGCGTGCATTGGTATTGCGCGGCGATGGGGCCGCTGCACTCGCGTGGTTTTCAGACGCACTGAGTGAACATCCTGATTCGGTCGATCTGGCGCTGGCGGAAGCCGGGTTGCTGTGGCAGGGCGGGTGTGCAGCTGAAGCGGAATCGCGCTTGCGCACATTGCTGTCGCTGCATCCAGGCCTTGTTGCCGCCGCCTTCCTGCTGGCGAAGATTTTGCAGGAGCAAGGCAGGATGCTCGCGGTCGAGACGACGTTGCGTTCTTTGTTTGTGCACGCGACAGCCGATGTCGGTCCCTTGATCCAGGGGATCGAGCGCCTCGATGGTTGCGGTCGCAAGCAGGCTGCTGCCGATATCGTCGAGCGCGCGATCGAAGCCGGTTCGGACGATCCGCGCCTGCATGCGTATGCCGGCATGCTCGACATGCAAATTGGCGACTTCGATCTCGCGCGGACCCGCTACGCGTTCGCGCTTGAACATGACGCGCGCGCACTCGAGTGGCAATCCGCCTACGGCTATGCGACGTCGAAACGTTATGCGCAGGCCGATGATGCTGACTTTGCATTGATGCAGGGTTTTATCGAGCGGCCTGCGCTCGGCGATGCGGAGCGGGCATCGGTCCTGTTCGCGCTCGGCAAGATGTGCGACGACGTCGGCGACCACGCGCAGGCGGCGACGCATCTACGCGAGGCGAACCGGATCATCGCGACGAAGGTCGATTGGTCGCGCAAGAACTGGCGACGGCTCGTGTCGGCACGGCTCGATGCCAAGCCGCTTCCCGCAAACGTTGATCGACCGAACGACTTCGCGCCAGTCTTCATCGTGGGACTGCCGCGCTCAGGCACGACCCTCGTCGCCGAATGGTTGGCAAGGCATCCGTCCGTGTGCAATCGCGGCGAACTGAACTGGATCGCGCATCTCGCAGGTGAGATCGCGCGCGCGCCGAAACCTGCCGATGCGCTCATGCAGGCGGCTGCAACGTATCGAACGCAGGTGCGTCAAGACGACACCGACGCGCATTGGTTCATCGACAAGCAGCCGCTGAATTTCCTGCACATCGATCTGATCCTCGCCATGTTCCCGCACGCGCGGATCATTCAGTGCCGGCGTCACTCGCGAGATACCGCACTGTCTATCTGGATGCAGCATTTTGCGGGTCGCGAGCAGGCGTTTGCGTATGAATTCGACCATATCGCCGCCGTCGCACAAGCCGAAGAGCGCCTGATCAATGTGGCGCGAAAGCGCCATCCGGACTCGCTGCGCGCGGTGCACTACGAGGAATTCACGGGCCATCCGGAACAGATGACGCGCGCACTCTGCGAATGGATCGGCTTGCCTGCGCACGACGGGTCCACGGTGCCGGATGCGCCGCGTGTCATCAGTACGGCGAGCGCTTGGCAGGCACGCCAGCCGGTGCATGCGCGCTCGATCGGACGTTGGCGCGCTTATGCAGCGCATTTGCCGGAGCTGCTTCAGTTTCCCGATGCTTGACGGGTTTTTCTCAACTGATTCACGACGACTTGCGGGCCGTGACCGTTGCAGACACCCGGCCGTCTCCTACGGACCCGGGGCGGCCCAACGCGGCGCACGCTTGTCGAGAAACGCACTGAGACCGTTCTGGCCTTCTTCCGACACGCGCAGCCGTGCGATCAGTTCGGCATTTTCGGCGTCGGTGATTTCAGCTGAAGCGCGCGTCATGCCGCCCACGCGCAGTGCAAGTTGCTTGGCTTCGGCCTGGGCGGCGGGTCCGCCCTTGGCCAGAAAATGCAGGGTGCGGTCGATCGCCTGGTCGAGCTGGTCTGGGGCGACCGCGTCGTGCAGCAGGCCGATGCGCGCGGCGGTCGCAGCATCGAATACTTCGCCACTGACGAAGAGCTTGCGCGCGTGGCGCACGCCAGTTGCGGCGATCACGTATGGCGAGATCACGGCCGGCACCAGGCCGAGCTTGACTTCGCTGAGCGAGAAC
Organism: Dokdonella sp.; assembly: GCA_039926025.1. Lineage (GTDB taxonomy): Bacteria > Pseudomonadota > Gammaproteobacteria > Xanthomonadales > Rhodanobacteraceae > Dokdonella_A. The sequence goes on from JBDSXV010000227.1 coordinate 9,012, forward strand.
TTCGCGTTGTCGACGCCGATTGCAATGTCGCAGCACGCGATGAGTCCTACTCCGCCGCCGTAGGCTGAGCCGTTGACGCGCGCGATGGTCGGCTTGGGCAGGAAGTTCAGCGTGCGCATCAGGGTCGCCAGGCGCAGCGAGTCGGCACGATTTTCCTCTTCACTTGCTTGCGCCATGCCGCGCATCCAGTTGAGATCCGCGCCCGCCGAGAACGAGGCGCCGGTGCCCGTGAGTACGACCGCGCGCACGGCGGCGTCACGCGCGCAGTCGTCGAGAGCAGCGCTCAGGTCGGCAATCAGGGCGTCGTCGAATGCATTGTGGACTGCCGCCCGGTTCATCGAGATCGTGGCGGTGCTGCCGCTGATGGTGACGAGTACCGCGTCGCTCATGCTGTTCTCCCCGCAGACAATTCGAGGATATTAGCCGTAACTCGTGCGGCAGAGGTCTTCGACGGAATTGGAGTGCGACGCGGTTTCGGAGCGAAGTGATCGTGCTCCCGGCCATGAGTCGCCGTGACGCGCTGTCGATGTCGGGTTCCGGCGCCCAACCGTGTTTCCTTCGACACAGCCGGCGTTTTCACGACAGCAGATCCGCTGCTTGAGGTCGCCAACTCATCGTCGAGGAATCCATGTTCCGTCTCCAGGCCGCATTCCCGCCTCTTTTGCTCGGCTGCCTTGTTCTGGCGAGCCTGGTCTTGCTCCCGCACGCTTCCGCGGACGAAGTTTGCGTCAGCGATTCGGTTACTCTCCAGGCTCAGCTGGCCTTCCTCGAAGCCCTTCCGCAGCCGCGCACGATCAAGCTGGTGCGCAGTGTCTCCGCCTACGTGCTGGGGGGGATGAACAACGTTTCTTCCGCGCAGACGTTGTCGATTGAAGGAGGCTACAGCGCGGGGTGCGCGAGCCGCATCGTCGATCCAGCCAACACCCTCATTGACCTTGCTGGCAGCGGCATGGCGTTCGCTACGGGCACAGGTCCCGGGGCCGGTTTGCTGTTCGACGGCATTACCCTGCGCAATGGCGGTGTCCAGTTGCAACCGCAACACTACGATCCAGGCGCCGACCTGATCATCACGCGCACGCGCTTCACCAACCTTTCGTCATTCGAGATCGATGCCGGCCAGGGTGTTGTGCGCATTGAAAACAGCCTGATAGATCATCTTGCCGCCCAGCCGAACAGCAGCTGTGCGGCCACGCTGCTGGCCACCAGGAATGCCCACATTGTGCTCACGCAGAACACGATCGACCTCGGGGCGGGCGACAACTTGTGCCTGGAGACCTCGACAAACGACGGTGCCCTGTTCGACGTGTACAACAACATCATCTGGGCGTCCGATGGAAGCCAGGGCAGCCTGTTGATGACCTTATATAGTCCGGATACGCCGCCGGCGACGGTCAATCTGCGCTACAACCTGTTCCACGGAATCAGTGGGCCTGGCTTCATTTCAAATGTAGGCCAGATCAATGCCAATCCGAAATGGCTGTCTCCCGGCGCGAGCAATTATCGACTGACGACCGATGCTTCGCCGTCGCCAGCGATCAACCAGGGGTTCCTGGTGGTGCCATACGGGCTCCCGAGCACCGATATCGTCGGTGCGCAACGAGTGCAGGCGGCGTTTCCGGACCTGGGCGCCTATGAATCTACGCCGCCGGTACCTACCCAGATCGTTGTGCTCAACAATAACGACAGCGGCCCCGACAGTTTGCGCGCGGCCATCCTTGCCGCCAATAGCAATCCGGATGCGAATGACATTTCGTTCAATATTCCCGGGGCCTGCCCACACACGATTGCCTTGACGTCGCCGCTGCCGGACGTCACGACTTCGATGACGATCTACGGCTCTTCGCAGGCGGGGTGGGTGGCCAATACCAGTACGACGGGTTTCAACGAGACGCTTTGCGTATTGCTCAAGCCAGCGAGCGGTACGCTCGGCTACGCCCTGCGGATACCGAGCAGCGCAACCACGGCCAACCTGTTTCTTTCATCGCTCGGCTTCGGTGGTTTCGGCCAGCCGGTCGTTCTGCTCGGTGGCAAGAACACGGTCATCCTCGGCAACCAGTTCGGTGGCACCGCCGGCGGCGTGACGCTTCCCGGCGCAGGTCTGTATGGCATCAGCGTCGCCGGCATCAGTGCAGGAGGCTCACTGCTCATCGGCGGCTCTGATCCTGCCGCCCGCAACATGTTTGGCGGCGCACAACAGGCGGGCATCAATATCCAGTCGGCCGTGCAAACCGACCCGCAACACTGCCAGATAGCAGGCAACCTGATCGGCATGAACCGCGACGGCAGCACACCGCTGCCGAATTTCACCGGCATCCTCCTGAGCGGCAGCGGATGTTTCGTCGACAGCAATCGCATCGTCGGCAACAGCAAGGATGCGATCACGATGAGTGGCCTCGGCGGCAATTCGGTTGTCGGCAATGTCATCGGCGTGGGCGCGACGGGCTTCAGCGCATTCAATACCGGAGCGGGCATACGTATCACGGCAGGCGACGACAATGCCATCACCTCAAACATCATCCGCAACATGTTCGATGGTGGCGTGCTGGTGACCGGCAGTGCAGGGGACGGCAACGCTATCCTGGGCAATGCGATCTACGATAATGGGCTGAGCGGGGAGGGCATGGATATCGATATCGGTGCGCTCGGCCCGACTGCCAACGATCCCGCCGATATCGACAACGGTCCGAACCAGCTGCAGAATTTTCCGTTGGTCACCGCGGTGCAGTTGGCTGTGCCGACCGCACTCGAAATGAGCGGTCCCGCTTTGTCACAAGGTTCGTCAACGAACGTTTCCGCGGTGATCAAAGGCACGCTGAATGGTATTCCCGATCCTGTTCACTACCTAGTGCAGGCGTATTTTTCGACGAGTTGCGGCAGCAATGGGCGCGGCCATGCGCAGACGTTCCTGGTCGGTAGCTCGTTCCCGATCAGCCAGGTGAATGTGGACACCGCGTTCAGCCTGAATGTCGTGTTGCCTGACCTCGCAGCGGGGCACGTGGTCAGCCTGACCGCGACAAGCCCGCAGGGCAGCACCTCGGAAGTGGGCACCTGCTTCGATCTCGCCAATGTCACGCCCGACAGCATTTTCACCGATGGGTTTGAATCGTTGGCGCCCTAGTCCGAAACGGCAGGGCGATCGTACGGCTGAACCGTGCAGGTTCAGCCGTACGCGCGCTGCGCGAATAGCCCGAAGTCGAGGATGTGAGGGCATGAACGGACGGCCTGCGTGCCTGCCGTAAAAAGGCGTATAATGCGAACCATTCTTATTTGCATGCAGACCGAGAGTGCGCCTGTCCGAACTGAAGAAGGGTGCTTCCGCCGTCGTTCGCGAAGTCGAAGAGGCGCATGCCGCCGACCCGATTGCCCGGCGTTTGCGCGAGCTCGGTTTCGTCAACGGTGAGCCGGTGCGCGTGGTGGCTTGCGGGCCAGTGGGCGGTGATCCCGTGCTGGTGCAGATTGGTTTTACGCGTTTCGCCTTGCGCCGCTCCGAGGCGGCGCGGGTGCATCTGGTCAACGGAGAGGCGACATGAGCTCCGTCGCCGCGCCGATGCGCATAGCCCTGGTGGGCAATCCCAATTGCGGCAAGACGGCGCTGTTCAATCGGCTGACCGGCAATCGCCAGAAAGTCGCGAACTATGCCGGCGTCACGGTGGAGCGCAAGGAAGGCCGCTTCGTCGCGCCCTCCGGTCGCGTGCTGCAGGTACTGGATCTTCCCGGCGCATACAGTTTCGATGCGGCAAGTCCGGATGAGGCGATCACGCGGGATATCTGCGAGGGGCGCTATCCGGGTGAGGCGGCACCGGATCTGATCGTCTGCGTGGCCGATGCCACCAACCTGCGTCTGCACCTGCGCTTCGTGCTCGAGGTCAGGCGCCTCGGTCGTCCGATGGTGCTCGCGCTCAACATGATGGATGCCGCGCGCAAACGCGGCATCGTCATCGACGTTGCCGCGCTCGAAAGCGCACTCGGTATGCCGGTCGTCGAGACCGTTGCCGTGCAGCGCGGCGGTGCGGCTGCTCTTATCGAGCGTCTCGATGCAATGACGCCGTCGCAGTTCGCTGTGCAGCCGGGTATCGCCGCGTCGGACGAAACGGACCTACACGTGCAGGTGCGCGCCCTGCTCGTGGGCGCCGTCACGATGCCGAGTGCGACCTCGACCGTCGACGACGCGCTCGATCGCATCGTGCTGCATCCGGTCGCCGGTCTGGCGATCCTCGGCGTCGTGATGTTCCTGATCTTCCAGGCCGTGTTCTCATGGGCAACGCCGCTGCAGGATGCGGTCACGGCCGCCGTCGCTGCGACGGGGGCCTGGATCGGCGATCTGCTCGCGCCGATGCCGCTGCTGCGCAGCCTCGTCAACGACGGCGTGTTCGCCGGGCTCGGTACCGTGCTCGCGTTCCTGCCGCAGATCCTGATCCTGTTCCTGTTCATCCTTACGCTGGAGGAATCGGGTTACCTGCCGCGCGCGGCCTTCCTGCTCGATCGGCTCATGTTTGCCGCCGGCCTGACGGGTCGTTCGTTCATTCCGCTGCTGTCGAGTTTCGCCTGCGCGATTCCCGGCATCATGGCGACGCGCAGCATCGCCGACCCGCGCGACCGCCTGACCACGATCCTGGTCGCGCCGCTGATGACGTGCTCGGCGCGCCTGCCGGTGTATACCTTGCTCATCGCCGCGTTCATTCCGCGTCGCGCCGTGCTAGGCCTGTTCAACCTGCAAGGCGTCGTGCTCTTCACGCTGTACTTTGCGGGCATCGCGAGTGCGCTTGCAGTGGCGTACGTGATCAAGCGCATGCGCAGCGACAAGAGCGATCATGCGCTGTTGATGGAATTGCCGTCGTATCGACTGCCGCATCCGCTCAATATCGCGATTGGCCTGTGGGACCGCGCAAAGATCTTCATGCGCCGGGTCGGCGGCATCATTCTCGCGTTGACCGTGCTGCTGTGGTTCCTGTCGAGTTTCCCGGCCCCGCCGGACGGTGCGACATTGCCGCCGATCGACTACAGCTTCGCCGGGCGCATCGGGCACTGGATGACGCTCGTGTTCGCGCCGATCGGGTTCAACTGGCAGATCTGCATCGCGTTGATTCCAGGACTCGCCGCGCGTGAAGTTGCGGTGTCGTCGCTGGCGACAGTCTATGCGATGTCCGCGGCGGACGACGTGGCGACCGCACAGCTCGGTGCCGTCATCGCATCGCAATGGTCGCTCGCGACCGCATTGTCCCTGCTGGCCTGGTATGTGTTCGCGCCGCAGTGCATGTCGACGCTGGCGGTCATCCGCCGCGAAACAAATTCCTGGCGCAACGTGTGGATCACGGCGGGATATCTGTTCGGCCTCGCGTATCTCGCGTCGTTCGCGACGTACCAGATTGCAAGGGCGCTCACATGAGTGCGCCGATGCTGCTGCAAGGGCTTGTCGTCCCTATCGTCGTCGGCTGGAGTGCGCTATTTGCAGCGCATCGCCTCATGCCGGTCGCGAGCCGGCGCGCACAGGCTCGCCTTGTCAGCATGTTCGATCATGCGGGTTTGCCGGTCTGGTTGCGTGCAACCGCCCAGCGGCTGCAGCCGCGCAGCAGCAGCGGCGGCAGTTGCGGCGATGGCTGCTCGTCGTGCGGCGGTTGCGCCGTGGCCGATGCGAAACCCGCGGCTGCAACGGTTACGGACGCCAAGCCCATTCCGCTGGTCTTTCGCCCGCGCGCGAAAAACTGACCCCGCGTTCACGCGGATTTTGCGCGAGTCGCGATTCTCCGCCGTACACTCGTGCGATGGACACCTATACCCTGCACCGCGGCACCGCGCCGTTGCTGATCAGCCTGCCACATGACGGCACGGCACTGCCCGAAGAGATCGCTGCGCGCATGACGCCGCATGCGCGGCGGGTGCCGGATACCGACTGGCACGTCTCGAGGCTCTATGCGTTCGCGCGCGAACTAGGCGCGTCGATGATCGTGCCGACGTTTTCGCGCTATGTGGTCGACCTCAACCGGCCGTCCGACAACGCGTCGTTGTATCCGGGTCAGAACACGACCGGACTGTGCCCGATCGTGCAATTCAGTGGCGAGCCGATCTATCAAGCGGGTGCAGAGCCGCGCAGCGAAGAAATAGCCGCACGCGTCGAAAAATACTGGCAGCCCTACCACGCAGCGCTCGCGGGCGAGGTCGCGCGATTGCGCCAGGCGCACGATCGCGTCGTGCTGTGGGAAGGTCATTCGATCCGCAGCGTGGTGCCGTTCCTGTTCGATGGCCGGTTGCCCGATTTCAATCTCGGCACGGCCAGCGGTGAAAGCTGTTCACCCATGCTGCAAAGAAAACTGACTGGCGTGCTCGATGCGCAAAGCGACTACACGCATGTCGCCAACGGACGTTTCAAGGGTGGTTACATCACGCGCAACTACGGGCGTCCCGGCGAAGGTATCAATGCGGTGCAGCTCGAACTGACGCAGCTCAACTACATGGATGAAGGTTCGTTTGAATTCGATGCAGCGCGTGCGGCACCCACGCAGTCGGTGATACGTCAGTTGCTGCAAGCGTGCTTGTCGTAGCGGCTGAGTGTGTGAATTTCGGGACCACAATCGCTAGGGCTTGGCCTCAGTCGCCTCTTCAAAATAGTTTGACCATTCGCCGGGTGTCGATTTCTTCAGCGCCCAATTCTTGGTGATTGATCGCGTTGTGGAGGAAAACCTGAGGCCTATGAATTCGTTGTTTTGAGTTCGATCCACATTCATCATCCCACCCGTGCCTTGATAAACAAGGACCTCGTCGGCAGCGAACTGGTCATTCCAGTCCCGCGCCTCGATGCTTTTCTTGGCAAGGTAGGTGTGACCGATTTTGGGCAGGCCGTCTGAGCTGGGCGCAGCCCGTTTTTCCGGCGAACGTTGCTTGGCTTTTGCAACCAGCCCTGCTGCTTCGGGGTGGCCTTCTGCTTGTGCCAGGCCTTCGGCATCCAGACCCTCGGCTGCAAGAAGGAAAGGGTTTGCGCCCTTGCTCAGGAGAAATTCCGTCATCGGCAAATTGCCTTGAGCGGCGGCGATCATCAATGCCGTTCCGCCCTCATAACCAGGCTCATCGATGTTCGCTCCCGCGGCCAGAAGTTGCTTCAGGATAGGAAGATTTCTGTTGCCCGCGACAGTGGATATCGGCGCAGTCCCTCCACCGCTGTCGACTCCGGGAAAATGATCGAGCGAATAGCCCTTTGCCGCCAGCGCTTCGATGATCGGGTGACCGTGCGGGTAGAGATGAATCTCATGCAGCAGTTCGTCGGGGCTGCGCGCGTAGAGCTTCGCTTCGGCATAGATCTTCTCCGCCTTGGCGGGATCTTTTTCCTTGATTAGCGCTTCCGCCCACTTGAGATAAAGCGTATCTCCCAGAGTCTCGCGGCCTGCGCCGTAGTTCATTTTCTCCAGTGCCCGGCGCGCCCATTGCTCGGATTCCTTGATATCCAGCATGGAAACGCGAAGCAATCCAGCGTAGTTTCCCATCATCCACGCGTTATTTGGTTGCAACTCAAGCGCTTTTTCGTAGGACTTTCGAGCCAAGTCGAGTTGGCCAGCCCTCGCTTCCTGACGTGCGATGACCTCGTGCGCCTGGGCTCGAACATTTGCCGGAAACGCTGGTGTATTGACCACGGCTTCGTAGTGGCGCAAGCCCCCTTCGATGTCGCCTTGTTGCAGCAGCAATTCACCCGTGTTCATGTCGAGCCATGGGCTGGTCGCGGAAAGCTCGCGCGCCTTATCGAACGCCTGTTTGGCAGGCTCGAAGCGCCTTTCTTTCGTGAGTACATAGCCAAGCAACACGTAGCTGTTTCCATGTTGCGGATCGAACGCCAGCCCCTTGCGCAATGACAGCTCTGCAGCGCCTAGTACGTTTGGTGGCAGGTTGTCGGCGACCTTCATCTGGTAGCGAGCCATTTCGACATACGCATCGACGTTGCGCTCATCCAGGGCAAGCGCCTGTTTCAGTTTTGACTGGGCTTGCTCCAGCAAATCGCGATCACCTGTGTACGAATCGATGAGCGCGGCCGCTGCGGCGGAAAAAAGGCGTGACTGATCGATCTCTTCCTTGGTAGCCCTGGCTTTGGTCAGATCTGTTTTCGTTGACGCGACCGCGGCAGCCGGTCCCGGTGAGCCCATTGGAGCTGCGTGTTGTGGTTCGACGAACATAGCGTAAAGGCTTGCGCCGATCACGGCGACACCGATTGCTATCAATACGACAGACGTGGCTTTCGTTTGCATTGCGCTGCTCATTCCCATTGGAGGTGTGGCGGCATTGGATCTCGCTGCCCGGCAGTTGTGCACGATACCTCACTTGGACAATGCGCTTGTTGGCGCATGATTGGCGTAGGGCGCTTTTCTGCGGATTTCAGGCGGAGTACCGCAGTCGTCAACGCGCAGCTGTGAATGTGCAGACGCCTGCCGAGCACGGCGATTTCAGAAAAATCCGAGGTGCGTTGATTTCCGGTGTTTCTGTTGGCCGATCTCTCGCGGGTGTGCTCAGTTCGTGAAACGGGTGGCAACACGAAGGGGTGATTCCAATGCTGGCAGGAACCAGGCGAGCAAACCAATCGCAGGCAGGTAGGCGCAGATGCCGTAGACCGCCTCGATGCCGATGTGGTCGGCGAGCTGCCCCAATACTGCGGCGCCAATGCCGCCCATGCCGAATGCGAAGCCGAAGAACAGGCCCGCGATCACGCCGGTGCGGCCGGGCACGAGGTCCTGCGCGTAGACGATGATCGCGGAGAATGCCGACGCGAGCACAAGGCCGATTACTACAGTGAGGATCGTGGTCCAGAACAAGTTTGCGTGCGGCAGCAGCAGAGTGAACGGAAGCACGCCGAGGATCGAACCCCAGATCACGTATTTGCGCCCGATGCGATCGCCGATCGGGCCGCCGGCGAGCGTTCCCGCCGCGACCGCACCGAGAAACACGAACAGGTGCAGCTGCGCGCTTTGTGCGCTGAGCTGGAACTTCTGCATCAGGTAGAAGGTGTAGTAGCTCGACAGGCTGGCGAGATAGAAGTACTTCGAGAAGATCAGGGCGCCGAGGATCGCCATCGTGATCACGATCGTGCGCCTTGGCAGGCTCGGTGCGCGCTCGATCGAATGTGCCGCGCGATGCGCGGGTATGTGCTCGCGATACCAACCGCCGATGCGCGTCAGCAATATGATCGCCATCACGGCGGCGATTGCGAACCAGGCAACACTCGACTGTCCACGCGGCATCACGATGAAGGCCGCGAGCAACGGGCCGCTGGCGGAACCGACGTTGCCGCCGACCTGGAACAGCGATTGTGCGAGACCATGTCGTCCACCCGAGGCCATGCGGGCGACTCGCGACGATTCTGGATGGAACACCGATGACCCCGAACCCACCAGGGCAGCCGCGACGAGCAGCATCGGGAATGTCGTTGCGTGGGACAGGAGCAGCAATCCCGACAAGGTAAATCCCATGCCGATCGCCAGCGAATACGGCATTGGATGCTTGTCCGTGTAGATGCCGACGAAGGGTTGCAGCAGGGATGCCGTGATCTGGAACGTCAGTGTGATCAGCCCGATCTGGCCGAAATCCAGCGCAAAGGTTTGCTTCAGCAGAGGATAGATCGCAGGGAGCAGTGACTGGATCATGTCGTTGAGGAAGTGGCACACACTCAACATCGCGAGGATCGGGAATGCTGTGCTCGCGGAGGCTTGAAGGGGTGATTGCAGCGAGTTTGGCGGGATGGCGGGGGTGCCGACAGGATTCGCGGAAGAAAACGTGATGTTTGACATGCGCGCATTGGACAACGACGCGAGAGTGCCCGCACTATTGGCGAGGTCAGTTTTCTTCTAGACTGGGCCAAGATGAGAAACGTGCATGCGACCCAGGCCGACTCGCTGCCCGGCGATATTGTCGCGACTTCCAACGAATATTTGACGCATCATGATGTCGCGCCGCATCGTCACCGGCGTGCGCAACTGTTGTATGCGGCGACCGGCACCATGGTTGTCGGCACTGAAGCCGGTCGCTGGATCGTGCCGCCAGAGCGCGCGGTATGGATTCCAGCCGGGATGCAGCACGAGGTGACTGCTCTCTCGCACGTGAGCACGCGTAGTGTTTATGTCGAAGCCAGCGTCGACGCGGCGCTGCCGATCGATTGTCGCGTGGTCGGTATCTCTGCGCTGATGCGCCAGTTGCTGCTCGAGACGGCGGATCTGCCGCTGCCGTTCGAATCGGGATCGCGCGCCAATCTGATTTTTTCGCTGCTGGTGCAGGAGATCATTCGGGCGCCGGTCCTTCCGCTCGACATTCCGTTTCCCCTGGATGCGCGGCTAGCGGCGCGTTGTCGCGCTTACCTCGAACATCCGTCACCGCACGAAACGATCGATGACTGGTGTCACGATCTCGCGCTGAGCCGACGCACGTTCACGCGAAAATTCCGCTCGGAGACTGGGCTCAGTTTTGCGACATGGCGACGGCAGGCGTCGATCTTCGCCGCATTGCCGCGGCTGGCCGCCGGCGAAACGGTGACCAAGCTCGCATTTGATCTCGGCTACGAAAGCGCCTCCGCATTCGCGACGATGTTCAAGCGCGTGATCGGCGTGCCGCCGAGCCGGTATCTTGTTCAAAGGCCGGCCATATCGACGTGATGCGCTTGACGCTCTCTCTGCTTTTGCGTGGATTTATCGATCAGATAGCCAGGTTCGATTGCGACACGCGCAGTCGATGAGTGACCTGCCGCGAGTGCGATACGTTTGGGTTTTCACCCTATCGCTCAATAAGATGTGGCGCGTTTCTTGCGTCAATCCGGATAGGGCGCCGCGCTTCGCGGTTCGCGCCATTTCTGTCACCAAGGGGCATACTGCATGAATCGTCTTCCCGCGGCCGTCGCGGCCATCGTCCTCGTTTCCGCAAGCGCCGTCCCGACTCAAGTTCAGGCGCAGGTCAGTGCCTGGGCTTCAATGCGGGCTCCGCGCCATCTGTCGCCTCCAACGTCCCCCGTTCCCTTTGGTTTCGAAGCTTTTCCAAACGACGGTTGGACGTCGCAGACCGCCATGCCTTCGGCGCGATGGGCACATGCGCTGGCGTCCTACAGCATGGGCACATATCCGACGAACGATGCCTACGTTTACGTGATCAGCGGCAGTGACGGTTCTTTCGCCAATACCGCTGCAGTCCTGCGCTATGACGTCACGTTTGACACCTGGACACCGATGGCGCCGTTGCCGGCCGCGCGCCTGCAGCTGAGCGCCGCGCAGGTCGGTGGCAGGATTTTCGTGCCAGGGGGTTATGGATCTGGTTTCTCACCCGTCACCGAAATGGACATCTACAATATCGCCACCGATACGTGGACAGCGGGCGCGCCGCTCCCTCAAGCCACGGGCGACTATGCGATCGGTACCTATCAAGATCGCTATGTCTATGTGATTGGAGGCTACTCCGGATCGGGAGATCTCAACGCGGTACAGGTCTACGACACGCAGTTGAACACCTGGCAGCAGGCCACCCCGAAAATCGGGACGGCTACTGCCGGTTTACGCAGTGGCATCGTCGGAAATCACATCATCGTCGTCGGCGGCTATAGCCAGGTCTTGGCCGCTGAGTTGTCCGACACCCAGATCGGCACGATCGATGCGGTTGATCCGACAATCATCAGCTGGACTGCCGGTCCTTCCTATCCGGGAGGCACCGTTGGTCGACTTGGAGCGGGCGTACCGATGGCGGCAGGGCCGGCCCAAGGGCTCCCAGGACTTGATTTTGTGCTGTTTACGGGAGGTGACCCAAACGGCACCGGCACTGCGGCAAAAAACGACACCTGGGTCTACGATTTTCGCGATGACAGCTGGAAAAGTGGCCCACCCAAGCCGACCGGCGTCAGCAATATCTGCGACATCATCGGCATTTCGAGCGCTGGCAAACTGCGCATGGTGTCGACCGGTGGTTACAACGGATCAGTCGTGGTTTCCGTCCAGGAGTGGTTGACGCTTGGCTACGAAGAGCCGGCGGATATCGCTCTCACTGTGTCCGATGGCGATGTCAGTGTCGCACCGAACGGCAGCGTCACTTACTCGCTGAGCTACACGGTGGTAGGCGCAGCAGGTGCGCCGAGCGCGACGATCACTGAAACCGTGCCGGACGGTACGACGTTCCAGGCCGCGACAAGTACTGCCGGGTGGGTGTGCACGCCGGACGCGAATGCCGGCAGCACCTGCGAGTTTCCGCTCGGTGCGCTTGCGGATGGCGCGAATGGCTCGGTCGCATTTTCGGTCGACGTAACGTATCCGGTCGCGCCAGGCGTCACCGAGATCCTCAACAACGCGAGCATCGCTACGACGGCTCCTTTTGCGCCCGAGCAGAACCTCGCCAACAACGTGGCCGGCGACACGACGCCGTTCGCCGACGGTGCGGTCGATATCACGCCTGTCAGTGGACTCGTCACGGGCGAAGACGGAACATCCGCCAGCTTCCAGGTCGTGCTTGCCGTGCCGCCGGTCGGCGATGTGACCATCGCCTTCGTTTCCGATGATGCAACTGAAGGTGTTGCTGCGCCCACGCAGCTGACATTCACGACCGCGGACTGGAACGTTGCGCAGACCGTAACCGTCACCGGCGTCAGCGATTTTCTTGCTGACGGCGATGTTGCCTATACGGTGAGCGGGTTGATCCAGTCCGGTACAGGAAATTATGCGAATGTCGTGGTGCCGACGGTCTCGCTGATCAATCTTGATGGTCCTTCTGATCGCATCTTCGCCGATGGTTTCGATGGTGTTGTTCCAGTCAGGCGTTGACACCGCATGAGCAAGAGCGGGTCAGGCCGTTGGCCAGACCCGCTCGGTTTTGCAACATGCTGCATGATTGCCCGGAACCGTGATGCGTGCCATTGATGGGGCGATGCCGTGAGACTGTCCAGTACAGTCTTCTTACCCTGATCTGCCAACCTGGAATACGCCGTGCCGACCGAGCGATACACGTCTCCCGATGGCATGTTCACCCTGGTTGTCGATCCGGCCGACGATACGATCGGATTCGAAGGCCATTTCTGGCGCATCCATGTCGATCAGTTGACGAGCTTCCGGATCGATCCTCCAATTGCAACAGTGACTCAGTTGATTGAAGCGTTGGCCGATCGTCGACTGGTTGTGGTCATTTCCAGATTCGACGACACCGGTGACGCGATCCGCGATGTCTGGATCACGCATGACCCTGCAACCGAGAAGCGGTGCAGCGACGACGGTGAATCGCTTGAGTTTCGGTACTGGGATGAGGCTGTTTGCGCCCCTGGCTGAGCCTTCATCAGGGTGCACGGGATATTTTCAGGCGATCGGTCACAGATCGGAAATGAGCCGATAGACAACGTTGTCATCGGCGCCTAGCTTGCTCCTGGCGCGAACTCGCCTCGCGCATGGAAAACGGGCGAGCGTTCCATGCAGCACTCAGCTGCGGGGTGCCCGCAATGCGAGCCAGAGCGATCAACTCCGACCAGGGACAGCAGCATGCACATGAAGTCATCGGCTCATTGGTCGTTTTCGGGCGCCTTCAAAGTGAGCTCCATCATTCCAATGCTTTTATCGGCGCTCCTGTTTTTTGCGGTGCCGATGTCCGCGGCGCACGCACAGGAAAATCCTCCCTGTGCGGACGCATGGACCGCAGCGACGCCCTACAACGGTGGCGACGCGAGCAGTGAGAACGGCGCGAACTATCAGGCCAACTGGTGGACGCAGGGAGACGATCCGGCGACACACAGTGGCGCCGGCGGCTCCGGCCAACCCTGGACGTCGCAGGGTCCTTGCGATGCGGGTCCGGGCAATCCTGCCGACGAGTCCATATTCAAGAATGGTTTCGATTCCGCGGGGGGGCCGCTGCCGCAGGGGTTTCTTTTCAGTCCCTACAAGGACATCACCATCAATCTCAACTGGAACACCAACGTGATGCAGACGGCCGTCACGGGCGCGGCGATCCCATTGGTTGGCAGCGGCAGCCTGGTGTCGACCGTCGAACCGAATCTGCGTGCTGTCACGCTCGCGTTCGCCACTGGTGAGTGCGGCAGCGAGAGCTGGGGCGGAATCTCGCCGACCAGTTTCATCGATGCGAATATCAACGCACTTTCCGATGCCGGCGTGTACTACGTCGTGTCCACCGGCGGCGCGGCCGGCGTGTTCACGTGTGGCGGCGCGGGTGGCATGGCGCAGTTCATCGCGAAATACCATACAGCTCACCTCTTCGGCATCGATTTCGACATCGAAGGCGGCCAGTCGCCGGCGCAGATCAGTGCGCTGGTTGCGGGTGCCGCCGCCGCGCAACAAACGTATCCAAGCCTGCGCTTCTCCTTCACGCTGGCGACGCTCGCGGCTTCCGACGGCAGCTACGGCGGGTTGAACAGTTTGGGCGATACGACAGTGAAAACGATCCAGGCCTCGAGCCTGCAGAACTACACGATCAACCTCATGGTGATGGACTTCGGCGGTGCAAGTCCTGGCGTGTGCGTCGTGTCTGCGGGCGCCTGCAACATGGGCCTGTCGGCAATCCAGGCGACGACCAATCTGGAGCATACCTACGGCATACCGGCGAGCAAGATCGAACTTACGCCGATGATCGGAATGAATGATGTGTCCAGTGAGATCTTCACCACCGCGGATGTGGACACGGTAATGAACTACGCGGCAGCCCAGGGTCTGGCCGGCGTGCACTACTGGTCGCTTGATCGCGATACGCCGTGTGCCGGCAATTCCGGCTCCGCTTCAGCGACGTGCAATTCGGTGAGCGGCACCTCGTCGCTGCAGTACACCGATCGTTTCCTGCAGCACGTGGCAAACTGAGGCGTTCGTCTGTGCGCGTGGTGCGTCGCGTGAATGAGCGATCCAACCTTGCTGCGGCTACGCGGAAGGCCGAGGCGTCAATGTCCGTGGCTTGGCATGGGAGCGCTTCGAAGTTCATCGAGGCGGACAGCTTCAGCTTCCAGGTGTCTGCCGGGCGTGCGGCAATCGTCCACGCGAAATTCTTCGACAGCCCGGCCAACGGGTGCTAGGGTGATTGGCACTGGGGGTACGTGTGCAGAGGCTGTCAGGACTACTGCGTCCTCAATCACCGGCGCGGACTGCGCGTCTTGCTGACCATGCTTTTGCCTGGATTCTGGCTCTTGAGGCGAACGACCTCGATCGTTTCGGCGCCCTGGCCGAGCGATCCGCGCGCGAGCGAACCGGCTGCCGCTGCGCTACCTTTTCATGGCTCGTCGAAGAGGCGGCCAGCGAGTCGGCAGGGAGCCAGCCGGCCGACAGCGTGGTTGTCGTAAAACTTGCAGAAGGGCGCGCACGGCTTTGCCTCACGTTCGATCTTTCTTCGATCCAACCACGCAATTGGGCAGACGAGGAAGGTGCCTGGATCGATCTGCTCGACCTGCGCCTGCGCGAGCTTCTTCGCGTGCACGACCTCGGGCGCGAGGTTGCGGCGGCCAGGAGCAACGAACATCTGCAACAGGCACTCTATGCGATCGCGGATCTGGCCTATTCCGATATCGACGTCCCCGAGATGCTTTCGCGCGTACACGAGGTTGTCGGCCGCCTGACCTATGCCGAAAACTTCTTCATTGCGATCTACGATGACGCGCGTGACGCAATGTATTTTCCGTACTACGCCGATACGGACGATCTGACGATTACGGGTGTCCGCACGGAGATCCTCGCCAGGGACTACCCGAGCAGCCTCACATTCGCCGTGGTGCACAGTAGACGCGCGATGCACGGTTCGAGCGAAGCCCTGCGTGCAACGCTTGGGTGGGAGTACGACGCCCGCCTGGGACCAGACTGCGTCGACTGGCTCGGTGTTCCCATGATCGAAGGCGAGCGCGTGCGCGGTGCGGTGGTTGTGCAGAGCTATGATCCAAGCCGGCACTACAGTGAAAGTGACAGGGACCTGTTGACCTTCGTCGCGCAGCAAACGCTGTCGGCGCTGACCCGCAAGCAGGTACAAGCCGGTCTCGAATCGGAAGTGCAGCGTCGGACGGCCGAGCTCGCCGAAGCGAACAAGGCTCTGCGTCAAGAAGTGCTCGAACGCCAGCGTGCTCAGCGCCTGCAGGCCGCATTGTTCCGGATTGCAGAACTCGCGGGAGAACGCGGCGGTATCGACGAGTTCTATGTCGGCGTGCACGATGTCGTCGCGCAGTTGCTCAATGCACGCAATTTCTTCATCGCGCTGCTGTCGTCCGATGGTAGCGACCAGAGCTTCCCGTATTTCGTCGACGAACATGATCTGCCTCTGCAGACGCGACGCCTGACCAATGGCATCAGCGAATGGGTGCTGCGTCACAAACATGCGTTGCTCGCCACGGAAACTCAGATTCGTGCGCTCAGGGATGCCGGAGAAATGGTGATCTTCGGTACCTTGCCCAAGTGCTGGCTTGGGGTGCCGCTTCTGTTCGACGATCATGCTTTTGGCGTCATGGTGGTGCAGAGCTATGACGCCGAGCACGACTACGGTCCGCCGGAACAGGAAATCCTCCAGTTCGCCTCGTTCCATATCGCCACGGCGCTCGAGCGCAAGCAGAGCCAGGAGCGCCTGCGACGCGCGCACGTCGAGCTCGAGCAACGGGTCGAGGAGCGCACCGAGGAATTGAAACTTGCAAACCAGGACCTGCGTGAACAGATCGTCGTGCGCGAGCAGGCGGAGTCGCGGCTGAAGCACGAGGCCTTCCACGACGCGCTGACCGGGCTACCCAATCGCGCGTCGTTGCTGAAGCGTCTCAAGGAAGTGTTGACGCGTTACAGGAAGAATCCTTCGCGGCTGTTCGCCGTCCTGTTCATCGATCTGGACCGTTTCAAGGTCGTGAATGATTCGGTGGGGCACTTGCTCGGCGATGACCTCCTGATCGAAGCGGGGCGTCGTATCGCGCGTTGCGTGCATTCACCCCATGCCATCGCGCGGCTCGGCGGCGACGAGTTCACCATCCTGATGGAGGATATCGCGAGCGTGCAGGACGCCTTCCAGATTGCCGACAAGGTAATGGAAGCCCTGGTGGATCCGATTCGCCTGGGCGACAAGGAAATCTACTCGTCCGCCAGCATCGGCATCGCGCTCGCGCACCGACGCTACACGCTGCCTGAAGAACTGCTGCGCGACGCCGACGTCGCCATGTATAGCGCGAAGGCGCGTGGTCGGCAGCGCTACGAATTGTTCGACGAGCAGTTGCGCCTGGAAGCGTTGAACATGCTCGATCTGGAGAGCGACATGCGCCGGGCACTGGCGCGAAACGAATTCGAACCCTATCTGCAGCCGATCGTGCGTTTGGCCGATGGCGCCGTGCTCGGTTATGAAGCGCTGCTGCGCTGGCGACACGCCTCGCGCGGCCTCCTGCTGCCCGGCGCATTCCTGACCGTTGCGGAAGAATCGGGCAATGTCGAACAGATTGACTGGCAGATATATGAACAGGTATTCGGTGCCATTTCAGGACTGCATGAATCCCAGGCGTACGTCAGCATCAACGTTTCAGCGAGGCACTTCCGTTCCCCCAATCTGACCGCCAACCTGCTCGATCTATTGCAGGCGTACGGCGTGCCGCCTTGGCGAGTGCGTATCGAAGTCACTGAAGGCGCGCTGCTGATGAATCCGGAGCAAGCCTGCGCGACGATGTTGAGTCTGCGAGACGCCGGCGTGCTGACGTCACTGGACGACTTTGGCACCGGCTATTCGTCACTTTCGTATCTGCATCGCTTCCCATTGCATTCGCTCAAGATCGACCGCTCGTTTGTGTCCGAGCTGAAGTCGGACCTGACCGGCAGCAGCGTCGCCGTGGTCCGCGCAATCTGTGCGCTTGCAGGATCGCTCGGCCTCGAAGTCATTGCCGAAGGGATCGAAACACCAACCCAGTGCGAGGCACTGATGCGGCTCGAATGCAGTATTGGGCAAGGCTTCCTGTTTGCGCTGCCGCGCCCGGCGATCGAATTGACGCGGCCC
This sequence comes from Dokdonella sp., assembly GCA_039926025.1. GTDB lineage: Bacteria > Pseudomonadota > Gammaproteobacteria > Xanthomonadales > Rhodanobacteraceae > Dokdonella_A. The sequence continues at coordinate 26,928 of JBDSXV010000227.1, forward strand.
CATTGAGCCCGTGTTCGATCTGCTCGTTGGGCGGGTAGGGGCGAGCGCACTGGCCTTCAATGCTCGAAGCCATCGGAGAAAATGTTGTCGCCCTGCGTCTGGTACGCGCTCATGTCGACGTGCCAAAGACCTTCCGCTGATCACCGTCGAGATCGCAGGCTGGTAAACCACCCGGCGGCGTATTGTCACTGGCGTCGCGAACAGGTGACGAGAGCGGGATATGATGATTGGTCATGCTGGCGAATTGCGGATCGGCATTGACGTTGTTCGCGCTGCCCGCCGCTGGCGGCCCGCTGATGAAATCGATGTCATTGTCGAGAAGCAGCGTGGAACTTGGCAAGTAGATCTCGCGCATGCCGCGATTGATGAGGATATTGTTGGTCAGGGTCGCGCCGGTGGCGACGATGGCGCCCAGCGCCTCCACCGTTGTCGCAAAGGTGTTGTCGGCGATCGAGTTGTTGTTGACATACGCCGTCGCGAGGTCGCTGTTCAGCGAAAAGTTGACTACCTGCGGTCGGTCCGGCGCCGCCGTATGCCGCAGGACTCCAGCGAAGTCAGATCCCCGATCGACTCCAGCGGATCCGTGCGATCCGAGGAGGATCAATCCAGCAGGCCGCTGCCCGGTGACTCGCGATCGCAGGGCGCGGTGCTACTTCAAGTTCGCATCATCGATTCGCCAGGCCTCGATGCCGCCGCCGTTGGGGCAACGGTCGAACGCGCCCATGATGGGTTCGCCCGCAAAGCTCGCAGCGATCCGCAAGGCGCCATTCGTATCCGCCGGCAAAATGCGGACATCGCTGGCGGCACAGCCGTGCCGCCATTCCGGCGCAGCGCGCTCGAACAGGATCTCGCCGGAACCTCCGCTGATGTCGTAGGCGCGCAATGTTCCGTTGTTGTCGAGTGCAAACAACAGCTCGCCCGCCGGATGTTTCGGTGTTGCGCCGAATGCCATGGCGGTCACGCGTGCGTCGCGCGGCTGGTCCAGCAGATTGATCCGCAGCCAGTGGTCGCCGCGATCGAGGTATACATCCATCATGCTGTGCCAAGCAGCGCCGATGCGGCGGCTGTAGGCAACGGCCAGATCGCTGCAACCGTCGCCATCGGCGTCGCCCAAGGTGACGGCACCGACGCGCGCTGCGGGATCAGGAAATGTGTCGATCGTGCGAACGGTCCATCGAATGGCGTCGGAACTTTCCAGCAACGGAGGTGGGCCGAGGTAGGAACTGCCGATGACCAGCTTGGCTGCACAGCGCGGCGTTGCAGCTGCAAATGCCATGCTGTTGCCACTCATTTTCTTGTTTTCGCCAAGAGGCGTGCCGATAAACCCTGCCGGATCGTATCGGTATGCGGCGATACCGGGCATGAGCGGTCGGCTCGCACCGCCAGCGACGGATTCGCGCAGCAGCAGGACGGTTGCGGCCTTGGAGCCCGCCGCGGACGGTAGCGTCAGGACCGCCACGCCACTGCCTGAAATCTCAGCCTTCTGCCGATTCGGCAAGCCGGCATCAAACAGGGAAAAATGCCCGTCCGCTTCGGCGTGCAACGCGCTGAAGCCTTTGAGGTGGGCAGCGAGAACGAGGTCATTGCGCCCGTCGCCATCCACGTCTGCGATGGCCGCGCCGCCGTAGTCGTAGCCGGTGGCGGGCACGCGCAATGGAACGCGTTGCCACTGGTCACCTTGTTCGCGAAACAAGGCTGGCAGGTCTCCAGACTTCCGCGCAGGCGGAAAGATCAGCTGAGTGGAACCATCGCCGAGGAGGTCGCCGACTGCAAAGTTGTCGCGCCATTGTCCTGCATGCGGCAGACCGTGACCGACATCGACGAGTTTGATGGCGCCGGTTCGATTGCGCACTGGCGATTCGTGCTCGGGCTCCAGAGCAGGAAGCGGCGATGCGGAAATCGGCGCGTTCGCCGGATAGATCGCAATGTACAGGTGGTTTTGATCTTCGTGATCGAGAACGAACTCGCCACGGGACAAGATTCGAACCCGCCCATTGCCCAGCAACTGGTACTGGTCAGCGTGCTTGTCAACGACTTCGAGCCGTGGTCCGCCAGTCGCTGCCGGGGCATCGGCAACGCGCAGGCCTGCCTGCATGCAGCCGGAGAATGCCAGCGCAAGAATCGCCGCGCCCGTATGGCGAATTGCGATGTTGGACACTTCCACTACGGATGAATGAGCCGACCTGGATCGATTGCCTGCTTGGCCGCGAACGATGCGCGCCCGGCACTCAGTCAAAACCGAATCCGCTGAAGAAAATTTCGTCGCTGTAGCTGCAGCGGATGACCAGGGCAGCGTCTGTGATCTGACCGTCGCCGCCGTGCGATGAATCCGTTACGGTGATGTGCCAGGCTCCGGTAGCAACGGTGGAACCGAGGGCAGACAAAGACGACGCGGGCGTGATCACGCCTGCCACAGCCGGGATGAAATTGCCACAGACTGCTGTCGATGAACCTGTTCCATCGCGAAACCTTGAGTTGATGTCGTCGCCTGCACACACGCCGCCGGACAGAGGATTGAGCAACTGCACGGTCTGCACACTCGGGCTGACCAACGTGGCGCTGAGATCGCCGATATGCGAGTGGAGTATGTCCACGTCCACCGCGTAGCCTGCAAATGTGCCGCCTGCGCACAGACCGCCGGGCACGGTGAAATTGATGCTTACCTGGCCGTTGGTGGCGCCGTTGCGATCGGGAATTCGCGCCGGGCAACTGGCGCCGCAGCCGATAGAGGTCTCCGGAGTCCAGGCGCTGGCGGTGCCAGTCGCGCCACCCAGGAGCATCACAAGCGAGAGACCACGGAAAATCCGGATAGGGCTCATATCAGTAGCCTATGATCATGGACATGTTGTCTTGCGGTCCGTACAGATAAGTCGCTGGCAGCTCCGCGCCGAACGTACCATTGAGTCTCTGACGCACGCCGACGTAGGACTGCATTTGGCCCGTTGTCGAAGCAACCGTGCCGGGCGGTGCCGTATTGAGATTGAAAAACATGAATCCGCTCGCGAACGGCGACATCACGACCGCGTCGACGCGTTGCGTCATCCAAGGGGCGGGCGAGGTCGGCGGTGGCTGCGGGTTCGGATAGACATTGCCCGAATCGAGCACCGACGGATTTTCCGACTCGTCGAAGGCGACAATTTCCGCTTGCTGGCGAGGAAAATCGGTCGGCAGTGAACCGCAGACAAAAGGTGCGTGCGGGAATCCTGGGTCACGCCAGATGACGAATTGCGAACCCGGGTCGAAGAAACCGACGTCGATATAGCGAGCCTGCCAATGCGTGCCCAGGGGTTCGCGATTGTCAGCTGCGGAGGCGCCGACAAACGCTGCATAAAACGTGTAGCTGCCGGCGACGCTGGTAATGGGATCGGTGTTGCTCGCTTCGATTGAAACGAGCGGGCTGGCGGCAGTCACGCGGTCGCCGCGCTCAAGCGTCGTGTACTGGCCGAACAGGACGTTGCGATTGGACGCCTTGCCGGTGCCGCCGCTGATGAAGTAACCGGAGTCGCTTGGGAAATTGGACGTGCAGGAATTGACCACGTCGATGGTGACGTAGCCACGTGCGATTCCATCACCGTGGGGAGCAGCCGAGCACATGTTGCCGAATGCGGCGGATGCCAGGCCGGTATGCGCCGCGCGCAAATGTGCGATCTGCGCATTACTGAATCGTGCGGGTGCCGGCATCCCCGCGTACAGTGCAGAGGCGGCGAGGGGGCAGCTTGGGAAAGCAACGTGCGGCGTCGAATCCGGACCAGCTGCGAAAGCGCCGGGAGACGTTTGCGGCACTACGCCGGCGAACAATTGTCGCAAGTCCACCTCGACCGAGCCGCGTCCACCGACATAGAGGTCGAGTGCGAAGGTCGGTACGCCGGTGTCAGTCCACAGCGTGGCATGCGCCAGCGCCGGGTTGGCCGATGCGTTGACCACCGTAAAGCGCGTCTGCGGACCGTTGGCGTCCGCCAGGTCCACTTCGAAGTAGGGCAGCAGCAGCGTTGCAGCAGGAACCCGGTCGAGCGCGCCGATCGCTGCCTGCACAGGAGGACTGACTGTTGTGCCGCCGAGCATGACCAGCACGCCCAGCAAACAGCCACCGAAGGTATTGGGAAGCTTGTTCATCATGGAATCCCCGCTGTATGCCGCAATGATCAAGGATTGGGGTGGGTGTGTTGTGCAGCGAGGCCGGTGTCGAGCGAGATGGCGCCGGATCCCGTGCTGGTCGCGCCAGACTCGGGGTACTGCAATACGGTTACGTAGGCTTGTTGTGCCAACGGATCGGCGGGTGGATTGGCGCCCGCGGCGACGGACGAAAAACTGAGGCCCAGGTACGCCCAAGCCGGTTTACCCGATGTCGGCGGGTCCAGCGTCACGCGCTGAGCAACGAGCGGGAACGGCTGCGTGGCGGCGATGGCTTGCGGCTGTTCCTGGTTGTCGAACACCAGTGTGCGTTCCTGCCCGAGCGGGAAACCCGCCGGATAGCCGGGGTTGCTGCAATTGAAGGGCGTGATCTGGACCTTGGGATCGCGCCAGACGATCGCCTCGGTGCGCTCGGCCGATGTATCGACAGCCCACGTGGTGGGTAGCGGCTCGCGACGATCGGAGGCATCCCAACCGTTCATGCGGCCATAAAAGGTGTAGGCACCTGGCGTCGTTATGCTCGGATCGTTGTACGAGGAATCAATCGCCACCGCGGGCCCTTGATGCATCAGCGCATTGCCCTGGTCGACCAGGAAATATTCGCCGGCCATCACGTTCTGGTAGGTCACGTCCTGGATGAAATAAGTCGGGTCGTTCGGCACACGCTGCGTGCAGTTGTTGACCGTCTCCATCGTCACGTAACCGCGCGCGATGGAATCGCCATGGGAGGCGGCGGCGCACTTGTTGGAGAGGTAAGTCGCAGGCCCACCGGTGAGCAACGAGCGCAGGTCAGCGGCATACGCGGGCGTCAGGATGGGCGTCGCATACGGCAATTGCCCGTTGCAACTGGCGAAATTGATGTCCTGCGAAAACATGCCTTTGTGCGAAATGGTGTCCGTCGGATCCTGACCGGCCGACGCGGTCCTCGGCAGCGTTCGATCGACCAGCGCGCTGCGCATGTCGAGCGAAAAGACGTCGTATCCCGTCATGTAGGCGTTGAACGTCAGTACCGGATAACCGAGGTCGGTCCAGACCGTCACATGCGAGAGAATCGCTGTCGCGCTGGAGTTGTGCACGGTCAGCAGCGTGTCCACGCCAGCGGGTGAATTGAGGTCGACTTCGAAATACGGAAACAACAGGGTCGCGCCCGGTGCAGGGTCCGATGGCCCGATCGCCGGATTTTCCGCGCTGGCACGCGCCGACTGTGTGTTGGTCAGGATTCCCGCGAACGCGAAAACCATCAGGGCATACGCCCGAATGCGCCGACTGGCTTGCATCTCCCACCCCCGATGTGGATCGATCGAGACGTTGCGTCGCGACGAGAAGTTCAGTTTTTGCTACACATGAGTGTACGGGTTTTTTGTGACGTGTATATCAAAAATTTTGATGGCTATGCCGAGCCGGTCTCCGCGCCTGCGACGATCGGGCGTTGGCTTCGAACAGCGGTTGCCCTGGACTCTTCTTTCGAAAATATCGCGCAGCGCGGGCTGCAAGGAAATCTGCCGCCGTTGCGCGGGAGTGACACTCGATCGCGCGCACGCGGACTGGCCGCGCGCACGCCCGCTCAGGCTTGCTCTCAGACCTCCAGCGAAGCGAGATCGCCCTTGGTTTCCAGCCATTCCTTTCGATCCGACGCGCGTTTCTTGGACAGCAGCATGTCCATCACCTTGCTGGTGCCGTCGTCCGTTTCGATCGTCAGCTGGACAAGGCGACGCGTATCCGGATGGATGGCCGATTCGCGCAGCTGCGGCGGGTTCATTTCGCCCAGGCCCTTGAAGCGCGTGACACTGACCGCGCCCTTGATCTTCTCGCGCTCGATCTTCTCGATCATGGCGTCGCGCTCGGCTTCGTCGAGGCAGTAGAACACCTGCTTGCCGACATCGACGCGGAACAGCGGCGGCATCGCGACGAAGGCATGACCGTCACGCACGAGTTTCGGGAAGTGCTTGAGGAACAAGGCAGCCAGCAGCGTCGCGATATGCAGGCCGTCGGAGTCCGCATCGGCGAGGATGATGACCTTGCCGTAGCGCAGGCCGGAGATGTCGTCCTTGCCCGGATCGCAGCCGATCGCGACCGCGAGGTCGTGCACTTCCTGCGAGGCGAGTACGGAACCCGATTCAACTTCCCACGTATTCAATATCTTTCCGCGCAGCGGCAGGATCGCCTGGAAATCCTTGTCACGTGCCTGCCGCGCGGAACCGCCGGCCGAATCGCCCTCGACCAGGAAAAGTTCGGTACGCGACAAGTCGCTCGACGCGCAATCAGCAAGCTTTCCTGGCAATGCTGGGCCCTGGGTGATCTTCTTGCGCACGATCTGCTTCTCGGCCTTGAGCCGAAGTGACGCGCGTTCGATCGCGAGCTGGGCGATCTTCTCGCCGAGCTCGACATGCTGGTTGAGGTACAACGAAAAACCATCATGTACCGCGTTCTCGACGAAGCCGGCCGCGTCGCGGGAGGACAGCCGTTCCTTTGTCTGGCCGGAAAACTGCGGATCCATCATCTTCAGCGACAGCACGAAGCTGAGGCGATCCCACACGTCTTCCGGCGCGAGCTTGACGCCGCGCGGCAGCAGGTTGCGGAATTCGCAGAATTCGCGCAGCGCATTGGTGAGGCCGGAGCGCAGCCCGTTGGCGTGGGTGCCGTGTTGCGCGGTCGGAATCAGGTTGACGTAGCTTTCCTGCGTCAGCTCTCCCTCCGGCAACCATGCGACGGCGAACTCCACGCTGCCGGTATCGCGTTGCAAGTGTCCGATATAAAGATCGCTCGGCAGGTATTCGGTATCGCCGAGCATCGAGCGCAGGTAGTCGCGCAGGCCATCTTCATAGTGCCACTCGCACTTCTCGCCGCTGGACTCGTCGGTCAGGCGCACGGTGAGGTCCGCGCACAGCACTGCCTTCGCGCGCAGCACATGTTTCAGCTTCGACAGCAGGAATTTCGGCGAGTCGAAATATTTCGGATCCGGCCAGAAGCGCAGCGTCGTGCCGGTCTGCTTCTTCGGCACGGTGCCGGTCACACTGAGATTGCTTGCGCGATCGCCGTCCTTGAAATTCATGCGGTAGATCTGGCCGTCGCGACGAATCGTGACTTCGACGCGCGTGGACAGCGCATTGACCACGGAAACGCCAACGCCGTGCAGGCCGCCGGAGAACTGGTAGTTGCGATTGGAGAACTTGCCGCCTGCATGCAGGCGCGTGAGGATCAGTTCGACCCCGGGAATCTTTTCCTCGGGATGAATGTCGACCGGCATGCCGCGGCCGTCGTCGCTGACTTCGACCGAGCCGTCCGCATGCAGGATGACTTCGATCGTCGATGCATGGCCGGCGAGCGCTTCGTCGACCGAGTTGTCGATGACTTCCTGCGCCAGATGGTTCGGGCGCGAGGTGTCGGTATACATGCCGGGGCGGCGCTTGACCGGATCCAGGCCGGAGAGAACTTCGATATCGGCAGCGTTGTAACGGGTGTTCATGCCCTGATCGAGGCTCGTGGCAAAGGGGCGGCAGGATGGCGCCCGCATCGGTCGCGGTCAAGGAGTTGCGTTGCGCTCAGGCGCGATGCGGCGGGTGCGGTAGCAGCTGCTGCAGGGCATGGTCCACCGCTTCGATATTGTCGGTCTGCAGGCGCCCGAGGATATCGGCCAGTGCGGGGTCGCCGAACAGGCGCTGATGGTGGTAGGCATAATCCGCATCGACGGCACGCGCAGTTGCAAGCAGGTCGGCATGGCTCGACCAAACAATGAACCGGCTGTAGGGGACGCTGTCCTTGAGCGGCACGTCCTCGCTGATGACGATGACGCCGCACAGCAGCGCAGGCAGGACTCGCAGCTCCTCAAGCGTGTGATGGTGATCCGTCTGGTGTACGTTGACGAGGATGCGGGTGTTTCTGTACAGGCGTGCGAGTTCCCGTTTGTCGAACACGCGGGTGACGTTGCGCAGCGGAACGCCTGCCTCCCGCGCGGCATCGAGAAAACGTCGCCGCCGTGTCTGTCGCACGTCCGCAAAGAGCGTGATCATGCCCTCCTTGCGTGCGGTCGAAGAAAAATCGACCGGATAGAGCAGGGGCGCCAGGCAAATGGTGCGAGACGTGTAGTCGTTGTAGACGTCGCTGTTGCGCACGTGATCGAGGTTCGCGCGGCTGTAGTCGATGACCAGGTCCAGCGTGCGCAGATAGGCAAGGTTCTGGATACGCACGAGGTAGCAGCCCTGGCCGTCGGGCAACGGCGTCTTGCCGACCAGCGCATCCTCGCTGTCGCGACCTCCAGGCCTGACCAGGGTGTGCTCGAACTGGATGTCGATTTTCCTGCTCGGCATTTCGCTTCCGAACGCGACGTCGTAGTCGCCGAACACGAGATTGAGTGCCGTGTCGGAGCGCGCGAGGCGATCCTTGAACAGCGCGACGCAATACAGGTAGTACTCGCGGATGTGGATCGGGTAGCGCGGGTCATGGGCGATCATCGAGCGATGGATACGCTCGATCGTGCACGACGGCTTGCGCAAGCGGTCGACGATGATTCGCAGCGCGTTCGTGAGGCGGGAAGTCAGGAACGCTCGCCCACGCAGGCCCGGATGCCAGCTGCGCCGTGGTGCGCGTGATCCCGGCGCATCGTTGTCCCGCCCATCGAGATAGTCTTCCGGCGCCACGGTCTTGCCCATGTGATGCCGGGCGGCATCGCGAACGCCGCGCAAGATCATGCGTGCGCGCAACGGGAACGCGGGCGCGACCCACAAGCTGCGCAACAGCTTCCTTGCGCCGGTCAACACGGCTGCGCCGCGGCCGGCATGTCGCCGTGCGAGTTCGATTTCATTGCGCGCGTGATAGTAGTGAATGCAGTCCTCTACGCGCGGCCACCGCCGGCTGCTGCCGCCACCCCGGTGCCAGAGGATCGATCGCGGTACCAGGTAACTCGGCACGCCCGATTCCTTCAATCGATAGCAATAGTCGATTTCTTCGCAGTACATGAACCAGGATGCGTCGAGCCAGCCGTGCTTCTGCACCAACCGCAGTGGCAGGAAGAAGCTGCTGCCGACCACCGCGCCCACCCGCTGCGCCGGCCTTTGCTGCCACGTGACATCCCATTCGACCTCGGCGTCGCGACCGGTGGCGCGCGGGCGTCGCGTCTCGCACAGGAATTTCTGCGGAATGTTCAGCACCACGCTGCCATCGCGACGTCGGCAAAGTGGCAGTCCGCCGTAGATGGCATCGCCATGTCGCTGCCACGCGACTATCAGTTCGCGCAATGCTTCTGGCTCGACTTGGGCATCGTTGTTGAGCAGCCAGATGGCATCGGCACCTGCGGCCTGTGCCTGTCGCAGGGCCAGCTCGTGGCCGCCGGAAAATCCGAGGTTCGTGTTGCTCTGTACAACGAGAATATCCGCGCCGGCGTTTTGGATCTGGGCGATGCTGTCATCACGCGAGGCATTGTCGACGATGACGATGCGTGCGTTGGGCCAATCCAGCGCGCGCAGGGAATGCAGGCAACGCAAGGTGTCTTGCGGGTTGTTCCAGTTGATGATCGAGATGAAGACAAACGGGCCAGGGACTGCATTCATGGCGATAACCGTGCGGTCGAATGCCTGGATTCCATCCAGAATAAGCCCGCGGCGAACAACTGCACGAGTCCGCAAGCCAGCCATGCCCAGCCACCGGCTAGCATGCCGAGGCGCGGAGTGAGGCAGACGAGGACAGCCAGTTGAATGATCAGCACGAAGCTGTTGACCAGCGCGAGTGCACGATAGCGATGCTGCACGAACAGTTGCGTGGCGCTCGGCGCATACACGCACATCATCGCGACGGCAATCAGCATCAAGCGCAGCAGTCCGGCGGCCTCCACGGTGATGGTCGCGTCACGCAACCACCAGCGCAGCAGCGTCTGTGGGAAGACGGCCAGCACAAGGCAGGGGAGCGCGAGCAGGGCGAGTGACGCCCTGCGCATGCTGCGCACGGTCGGGCCCGGTATTTCCGACGTCGCCATGCGCGGCAGGTATGCCCGGTGCAGCGGCACCTGCAGGCTGAACATGGACAACATCAGGCTGCTTACGAGGAAGTAGATGCCGTATTTCGCGGCGGGCACGTTGAGCGACAGGTAGAGGCGGTCGACCTGGGTCGTCAGTACACCGATGCCTGTCGCGAATGCGAAACCCGCCAAACGCCGCCAGCTTTCTGCAAGTGGTACGGTCGACATGGGGCGCGCGGTCGCAGCGTGCTCATGGCCAATCTTGCGTGCATTGAGGACGCATTCGCACGCGGCAATCGTCGCAAAAGGCACCAGGTACGCGATGGCCGTTGGTGAAAAAAGAGTCACCAGCAACAGCGCTGCGACGTGCTTGGCCAGGATGAACACAGCCAGCCGCAGGTTCGCCATGCGTTGGAATTCCAGCCCGTACCAGTAGCCGACTGCGGCGTTGTTGGCGAACTGGAAAGCGAATTGCAGCAGCACGATGCGCAGTGCAAGGGCAAGGTCGTCGGGAATTCGTGACGTCGACGCCGCGGGCAGGTGCTGCACGACGCTGATCAGAACCTGCGCGAGCACGAAGAGGATGGCCGCGCAAGAAACATACAGACGGCGGAATCGCCGGTAGGCATCGTGCTGTCGGCCTTGCAGCGCCGCGCGCGCGACCTCGCGCAGCATCAGGGGCGCCAATGCCACGTCTATCGAAAACAGCAACCCCTGCAGGGTCATGCACAGGGCCACGATGCCCCATTGCGCCGGGCCCAGCGTGCGCACGTATAGCGGCACGACAAGCAGGGTGATCAACGCCATCAGCGCGACATTGGCGTAGCTGCTGCCTATGTTGGCGAACAGGCGCCAGCGGGAGGGCGATACCGTCATCGATTCAATCCGGATGGTCGCAAGTGAAACGTGCAAAGGATCGTGCTCGCCGCGAGCATGCACCTTGCTTGCAGAACATGCCCGCTACGAGAAGGCGTCCGACAACGCGAAGCGGCAGCGAATGGTCTGCTTGCCGGGCCAGGGATCCCGTGTGGCGCTCACCATGATAACGTCGCCGTTTGATGGGCGAGGTTGGCGTGCCAAGGCCTGCATCATGACGCGTGCGATCCGCTTGGCCGGATTGCTCGTGCTGCTCGCACTTCTCTTTCCCGAGTTCGGCCGCTATCGCGCGGAATGGATGCTCTCTGCCGTGCACGCGCGCCTGGATCGCGCCTTGCGCGGCATCGATCGGGGCGAAGTTGCAATGACCTCGGTCGGCATCGCGGCGGATCAGGCGCAGCAAGCAGCCGCCTTTCTCCCCGGAGATCCGCGGCCCCCCATGTTGCAGGGGATTGCGTTGATCCTGGGCGGCAAGGGTGCACAGGCGGTTGCCGTGCTCGATGCCGCGATCGCGCAGGGCGAACGCCCCGAGTTCACCATCAACCTCGGGCGCGCCCGCACGATCCTCGGTGACGAAGCGGGCGCGCACGCAGCTTACCTGCGCACCGCGTGGGCCAGCACGGACGCGATCGCGACCTTGCCCAAGGCGGTGCGCGAATCGCTGCTGGCCGAAGTGAGCGTGCTCGAAGGCGATCTGCGCGCGCAAAAACTGGTCGCGCCGCCGCCGCTTCAATGAGCGAGCGCTCAGAGGCTGGCGGCAGTCGCCGGCAACGGCGTGACGAAGACTGTGTTCCTGCTTGCCGCGGTAGCCACGGCAATCCACAGCCTTTCCAGTTCGTGCGCCGATTGTTCCCATGAATGCTCCCGTTCGACCAATTCGCGCGCCTGCGTGGCAAGTCGGGTGCGCAGGGCGGGATCGCCGAGCAGACGCACGATGGCAGCCGTCATCTCTTCTGCACCATCGGCAACCAGCAAGTGTTCGCCGTCCTTCGCGCGCAGTCCGGCGCTGGATTGCGACGTCGCCACGACGGGTGTTCCGGTTGCCATCGCTTCAAGCATCTTGAGTTGCTGTCCTGAGCCACTGCGCAACGGGACCACGGCGATGGCCGCGCGTGCGAGGAACGGGTGCATGCTCTCAACCGGGCCTACCAGCTCGACGCCGGGCGAACGCGATGCAACGCGACGCAAGCGTGCAGCGGGGCGTGCGCCGACCAGTTGCAGGTGCGCGTCCGGAACCTGCTGCAGCAGCTGCGGCATGACCTCGCGTGAAAACCAGCAGGCCGCATCGACATTCGGGAAATAGCCGAGATTGCCGGTGAAGACGAGTCCCGCGCCGCGGCCGGCCGCGCCAGCGACGAACGGGAACAATTCGAGATCGACCCCATTGTTGACCAGTTGCGCTTTGCCCGCGCCTATCCTGTTGCGATCCACGGCCGAACTGATGGCAACACCGGCGGCCTGCTGGCTGAGCTCGTTCTCGAAGACCGCCAGACGCGCGGCTTCCATGCGTGCGACGATGCCGAGCGGGCCTCGATCGAGCATGCCGCGGCGGGCCATGTTGAGCGACAGCGCATCCACCATGTCGAGCACACAGGGGAGAGGAGCAAGTCGCTGCAGCATCGGACCCAGGCGTGCGAGTTGCACATGGGCGATGTCAAAATTCGATTGGGCCAGCAGCGAATGGAGGGCAACGCTTGCCGGCACGGAATCGTAGATCGCGACCTGGAACGCCTGTTTGGTGAAGCACGCTCGCAATCCACGCCATGCAGTACCGAGTGGATTGCGCGGCGCAACGATCACGCGCTCGCACCACGCTTCGAGTTGGGCCAGATCGCGCGAATCTCCGCTGGGTTTGTCGAACACCAGCAGCGTGATCGCGTGCCGTTTGGACAGATGGCGGATTTGCTGGAACGAGCGCAGCTGGTCGCCGCGCGTGAAGACTCCCGGAAATCGATTGGTCACGAACAGTACGCGCATATACGCCGGATTCTGACCACTGCGCCAAACAATGTCGATGTCACCTTACTCGACAATCGCCGTGCGCTGCATCGTGACCTCGATCCGCGATGTCACCAGGCCGGTGCGAGCGTCCCGCGCGCGTCGCAGTGCACTAGACTGGGGCGCTCCCATGAAGATCCTCGTCGTCGCCACCAAGTCGCCGTGGCCGCCGCAAGATGGCGGTCGCCTCGCGCTGTGGTTGACGATGCAGGGGCTTGCCGCAGCGGGACACGAGCTGATGCTGGTAGCGCCGGTCGAATCCGGCGTCGAAGCGCGTTGCGCCGCTACCTTCGATGCGCTGCAGTCCGTGTGCGTACCGCACCTGCTGGTGTCGCCGCGGCGTCATTGGCTGGGCGCAGTTTCCAGCGCGCTTGCAACGGGGCGATCCCTGTCGGTGGTGCGCCACCGTGCTGTCGTGATCGAGGAAGGCGTTGCGCGCTGCGTCGCATCCTGGCGCCCGCACCTGATCCACGTCGAACAGTTGCAGGCGTTGGCAAACTGCGACGCCGCGCGAGCGGCCAAGATCCCGATCGTATTGCGCATGCAGAACATCGAGTCTTCGCTCTGGAACCAGGTTGCACGGCTCCGCACGGTGGCTTGGCCGTTGCGATGGGAAGCGCGGCGATTGCGCCGCGAAGAACGCCGGGCGCTGCGTGTCGCCGCTCGCGTCGTGGCCCTGACCGAAAGCGACGCACGCCAGCTGCGTGAAATGGAGGACATCAACGCGGAATCGCATGTCTTCGCAGTGGCTCCTGCTTTTCCGCGCGAGCTCGACTGTGCGATGCGCCTCGAGGGCGCGCCTTCGATCGTATTGGCCGGAAGCACGGGTTGGTGGCCGAATGAGCACGGTATCCGATGGTTCGCCGATGCCGTGATGCCCTTGTTGACTTCACGCGTCCCGACGGCGCGCGCGCACGTGTTCGGAGGCCCGCCGATCGATCGGGTCGGCATCCTCTGGCATCGCGCGCCTGCGGAGGCGATCGACGCGTTCCCCGCTGCTTCCATCGTCGCGATTCCGTTGCATGTCGGGTCCGGCATTCGCATGCGCATCCTCGATGCCTGGGCACGCGGCCTTCCGGTGGTGGCGACTTCGGTCGCCGCGGCAGGTCTCCCGGTCGTGTCGGGACGCGAATTGCTGATTGCCGACAGCGCGGTGGAATTCGTCGATGCGATCCGGCGGCTTGGACAGGACGAATCCTTGCGGCAGACCTTGGTGGCAGCAGGTCGTTTGTACCTCGCGCGCCACCACGATGGCGTTGCGGTGACTGCAGATTTGCTGCGGGTATACGGACAGGCGGTATCCGCGACGGGTTCCTGATCCGTTGTCGCCGCCTCGAGGCGACTGCTACTCTCGCGTTTGCCTTGCCTTCTCCGCCTCATCATGAAAGCCGTTTTCCTTGATGTACTCCATGCGCGACGCGGCCGCGCACACGAACTGGCATCCGCATGAAGCTCGTCGTACTCGGTGGCAGCGGCTTCATCGGATCGCGCCTTGTCGACCAGTTGCTGCGCCAGGGGCACGATGTGCGCAACATAGACATCGCGCCGAGCGCGATGCACGCAGACCGAACCACACGCGCGGACGTGCGCGATGCATCGGCGATGCGCGAAGTGCTGACGCGATGCGAAGCGGTGATCAATCTTGCTGCCGCGCACGGAGACGACGTGCAGCCGGTTTCGCTGTACGACGAAGTCAACCGCGTCGGCGCGCAGAACATCGTTCGAGCGGCGCGAGAGAATGGAGTTCCACGCATCGTTTTCGTCAGTTCGGCCGCCGTCTACTCACCGGGCCAGGCGCTTGCGGACGAATCATCGGCCTTGCTTCCGGCCACGCCCTATGGTTGCAGCAAGGCCAGCGCCGAAGCAGTCTATGTCGAGTGGGCGAACGCCGACCTGGCACGTCATTCATTGACGATGCTGCGCCCCTGCGTCGTTTTCGGAGAAGGCGGGCGCGGCAACGTGCACCGTTTGATCGAGCAGATACGGCGTCAGCGTTTCGTGATGATCGGCCGCGGCAGCCATCGAAAGTCGATCGCCTACGTCGGCAACCTCGTCGATTTCCTGTGCACGCAAATTGACAATCCGTGCGGCGTGCACGTGTGCAACTATGCGGATCAACCGGACCTCACCACGCGCGAGCTGGTGGACATGATCCGCCGCTTGTTGCCGCAAGGTGCGCTCGATCGTGTGCGCGTGCCTTATGCGCTGGCGCTTGCGGCGGGCTATCTACTGGATGCAGTGGCGTTGACGAGAGGTCGTCCGGCGGTTGCGCGCACGCGCATCACGAAGTTCTGCAGCGACACGCGCCTTGCCACCACGACGCTGGCGCGCACCGGTTTCCGTGCGCACACGAGCCATTCCGAAGCGTTGGCGCGTGCGGTCGCACACGCCGTTGCCACGCGCCAACAATAGTGCCTGATCCTCAATCCGGGTTCGGCACGCCGGGTAGCGTGGTGTCGGACTCGTGCACGATCGCGACCACGCGGAACGCGCGGCCGATGGCCATCAGCAGCACGATGGCGGTGAACGGGATCTGCAGCGGAAACCATGCAAGTGCCGAGACGGCGCCAGCAACAAGAATGCCAAACAACGCCAGCGGTTCCACCGGGCCGGGTGAACGTACCTTGCGCAAGAGTCCTCCCAGCAAGACACCGAACGCGCCGAGAAAGGCGAGTGCAGTGGGGATGCCTGCCTCGGCAGCCAGTTGCAGATACTCCTGATGCGCATAAACGAAGGCGGAAGCGTTCGGCGGCGGTCGCAGCCGTTCGTGCACTCGCATTTCAGCGGCGAGACGGTGCGTTTGCGCCTCGGACGCGTAGGTGCCCGGGCCATAACCCAGGAGCGGTCTCGTCCGCACCATGTCCTCGGCAGCGGCCCAGGCGGCAAGACGATAGGTCGTGAGGCGCTGGTAGGTCTCAACGTCGACGCCGGGCACGCGTGACCACGTCAGTGCGCGCACGGGCGGGATGACCACCGTGGCTATCGCGATCAGCAGCACACTGGCGCCGAACCAGACGATCCAGCGTTGACGCATTCGAATGGCCACCACGGCGATGACCGCTGCGGTCAACGCGATCGCACTCGTCAATTGCCGATTGTCCACGATGACCGCGATGCATGACGCGCCCAGGACGAGCGCGAGCCAGCGATGCAACGCACGCCGTGTGTTCAACACGAACGCGGTGCAGGCTGCCGCCGCGAATGCAGCAGCGAGGGTGACATACGCTTCATTGCCGAGCAGGGCGCCGGTGGGAAAACGCCCGCCCATTTGCACGACCGGTATCGGCAACGCGACGCCGACCCCTTGCGCAAGCGAGATGCAGATGTTCACGGCGACGGCGGCAGCGATGACGCAGGCCACGCGCCCACGCATTCGGGCTCCGATATCGGAAGCACCGATCGCAAGATACGCGCCGAACAGCAGCATGCTGCGCACGGTCGACCAGGACTGGGTCGGGTGGGGCGAAACGCTTGCCGCCAGCAGCAGGCCAAATGCCCCGAGCACGGCCAGGCTAGCGCTGCAGCGCGCTGTCGCCGACCAGTCACGCCATCGGGGCCAGCGTGCGTGCATGCACAGGACAACGCCGCCGATGGCCGCGGCCATGAGCGCAACCAGTCGCTTGGGCGCATCGAAGGCCGCGTCGGCCCACGGATCCAGCAGACAGGCGTTGCCGAGCAGTGCAATCGCAACGATCCAGGCGAGCAGTGTTTCAGCGCGCTTTCCGGGTGGACGTTCTTGCCCGTGATGGGCCGGTGCGCGGGCGAATGTGGTCGTCGGCATCGTCGTGTGTGTCACATGTCGCGCCGCGAGCGCGCTGAAATGGAACCCGTGGTTTCGTTCGACATGCCGAGGCAAGATCCTGCAACGCGTCGGCCGGCCAAGCGTATCGCTGATGTTCTGGAAATATTCCCGGCTCCCTACACGACCATCGCGCCAAGCTGGCGTGGCGGCTGTTGAGACCGGCAACTGTTGAAGCCAGCATAGCATTGCGGAAAAAGGCCACGCCGCTCCAGAATTGTTCGCTGCGCGGCCGCGCAAGGTGTGCAAATTCCTCCGGCGCCTGCGAGCGGTGCTGTCGTTACAATCCAGCGGCGCCCGCCGCGCGAGGGAAATCGATGTCCCGATCGAACGAAGAGCGCTTCCCGAACCTGTTGCTCTGGCTCGTCGCGCTCGGCGTCTTCATGCAGATGCTGGACTCCACCATTGTCAACACGGCGCTTCCATCGATGGCCGCGGACCTGCACGAAAGTCCGTTGCGCATGCAGTCGGTGGTCATCGCGTATGCACTGACCATGGCTATGCTGATCCCCGCTTCGGGTTGGCTGGCCGACCGTTTCGGTACCCGTCGCGTATTCTTTGCGGCGATCGTCTTATTCACATGTGGATCGCTGCTGTGCGCAAATGCGCACAGCCTTGGTCAACTTTCGGCCTCGCGCGTGGTGCAGGGCATCGGCGGCGCGATGCTGTTGCCGGTCGGTCGGCTCGCCGTGTTGCGCTCGGTGCCGCGCGGCGACTTCCTGCGCGCGATGACCTTCGTGACCATGCCTGGGCTGATTGGCCCCCTGATCGGGCCAACCCTGGGTGGTTGGCTGGTGCAATCGGCCTCATGGCACTGGATCTTCCTGATCAATCTGCCGGTCGGACTCGTCGCCGCTGTCGCCACACTGCGCTTCATGCCAGACGCACGCGCGCCCGTGTCGCGCTTCGATCTGGGTGGCTACCTGATGCTGTCCTTCAGCATGGTCGCGATTTCACTTTCGCTCGACGGACTGTCGGAGCTTGGTTTGCGCCACGCCAGCGTGCTGATGCTCTTCATTTTCGGCATGGCCAGCTTTGTCGCGTACTGGTTGCATGCGACGCGTGCGCCGAAGCCGCTGTTCTCGCTCGGCCTGTTCGGCGTGCACACCTATCGTGTGGGCCTGCTCGGCAATCTGTTCGCGCGCATCGGCAGCGGCAGTATGCCGTTCCTGATTCCGCTGCTGCTACAGGTCGGTCTTGGCTACAGTCCCATGGAAGCCGGCCTGATGATGGTCCCGGTTGCGCTCGCTGCGATGGTGTCCAAGCGCATGGTCGTCACGCTGGTGCGCGAGATCGGCTATCGCCGCGTGTTGATCGGCAACACCTTCCTGGTTGGTCTTGCAATGGCGAGTTTCGCACTGGTCTCGCTCGAGCAGCCGGCGTGGCTGCGCATCATCCAGTTTGCACTGTTCGGCATGGTCAACTCGCTGCAGTTCACCGCGATGAACACGATCACCCTGCGCGATCTCGAGGGCGAACTTGCCAGCGGCGGCAACAGCCTGCTGTCGATGGTGATGATGCTGTCGATGAGCCTTGGGGTTGCCACCGCCAGTGGCCTGCTGGGCGCGTTCACCGGCGTTTTCGGCGCCGAACACGGCGCCGCTGCGCTGCCGGCGTTCCATGCGACCTTTGTCTGCGTGGGTCTCGTCACGGCCGCCTCGGCATGGATTTTCTGGCAGCTCGAACCGGAAAAGCGCGTGCTGACCCCGGCAGAGCCTGAAACGGCCGAGTAACGCGCCGTATTGCCGCAGCTCAATCGCGAAATCGGGCGCGTCCGGACTCGCCGCCCGCGTCGCGACCCGATAGAATAGGGGTTTCAAGCGGAATGCTTCCCCCATGACCCCCCTGATTTTCGTGACCGGCGGCGTGGTGTCCTCCTTAGGCAAGGGCATCGCCGCCGCGTCGCTGGCTGCCATCCTC